>NZ_JBSGVQ010000035.1:0-86210 GCF_053608525.1 Nocardia sp. NPDC055029
GCCGGCATCGACAACCCGCTGTTCTACGCCGACCACACCTCCATGCTGTTCGGCGACGCCAAGAAGTCCGTCGGTGCGGTCACCGAGGAACTGAAGGCACTGTAAAGACGCACGACCAAAGGGGCCCTTGCCGTTCACCACGAACGGCAAGGGCCCCTTGCGTTGTGCCAGCGTCACTCCATGCGCAAGGTCCCCGACCGGCCTGGCCGCCATGCCGGAGGGCGCCCGCCGGAATGAGCTTCGCGATCCGCGATACGGCCTTCCGGGCGACCGGCGTGGCTGTCATCGATCCATGGGAATGACTGCGCTGTCACGGTGCCGCCGAAACGCGATCACCCCGCCCGCCGATTTCCGGCGAACGGGGTGATGGTGGTGCGTGCTTAGGTCACTTGAAGCGCTGTGCCAGCAGGTCGAGGGTGGCCATGGCCTCCCGGTAGTCCGGGCGCTTGGCGGTCGCGGGCAGCTCGTAGAGCTGGCCCTTCTGGAAGGCGGGCAGCATGGCCATCGCCGGATCCTGCTTCAGCTGGGCGATGTCGCGGCCGCCGTCGAGCTTGATCACGAACAGCACCGGAGCGTCGACGACGGTGCTCACCAGTTCGGGGCTGAAGGTTACCCAGTCGCCTGCCGCGGCCCGGGGCGGGTTGCCTGCCTTCGCTTCGATCTTGTCGTCGATGGTGATGCCGACGTCGGTGAGCAGCGTGGCCAGCGGGGTGTTCGGGGCGAGCAGGATGGGCTTGCCGTCCGCCTGTGACTGCCACACCGCCGCCGCGCCCTGCGGCAGCTTCAGACCGGACTTCACCTTCGCGACCTTGTCGGTGTACGCGGTGATCATGCCGTCCACCTTCTCGGGACGGTTCACGAAGTCGGCTACCGCCTTCAACTGGTCCTGCCAGTTGGCCAGGTCGGACGCCACCAGCGCGGTGGGGGCGACGGCGGCGAGCTTGTCGTAGTTCTTGATCGTCTGCTGTCCCGGCCAGCCAGGTCCGCCGCCGATGATCAGGTCCGGCTTCTGCGCGGCGATGAACTCCAGGTTCAGGTCGTCACCGGAGGGCACCGCCACGGTGCCCTGCTCCTTGGCGTCCGCGGCCCACGAGGCGGGGAACTCACCGGGCGCGAGCGTGACCCCGAGAATGCGCGGATCGGCGGCTTTCACCTTGGCGTCCAGGTCGAACAGGTAGCCGGCGAGCGCGCCGTTGAGGACCACGATGCGCTGCGGGTCGGCGGGGACGGTGACCGGGCCCTTGGCGGTTTCCACCTGGCGAGTGCCGGTGTCGGCCGCCTGATCGGAGGTGGCGGTGCCGCAGCCCACTGCCGTCGCGGTCACCGCGACGATCAGGAGTGCGACGGCGGCACGCATGCGTGCCGTCATTCGGTGCGCTGACATGGGAGTGTTTTCCTTCTTTCTATCCAGGTGGAAGTTCAGGTGCGGATCGCGGGATCCGCGTCGAGCAGCGCGGCGACCTCGATCCAGCCGGTCGGCATCGCGATGTCGTTGTGGGTGTAGGGAAGTCGCCGGACGACCAGCTGCGCGCCCGCGGCCTGCCAGCCGGTCAGCTGCGCGTGCACGCGTTCGGGTTCGAGGCCGTTGTCCGCGCAGTACAGGGCCATCGGGCCGCGGTAGCTGGGGGACTCGGACCGGGTGACCATGCGCAGCAGCTCGGTCGCGGCATTGCGTACCACCGCCGCCAATTCCGGTGCGTACTCGGCGATCTCGGGCAGCAGCGCGTCCATCCCGGACGGGTCGGCCAGGGTCGCGGCGGCCCGATCGGTCAGGTTCGACAGCGGATGCGAGTCGAGCAGACCCACATAGCCGACCTGCTCGCCCTCGGCCTCCAGGATGGCGGCCATCGCGTGGGCGAGGTTGCCGCCCAGCGAGTAGCCGAGCAGGTGGTACGGGCCTTGCGGCTGGATGCGGCGGACGGCGGCCAGGTAGAACCGGGCCAGATCGTCGAGCGTGCGTGTCTGCTTGTCCGGCTCGGTGAGCTGGGGCATCTGCAGGCCGATGATCGGTCGCTCGGCGCGCAGCAGCCGGGCCAGTGGAGCGTATTTCCAAGCGGTGCCGCCGATTTGGTGGATGCAGAACAGCGGTGGGACCGATCCCCCGGTGCGCAGCTCCAGCACCGGATCGAGGCGGCGGCCCAGACTGGCCAGACCGTCCGTCGGTCGCGGTGCGCTGGGATCGACCGCGCTGATGCGCGCCGCGAGCGCACGCGGCGTGGTCGCGGAGAAGACGTCGTCGAGGACCACCGGCAGGTCGACGCGGGTCAAGCGGCCGACCAGCCGCACCGCGAGCAGCGAATGCCCGCCCTTGTCGAAGAAGTCGTCGTCCGCGCCGATCTCGGCGACCGACAGGACGGCTGCCATGGCCTCGCGAATGATGTCGAGCAGCTCGCCGTCCAGCGCGGTGGCGCCGGGCTCGGCGTGCGCCGTGCCGACCGTCGCGGGTCCGGGAACAGTTCCCGGGCGCGCATCGACGGCGGTGATCGCCACGGATTCCGGCGCGGGCAGCTCCTGCCGGGCGATCTTCTCGGTCGCGGTGCGCGGAATGTGATCCAGCACCACGAAGGCGGCGGGAATCATGTACGCGGGCAACGCCGTTCGCAGCTGCTCGCGCACCGCGCCGGTGTCGAGCGTGATTCCGGACTTGGCGATGAGATAGGCGACCAGGCGCTGGTCACCGGGTGTGTCCTCGCGCAGCAGCACCACCGCGTGAGCCACACCGGCACACGTGAGCAGGGCCGATTCGATGTCGCCCAGTTCGATTCGCTGGCCGCGCAGCTTCACCTGGCTGTCGGTGCGGCCGACGTACTCGAGTTCACCGTGCGGATTCAGTGTCACCAGATCGCCGGTGCGGTACATCCTTTCGCCGTTCCCGAACGGGTCGGCGACGAAGGCAGCGGCGCTCAGATCGGGACGGGCCAGATAGCCGCGCGCCAGCCGGGCACCGGTCATGTAGAGCTCGCCGATGGTTCCCTCGGGGACCGGCCGCAGCTGGTCGTCGAGGATGCGGACGGCATCGGCGGGTGCGCCGACCGGGACCGACGCGGTGTCGGCATCGACGGTCTCGTGGAAGGTGAAGCCGATCGCGGCCTCGGTGGGGCCGTAGAAGTTGTAGACGGCGGTTCCGGTCAGTGCGCGCATGCGGTGCGCCGTCGCGGGCGGCAGCACCTCACCGCCGGTGAGTACGCAGCGCAGATCAGCGCACCCCGACAGGTCGGCCTCTTCAACGAGCACGGTCAGCATGGAGGTGGTCATCCACATCGCGGTCACCCGCTCAGCGCTCATGAGCCGCGCCTGATAGTAGGGATCGCGGTGACCGCCGGGCCGGGTCAGCACGATCCGGGCGCCGACATGCAGCGGCAGGAACATCTCCATGAGCGAGGCGTCGAAGATCGGCGGCGTGCGGAAGAGCATCGTGTCGCCAGGACCGAAGCGGCATTCGCGTTGCAGCCACTCGAACGTGGAGATGATCGCGGCGTGCGAGAGGCTCACGCCCTTGGGCACACCGGTGGAGCCGGAGGTGAACAGCAGGCACGCGGTGTTGGCGGGGCGCAGCGGCGCGCGCCGGTCAGCATCGGTGAGCTCCGCATCGGCGAATCCGCTGGTGTCCGCGTCGTCCAGCGAGTACAGAACCAGGGCGGGAGCGGCAGTGTCGAGTATCTTCTCGACGCGCTGCGCGGGCTGCTCCGGGTCCACCGGAAGGTATACGCCACCGGCTCGGCAGACGGCGTGTGCCGTGACGACCGAATCGATGGTGCGCGGCATGGCCACGGCCACCACGGTTTCGGGTCCGACCCCGCGCGAGATGAGCCATCGAGCCAGGCGATTCGCCCTGGCATCGAATTCCCGGAAGTCGATCGTGACGCCCTCGGCCGTAATAGCCGGTGCCGTGGGATCGACGGCGGTGCCCCACTCGGCCAAGGTCGCACCGCGCGGGTCCGGCTGTGCCGTGGTCGGCGCGGTAGTCGGCGTCGGCCAAACGGCAGTGGACGGCGCGAGCGGCTCGAGGAAGGCCTCGGGGCGGACTTCTGCCGTGGCGGTGATGGCTGCCAGGATCGCGCCGATTCGATCGGAGATCCGGGCGAGCGTGGTGTCGTGGACGGCGGCGCGGTCGTACCAGATCACCAGTTCCAGTCGGTCACCAGGCGGGGCGATCAAGGTCATCGGATAGTGCGTGTTGCCGTGGTTGTGGAACTCACCGCGGCGCAGCTCGTGCGACTCCGGCTGCCCGGCACCGGAATTCGGGAAATTCTCGAAGGCGACCAGGGTGTCGAAGAGGGTACCGATGCCCGCGATCCGTTCGATCTCCGCGAGTCCCGCGTAGTCGAACTCCTGCATGGCGAACTGGCTTTCCTGCAGATCGGCCCACTGTTCGAGCAGCGTGCGATCCGTGTCGAAGGCGCAGCGCACCGGCACGGTGTTGGCGAACAGTCCGACCATGCCCGCCACGCCAGGCAGTTCGGCGGGCCGACCGGAGACGGTCGCGCCGAACGCGACGTCGGCGCGTCCGGTGAGCGCGGCGAGCACCAGCGCCCAGGTGCCCTGCACGAGGGTGTTCATCGTCAGGCCACGACGGCGGCCGAGCTCGGCCAGCGCCGTGGACAGCGATTCGGGTAGCGGAACCTGCCACTGCCGGAACTCACGCTCGCGGGAGGTCTCGGTGCGTACCAGCGTCGGCACTGCGAATCCGGCCAGTCGCCGCGACCAGGCCGCGCGGACGGCCGCGCGGTCACGGGTGCCGATCCAGGCCAGGTAGTCGCTGTAGGAGGCGGGCGAGGGCAGCTCGTCGCCGTGGTAGGCGGCCAGCACCTCGCGCAACACGATCGGGGTCGACCAGCCGTCGATCACCAGGTGATGGGTATTGAGCACGAGGCGGTGCGCGTCACCCGGCATGCGAATCAACGTGGCGCGCAACATCGGTGACCGGTCCACCGTGAACCGGTGCCGGGTCGCCTCGGTTTCCAGCCGGTCGGCGGCGGCCCGCGCGGCGCGCAGCGGCAACCCGGACAGATCGACCTCACGCCACGGCATGCCGACTGCCCGGGGGACCGCCTGCACCGGCTGGTCGAGGCCCTCGTAGTGGAAGGCCGCGGCCATGGTCGGGTGCCTGCCGACGACGGTGTCGAAAGCCGCCGACAACCGTGGACCGTCCAGTGGCCCGTGCAGGTCGACGCGGGCGCTCAGGGTGTAGACATCGTCGGCGCCATCGCGAATCGCATGGAACAGCAGCCCCTCCTGCAAGGGCGACAGCGGCAGCAGCTCGGCCAGCGGGCCGTGCGCGGCTTCCAGCGCGTCGATGGTCTCCTGGGCGACGGAGATGCCGGGGGCGTCCGACGGCGTGAGCCCGCCGGGGAACAGCACCGCGTGCGCGGCGAACGCCTCCAGCGCGAATGCGAAGTGCCGCTGGATTTCCGCGACCTGGTGCGCACCGAGAATCCGGCTCGCCGCGGTCCACTCCACGGCGAGCCGGGGAGCACCCGGCTGCCCGGTGGTTGGTTCGTGCACGAAGACGTTGAGCGAAAGCACTTCCGTGAGCGCCTTTTCCGGCGGCTCCGTCACCGCGAACGGGTCGTGTTCGGGCAGGCTCCAGCCGAGGGCACTACCGCCGCCGAAGCGGCCGAGGTAGTTGAGCAGCACCTCGGGTGCGCGCCGCCCGGTGAATCGCGCCGCGGTCTCCGGATCGAGCCTGCGCAGCACGCCGTACCCGACCCCGTTGCCGGGGACGGCCCGCTTGGCTTCCTTGACCGCCCGCAACAGCCGTCCGGCCGCCGCACCACCGGCCATGGCGTCGGCGAGCCCGTCCGGGTCGTCGATGCCGGTCGCCGGTGTCCACACCGGGAACTCGCTGGTGAACCAGCCGACGGTGCCGGCGAAATCGGTATCGGCACGCAGGGCTTCGCGCCCGTGTCCCTCGACCGTGACAGGCCTGCCCGCCTCGAGCGCTTCGCCACGCTCGTGCCGCCAGGCGTTGAGGGCCAGCATGAGAGCCGCGAGCAACACCTCGTCGGTCTTGGCCCGATAGGCCGCGGGAAGTGTGGTGAGCAGCGCTTCGGAAACCGCCGCATCGGCGAAAGTCCGTGTCCGGTCCGCGCTCTCGACGAGATCAACGGCATGGTCGAGCGGTCGTTCCCCGAGGGTCGCGACCGCGCCGTCGCCGAGCGCGCCTTCCCAGTGCGCCAGTTCCGGGCGATGATCGCCCGCAGCGCCCGCCTCGGCGAGCAGGGTGGCGAACCGCCGCCACGAACTCCCCTTGGCCGACAGTCGCACCGGACGTCCGTCACGTGCCGCCGCGCACGCCGCGTACAGCTCGGGCACCAGGATGCGCCACGAAACACCGTCCACCACCAGGTGGTTGGCCACCAGGACCAACCGATCGGCAACCTCCGGTGCGGTGCGCACCAGCGCCGCGCGTATCTCGACACCCGCAGCGGGATCCAATTCCGCGGCCAGTCCGGTCGCCACCGACTCGATCAGCGCATGGCTCGGACGTGGCGCGTCGAACGACAGCTCGCGGACCAGGTCCGAGGCTCGCACCGTACCGGTGCCCGCGATTTCCAGCCGGTCCGATTCGTGGAGGATCAGGCGCAGGGCATCGTGGCGGTCGAGCAGGGTTTGCAGGCCGGTGGTCAGGTGGTCGAGTGTGAGGTCTTCGTTCAGGGTCAGGGCGGTCCATTGGGCGTAGCCGGCGATGGCCGAGCGGGTCGGGTTCGGCTCGAGCAGTGCGCCCACCATGGGCGGGGCCGGGACGGCGCCGGTCGCCTCGTCCGGGGCCGGGGTGTCGGCCTGTCGGTCGACGACCTGGGACGCGGCGGCGATGGAGGCCAGATCGCGTTGAGCCAGCAGTGTTTTCGGCTGAACTTCCCAGCCGAGTGCGCGCAGGCGGCTGCTCACGCCGATCGCGGTGATGCTGTCGCCGCCGAGTCCGAAGAAGTCGTCGGTGGCGTTGACCTGGGGCACGCCGAGGACGTCGGCGACCACACCGCACAGTGCCCGTTCCTGCTCGGTGCGGGGCGGCCGTCCGGTCGAGGTCAGCTGAGGTGCGGGTAAGGCCGCGCGGTCGAGTTTGCCGTTGACGGTGGTCGGCAGGGCGTCGAGCACTACGAGCGCCGAGGGCACCAGGTGATCGGGCACCAGGGTGGTCAACCGGTGGCGCAGCTGGTCGGCGTCGAGGGTGCGGCCCGCCTCGGGGACCAGGTAGCCGACCAATCGGGTGCTGTCGCCGGACCTGCGGATCGTGGCGGCCGCGGCGGCCACGCCGGGCAGTGCGCCGAGCGACGCTTCGACCTCGCCCAGCTCCACGCGATAGCCGCGCACCTTGATCTGCTGGTCGGCGCGGCCGAGGTAGTCGTAGCCGTGGCCGGGTAGCCAGCGCGCGCGGTCGCCGGTGCGGTACATGCGCTCGCCCGCCGCGAACGGATCGGCGACGAACCGCTCGGCGGTCACGGCGACGCGTCCGAGGTAGCCGCGGGCCAATTGCGGTCCGGCCAAATACAGTTCGCCGATCTCGCCATCGGGGACGAGTTGCAGCGCACCGTCGAGCAGATAGGCACGGGTACCGGCGAGCGGACCGCCCACGTGCGGTTGCGCGCCTGCCACCGGCGCGCTGAGCGCGTCGACGGTGGCCTCCGTCGGGCCGTACATATTGCGGGCGGCCACCTTCGACGCGACGATGACCGACCACAGGGCGGGCGGGGTCGCCTCGCCACCGAGCAGCAGCAGCTCGGGACGGTGCGCGCTGCCGAGCAGCCCGTTGTCGATCAGGGCGGTCGCCATCGACGGGGTGGTGTCGACGACATCGATGTGATCGGCGCCGAACGCGGCGACCTGCGCGGCGGCGTCCTTCTGAATGTCGGTGTCGTACAGATGGATCCGGTGCCCGCACCACAGCCACAGCAACTGGTCCAGTGCGGCGTCGAAGGAGAAGGAGTAGGTGTGCGCGATGTGCAGCTGCCGCCCGCCCGCGCGCTCGGCGGTGTCGGCGTAGACGGTCGACCGGTGGTGGTGCAGCAGCTGGGCCATCGCTCCGCAGGAGATCTGCACGCCCTTGGGCTTTCCGGTGGATCCCGAGGTGTACACGACGTAGGCCAGATGCGCGGCCGAGCGCGGGGCGGCGAGTTCGGCGGCGGTCAGTGGGCCGCTCGCGAAGCCGCCGATGGATTCCCGAATCCCGCTGTCCGACAGCCGGATCAACGCACAGGGTCGATGCGCACGCTCGGCGTCACTCGGCGTGGCCGACCGATCTGCGGACACCACGTCCGCAGGCTCGTCGGCGAGCGGGATCAACGCCTCGGATGAAGTGGCGGGCGCCTCGTTCGCGCCCTTGTCGGTGATCGGGTTCAGCGGACGATCGGTGGGCTCGACGTCCGTGGCATTGTCGGTGATCAGCGACTCGCATCGGTCGGCAAACACCGTGTTCGCGACCGCGTCGTCGGTGAGGATCACTATCGGTGCGGCGTCGTCGACGATGTCGGCGAGGCGCTGGGCTGGATACCCGATGTCGAGGATCAGATACGCCGCGCCCGCGTGCCGCACCGCGAGCAGGGCGACGACGAGGTCCACCGTGCGTGGCAGTGCGATGCCGACGATGTCTTCCGGGCCTACGCCCCGGCCGCGCAGGTACCGCGCCAACCGGTGCACCCGGGCGCCCAGGTCGGCGGCGGTGAGCTGGTTGGCTCCGTCGACGAGCACGATGTCGTCCGGCCGCGCCGCGACCATGCGGCCGAAGACCTCGACCGCGTCCTCGGGGCGACCGGGCAGTGCGGCACCGGCCCGATCGACAGCGATGTGGCCGCCGATCTCGGTGGGGTACAAGGTGATCGCGCCGATGGGCTTGTCCGCCGCGTCGACCAGTTCGGTGATCAGCGCGACCAGCGCGTCCATCCGCCGCCGTGCCGTCGCGGCGTCCAGCGATCGGGCGTCGACCTCGAAGCCGAGCTGGATCCGGTCCTCCGACAGCGGGGTGACGGTCAAGCCGAGATCTTCGGGCGGGCCACCGGCGACATTGCGCAGAGTGCCGGTGGCGCCGTCGAAATCGAGGGCGAAGTCGAAGGCCTTGAGGTTGATGCCGATGCCGTGCAGCAGCGCTCCGGTCTGCGCGCCGCCGAATTCGCGGGCCAGGTCCTCACCGCGGAATCGCTGGTGGGCGCGGACCTCCCGCAGTGCGTCGGCCACTCGTTTCCCGAGCTCGCCGAGGCGATCGGCGCTGGATACCGAAATCCGCAGCGGCAGCACGTTGACCGCCATGGACGGGGTGGTGAGGGCCGTCTTGCCGACGCGCGCCATCACCGGCAGCGCGATGACCACATCGGTCTCGCCGAGCAACCGGTGCACGAATCCCACGTATCCGGCGACGAGCACATCGGCCCAGGTGATGCCTGCCGCCGTGGCCGCCGCCTTGACGCGTGCCACGAGATCGGCGTCGAGGACGGCGCGCGCCTCGTGGGTCTGCTCGACCACGCCCTCGGGCGCGCGGCCGCGTCCGTCCAGCGGTGGCAGCGGCGTGAGCCGGTCCCGCCAGTAGTCGCGGTCGTGCTGATGTGCCTGGCTCGCACGGTATTCCAGGTCCTCGGCGACGAGCGTCTCGATCGAGCCCCACCGCAGGCGCGGCACTTCGCCGCCGCGACGGAGCGCGGTGTAGTGGGCGGCGACCCGGCGCGACACCATGGCCGCGCTGTAGCCGTCGATGATCAGGTGGTGGTAGAGCTGGATGCACCACACATCGTTGTCGGTGAGGCGCAGCAGGGTATAGGTGTAGAGCTGCCGGTCGACCATGGCCCGGCAATACGTGGCGGAGCGTTCCCGTTCGGCCGCGACCAGCCGGTGCGCGGCCGCGACCGGGTCGGTCGCGCCGCGCAGATCGACCAGCGGCCGCAGTTCGGGTTCCAGTTCGGTGATCCGCTGGCACGGTCCGTCGGCCGTGTCGTCGAAACGCAGTCGCATGGTGTCGGATTCGGCGATCGTGCGGCGAATCGCGATGTCCAGCAATGCCACATCGATGGGTTCGGGGCCGGAGATCTCGAGCACCTCGCCGACCATGTAGCTCAGCGAGTCGGGGTCGAGGCGCTGGGCGTTCCAGATGCCGAGTTGCGCTCCGGTGAGCGGCAATCCGGGATGTTCGGCGCCTACGTCGTCCCGTTCCACCGAGCCCACAGCAACTCCTCCACATCAACGTTCCCCGACGCCTCCCTCGTGCCGGCCGGGCTCGATGAGCCCCAGCAGGAGGGAGGCGAACGTAGGTGAGCCTAACTTTACTTTCAATGGCAGATTATGTCCCGCGTCACGCGGGCGGGTCAGGCGTCGGCTTCGATCCGGGCAGGGTCGAGCTGACGCAGCAGCTCGTCGGTGCCGGTGACCGCACCGCATCGCCGGGCGACATAGTTCAGCGCCATCACGTGTTCTTCGCGGCTGAAGTCCGCGGTCGCGTCGTGGACGAGGAACGGGCGCACGTCGCCCATGAACGCCTCGGCGGCACTGAGCATGCAGCCCATGTGCGTGTAGACCCCGGTGACCAGGAGCTGGTCACGCTGGTAGTAGCCGAGCAGCTCGCGCAGGTCGGTGCGCTGGAACGCCGAGTAGCGCCACTTGGTGACCTGGATGTCCTGCGATTCGGGGGAGAGGGCGTTGATGACCTGGGTGTCGGCGCCCTCGGCCATGCCGCTGCCCCAGAAGTCGGCGAGAATGCCGCGCCGGGACGGATGCTGGTTGCCGGGCTGCATCGTGTAGATCACCGGGATGTCGAGCTCGTGGCAGCGGTCGCGCAGCCGGGCGATGTTCGCGATCAGGGTGCGGGCTGGATCGCGATACAGGTCGTAGGCGTCGAGGAAGTACTGCTGCATGTCGTGGATCAGCAGCGCGCAGCGCCCGGGTTCGGCGGTCCAGTCGACCTGGTCGGCGGTGAACTCGTCGGCACCGGGCATCGGATAGGGCGCGATCGGGGGGATAGGCATGACGGTCTCTCGTTCGGGTGGAAAGTCGGCGTCAGCCGACGGTGACAGGCAGATCCGCGATACCGAGCGGACCGAGGATGCGCTGGAATTTGCCGGTGGTCTCGGCCAGTTCGGCGGCCGGATCGGAGGCGGCGACGATTCCGCCGCCCGCGTGCGCGAGCAGGGTGGTGCCGTCGGCGGACAGTTCGGCGCAGCGGATGCTGACCATCCACTCGCCGTTGCCGTCGGCATCGCACCAGCCGACCGCGCCCGCGTAGAAGCCGCGCTCGCCTTCGAGTTCGGCGATCAGGCGCGCCGCCGCGCCGGTCGGAGTGCCGCAGATCGCTGGCGTCGGGTGCAGTGCCACGGCGAGCTCCAGCGCGGACGGCCCGGCGAGGGGCACGGTCGCCGAGATCGGTGTGCCGAGGTGCCACATCGCGGGTGTTGAGGTGAGTTGCGGTGCGGGAGTGTCGACTTCGGCGCACCTGTCGCTCAGTACGGCGGCGACCTGGTCGACGACGTAGCGGTGTTCGGCGTGGTCCTTGGCCGAGGTGAGCAGGGTATCGGCGGCACGGCGGTCCGCCTCGGCATCATCGAGAACGCGGCGGGCGGAGCCTGCCAGCGGATGACTCAGTACCTCTTTGCCGATGCGGCGCACCAGGATCTCCGGGCTGGACCCGACGAGATGTCGACCGGGATAACGCCCACCGGCGGCGGAGAGGTCGACCAGGAAACCGTTCGACAGCGGGTCGGAGGCGACCATCAGGTCCAGGATGTCCAGCGCTCGAACAGGGTTCGCCGCGACCGCGCGCAGTGCCCTGGCCAGCACGACTTTGCGCACCGGATGCGTGGGACTGCCGAGCAGCTCGACGGCGGTGGCGACGCGACGCTGGTGTTCCTCCGGCGCGGGCACCGCTTCGTCGAGCTCGAACCGGGGCACCGTGACGTGCGGCCGGGGCGGGTGCGGCGAGTCGGTGACGGTCACCGAGTCCGGCGCCCACAGCGCCGTCGGCGCGCCGGGGGTGAAGGGCAGTGCGCCGACGATGTGGCTGATCCGCCCGCTGCGCAGCGCGGTCACCGCGTCGTGCGCCGACCGGAAGATCGTCCCGCCCGCGGACGCGGAGACGGTCCGTTGCGGACGGGACAGTACGAAAGCGGGGTCTGAACTGTCGGTACTGATGGTGATCACCCTTTCGGTCACATATCTAGCGTTGCGCCACCGTCGACCCGCAGGTCATGCATGGTGATGTGGCGGGCGCCGTCGGACGCCAGGAAGTGGACGGCCGACGCGATGTCGGCGGGAGCGGCGATGCGGCGCAACGGGATTCCGAGCCGGTAGGCGGCGGGATCGCCGTCGAGCAGCGCGGTCTCGGCGGCATCGTCGAGTGGTGTGCCGCCGAACATGTCGCGCAGCATGGCCGTGTCGGTGGAACCGGGGGACACCAGATTGACCCGCACGCCCAGCGGAGCGACCTGCAGGGCGAGCGATCGGGTGAACGCGGTGGCGGCGGCCTTGGCGGCGCCGTAGGCGGCCATCCCGACCCGGGGCGCGGCAGCGGCATTGGAGGAGACCACGACGATCGATCCGCTGCCCGCGGCGGCCATGTCGGTCGCGGCGCGCTGGGTGACGAGCATGGTTCCGGTGGCGTTCACGGTGAGGCAGCGGGTCCAGTCCGCCGGGGTGAGCTCGAGTGCGGTGCCGCCGACCATGACGCCCGCGGCGTGCACCAGCACCTCGACGGTGCCGTGCTCGGCGGTGAGCCGGTCGAAGGCCGCGCGCACGGCGTCGGCATCGGTGATGTCGACGGTCACCCCGTGCACGGCGGCACCGTGTCCGGATACTGTTGCCGCCCTGGCGCTTCCGCGGTGGACCGCATCGTCGAGTGCGCGGGGGTGCGCCGTAGTCGCGGCGATGGCCGCGGCGGTCTCGTGCACCGCCGGATCGAGGTCCCACAGCGAGACCACGCGGTCCTCGGCCACGAAACGCGCGGCGATCGCGGCCCCGATACCCCCGGCGGCGCCGGTGACGACGACGATCCGCGCACTGGAATCCCCATTCAACATGAGGTTAGCCTAACCTGAATCTGCCGCCATTTGGTTAGCTTCCCTCATAACCTCGGGCGGCGATACCGGAATGCCCGCTGGAAAGAGGTGCACGACTTGACCGAACCCGTACTCCCCGGCTACACGCGGTGGCCCGCTGACCTGGCGCAACGCTACCGAAGCCAAAACCTCTGGGCTGGTGAGACATTCGGCGATGTCCTCGCCGCGCGCGCCGCCGCCGCACCGGATCGGACCGCGGTCCTCGACACCGTGGGCCGCTGGACCTACGCCGAACTCCACCACCGGTCGCGCTCGCTCGCCACCGGCTTGGCGCGGCTCGGGATCACGCCCGGCGACCGGGTGCTGGTGCAGCTGCCCAACCGCGCCGAATTCGTCGAGGTGATCTTCGCGCTGTTCGAACTCGGCGCCCTGCCGGTGTTCTGCCTGCCCGCGCACCGCGCCGCCGAGCTGGTGCCGATCGCCAGGGCCGCCGCGGCGACCGCGATGATCACCAGCGCGACCCATCAGCGCTTCGACTACGCCGCACTGGCGGAGTCGGTGCGCGCCGAGGTGCCCAGCCTGCGGCACGTCCTGCTCGTCCTCGACGCGGGGCAGACGGCGCCGGACGGGACCCATGACATCGCCGAATTCCGTGACGAGCCAGCGGATTTGCCGGGCCCGAAGTCCGGCGATGTCGCGTTTCTGCAACTGTCGGGTGGCAGTACCGGCATCCCGAAGCTCATCGCCCGCACCCACGACGACTACCTCTACAGCGTGCGCCGCAGCGCCGAGATCTGCGCACTCGACAGCGACACGGTCTATCTCGCGACACTGCCGGTCGCCCACAACTTCCCGATGAGCTCGCCGGGGATTCTCGGCGCGCTGTGGGCCGGTGGCGCGGTGGCGATGACGCCCGATCCCACGCCGGCGACGGCCTTCCCGCTGATCGAGCGGTTCGGCGTCACCATCACCGGCCTGGTGCCGCCCCTGGCGCGACTGTGGACCGAGCGCGCGGAAGCGGGCGAGACGCCGGATCTGTCCAGCCTGCGGGTGCTCCAGGTGGGTGGCGCGCGCTGCCAGGACGAACTGGCCCGCCGGATCGGGCCCGCGCTCGGCGTCACCCTGCAGCAGGTGTTCGGGATGGCCGAGGGCCTGGTCTGCTACACGCGGCTCGACGATCCGATCGACGTGGTGGTGAGCACCCAGGGGCGGCCGATGTCGGAGTTCGACCAGATCGCCGTCGTCGACGACAACGGCGACGAGGTGGCTCCGGGCGCGCAGGGCAATCTGATCACCCAGGGCCCGTACACGATTCGCGGCTACTACGACAATCCCGAGGCCGATGCCCGCAGCTTCACCGCCGACGGCTGGTACCGCACCGGCGACATCGTCTCGGTGCGGCCCGACGGCAATCTGGTGGTCGCGGGCCGGGCCGGTGACTGGGTGAACCGCGGCGGGGAGAAGGTCTCGGCCGAGGAGCTCGAGGCGCACCTGCTCGAGCACCCCGATGTGCGCGACGCGGTGATCGTCGGCACTCCCGATCCCGTTCTCGGCCAGCGCATCTGCGCGTTCGTCCAGCCCGTCGACCCGGCGCAGCGGCCCACCCTGACCGCGGTGCGCTCGTTCGTGCGCGGTCGCGGGGTCGCGGCCTGGAAGATGCCCGACGCGGTGGTCGTGGTCGACCAGTTCCCCGAGACCGGCGTCGGCAAGACCAGCCGCAAGGAGCTGCGGCAGCTGCTGGCCGACGGCGCGCACGGGAACTGAACCAGCCGGGGGTGGCGTGCCTGGCACGCCACCCCGCGGCTCAGGCCAGCAGTTCGATCCAGGACCCGAGGACGGGATCGCCCGCGAGCGTGGGGAAGTCGATATCCGCATGTCCCGCCGACCGCCATTTCTCCACCAGCGACATGATGCGCACCGAATCGAGCCCGGCATCGAGCAGATCGGTCTGCGCGGTCAGTTCGGCCGGGTCGACACCCAGCGCTGTGGCCACGTCACCGATCACCTGTTCGTCGGTCATCTGTCAATCCTCTCGATCGAAGTCGGCGACGCCGCGCTTCCAGTAGCCGGCGATGAAAGAATCCTTGGGGCCGATGCCCAGGTCGTTGCGGATGATCTTGCGGACCCCGCGCAGGCAGCCCGCCTCGCCCGCCACCCACGCGTAGACGCGGTGTCCGGCGGGCACTTCCACCTCGCGCACGGCCTGCTCGAGGATGTCGCTGGTGCCCGGCTCCAGCTCGCCGCGGTGCAGCCAGCGCACGGTGACGCCGACGGGTCGGTCGAGCGGGATCTCCTCCGCGGGCCCTGCTACCTCGATGAACGCCCAGCCGGTGGTCTCGCGCGGCATGCGCTCGAGCCAGCGGGCGATGGCGGGCAGCGCGGTGATGTCACCGGCGAGCAGATAGTCGTCGTAGGTCTCCGGGATGACGACGCCGCCGGGCGGACCGGCGATGTGCACCTTGGTGCCCGGGGTGACCGAAGCCGCCCAATCGGAGGCGAGGCCACCGGGATGGATGACGAAATCGATGTCGAGTTCGCCGTCTTCGACGCTGTGGCGGCGCACGGTGTACTCACGCGAGATCGGTCGCGGGTTACCCCACTCGAGCATCGTGCCCTCGAGCTTGGGCAGCCGGATCACGCCGTCCTCGCCAGGGAAGATCAGGCGCACATGCTCATCCGGCACATAGCTGTGGAACTCGGCGATGTCCGGGCCGCCGAAGGTGATCCGCCGCAGCGCCGCGCCGACGGGGACGACCCGCAACACCTCCACTTCCTGCAGGCCGATCGGGTACGGAACCTTGGCGTAGTGCTCGCCGGCGAGCACCTCGGCGATGTTGTCGGCGTAGGCACTGCGATCCTTCACCCTTGTTCCTTTCTGTGCAGCGGCCCGGCGACGAGCGCCATCAGGCCGGTGAGTACCAGAACCGCGACGCCGTAGAGCACGAGCGCGCTTCCGGGAGCGAACATCTGGCCGACGACACCGGCCACCATCGAACCGACCGCGGTACCCGCGACCGACTGCACCATCAGCAGACCCGACATGCGCCCACGCATGTGGTCGGGCGCCGCCTGCTGCAGCATGGCGTAGCGCAGCACCATGTTCACCGCCCTGGCCAGGCCGAACCCGGCCAGTCCGAGGAACACCAGCGCCGCGTGCGACCACAGCCCGGCCGCGATGACGCCGATCGGCATCAGCGCCAGCGAGACCAGCAGTGCCAGACCGGTATTGACGCGGCTCATCCAGCCGCTGGTCAGCGTGCCGAGCACCGCACCGGCACCGGGCGCCGCGTAGAGCAGGCCGAGGGTGCCCGGCCCCGCGTCGAGTTCGACATCGGCGAAGGCGGGGAGCAGCACCAGTGGTCCGCTGACGAGCATCCCGATCAGGCCGGTCAGCAGGATGAGCCGGATGGATTCGTGGCGCACCGCGAAGGCGATGCCCGCCGCCAGCTCGCGCACCGGATTCTGCAGGTCGCGCTGCGGTGGCGGCGACGGTCCGATCGCGGTGATCAGCCCCACGGTCGCGGTGGTCGCGAGAGCGCAGAGGAAATAGGCCGTGGCCACACCGGTTTTCGCGACGAGCAGACCGGCGATCGCCGGGGTGAGCATCGTGCCGAGATCGGTGGTCAGCGAGACCAGTGCGCCCGCGGCCGCCACCTTCTCGCGGCCGACCAGCACCGGAACCATGGCCATCAGCGCCGAACCGCTCACCCCGCCCGCGAGGCCGTCGATGACGGCGGCGAGATAGATGGCGGACAGGAACGGATCCGGCAGTACGGCGTTCACCCCGAGCAGCAGGAATCCGATACCCGCTGCGCTGCGCGACCATTGGATCACCGTGCGGCGGTCGTACCGGTCGGCGACCACACCGCCGGCGAGACTGCCGACGAACAGGGCCGCCGCGGTCGTGGTGGCGACCCCGGCGACCTGCACACTCGAGCCGGTCAGCTGATAGACCTGCAGCGGCAGAGCCACCATGAGCAGCCCGATGCCGAGCACCGACACCAGCCGCGCCGCGAACGCGCACCGGAACGGGCGCGAGGCCCGCAGCGGGCTGAGGTCGATGAGCAGTCCGCCTGGGGCGCTCACTGGAAGCGTTCCACGAGCAGATCGAGGGTGGTCATGACGGTGCGGTAGTCGGGCCGCGAGCTGGTGGCGGGCAGTTCGAAGACCTTGTTCCCCACGAACGCAGGCAGCGTCGCGTACATCGGGTCGGCGCGCAGTTCCTCGAGCGAACGACCGCCGCTGAGCGGAATGGTGAACAGCACGGGCGCATCGATCACGGTGTTCAGCAGTTCGGGGCTGAAGCTGATGAAGTCGGCGCTCTGCTCCTTGGCGGGGTTGCCCGCCTTGGCCTCCACCGCGGTGTCCAGGGTGAAACCGACCTCGGCGAGCAGGGTGGGCAGCGCGGCGCTCGGCACGAAGAGGGTCGGCTTCTGGCTCTTGATCGACTGCATGACCGCGGTCGCGCCGGCGGGCGCCTTGATCTTGCTCTTGGCCTCGGCCAGCTTGGCCTGGTAGTTCGCGATCAGGGTGTCGACCTTGGCGGGCTTGTCGACCGTGGTGGCGATGAACCGCAGCTGGTCCTGCCAGTAGGTGGTCTCGGTCGGCAACAGCACCGTCGGGGCGATCGCGCTGAGCTGGTCGTAGGCGTTGACCGACTGCTGGCCCGGATAGCCCTGGCCGCCGCCGATGATCAGATCGGGGCGCTGCGCGGCGATGAACTCGAGGTTGATGTTCTCGCCGGACGGCACGGCCTGCGTGCCCTGCTTCTTCGCGTCCTCGGCCCAGCCGGTGGGGAACTCGCCCGGCTTGTTCGGGACACCGAGCAGGCGCGGATCCGCCGCGACGACCGTGGCCTCGAGGTCGTAGAGATAGCCGGCCAGATTGCCGTTGAGCACGACGATGCGCTGCGGGGCGGCGGGCACCTTGACGGGGCCCTTCGCCGAGGCCACCTCACGCGGGCCGGTGCCGGCGGCGTCGGAGGACGAGTCGCCGCACGCGGTGAGCACCGCGACCAGCGCGAGAACCAGCAGGGCGAGGGCGGCGCGGAGCCTGCCCGAAGATCGGTTGGTGAACATGGACGGGGAATTCCTCATTTCTTGCGACGGTGGCGCCGGGCCACCTCAGTGCACCTGTGCGGCGTTCTCCGCCAGCGGAATCACCAGTGGCGTACCGGTTTCCGGGTCGTCGACGATGCGGCACCGCAGCGAGAACACCTCGTTGACCAGTTCCGCGGTGACGATCTCGGCGGGTTCCCCGCAGGCGACGACCCGCCCGTCGCGCATGGCGATCAGGTGGTCGGCGTAGCGGAAGGCATGGTTGAGGTCGTGCAGGACCGCGACGACCGTTCGCCCCGAATCGCGATGGAGCGAGCGGCACAGATCCAGCAGCTGGATCTGGTAGGCGATATCGAGATAGGTGGTCGGCTCGTCGAGCAGGATGATGGGCGTCTGCTGGGCGAGCACCATCGAGATCCACACCCGCTGCCGCTGACCACCCGACAGTTCCTCGACCGGACGCGCCGACAACTCGGCGACGCCGGTGGCTTCCATCGCCGCCGCGACCGCCTCCTCATCGGTGCGCGACCACTGTCGCAGCAGCGTCTGATGCGGATAGCGGCCGCGTGCGACGAGATCCGCGACGCGGATGCCGTCGGGCGCGGTCGAAGCCTGCGGCAGCAGGCCGATCTGGCGGGCCAACTCCTTGGCCGGATAGTCGGTCACCGGCTTGCCGTCGAGCAGCACCGTGCCGGATTCGGGGGCGAGCAGCCGGGCCAGCGCGCGCAGCAGCGTCGACTTGCCGCAGGCGTTCGGGCCGATGATCACGGTGAACTTGCCGTCCGGGATGTCCACGGAGAGTTGATCACTGATCGTGCGGCCCTTGTAGCCGAGCCGGACCTGGTCGGCGCGCAACCGCGCGTCGTGAGAGTCGTTCATATCGCTTCCCTATTTCCGTCGCGCTTCGGCGACGAGCAGATACGCCAGGTACAGGCCGCCGATCGAGCCGGTGACGATGCCGACCGGGATGGTGGTCGGCGCGAAGGCGTGCTGGGCGACCCAGTCGCAGGTGATCAGCAAGGTCGCGCCCATCGCCGCGGCGGGGACCAGCGCGATCGACGGGGTGCGGGTGAGCTTGCGCGCCAAGTGCGGCGCGGCCAGCGCGACGAAGGCGATCGGCCCGGCGACAGCCGTTGCCAGCGAGGTGAATCCGACGCTGAGCGCGATCAGCCAGCCGGTCGCCTTGCTCGCGTCGAGCCCGAGGGCGCGCGCGGTGTCGTCACCGAGTTCGAGGATCTGCAGGCGGGGCGCGGCCGGGATCAGCGCCAGCGCCAGCACGGCCAGGATGATCATCGTCGGTGCGACCTGTGGCCATGACAGCCCGTTGAGCGAGCCCGCACCCCAGGCCGCCGCCGACATCGCCGCGTCCAGGTCGGCCCGCATGATGAGCCAGGTGTTGACCGAGGCGAGCATCGCGCTCACGCCGATGCCGACGATGATCAGCCGGAAGCCGGTCACGTTGTGCCGGAAGGCCAGCAGGTGGATCACCAGGGCGGCGCCGAGGCCACCGATCATCGCGCCCGCCGCGGTCTGGAAGCTGCCGCCGCCGAGGATCAGGATGACCAGCAGCGCACCGGTGTAGGCGCCGGTGCTGAACCCGATGATGTCGGGGCTGCCCAGCGGATTCCGGGTGACCGACTGCAGGATCGCGCCGCTGACGCCGAGCGCCGCACCGAGCGCCAGCGCCATCAGGATGCGTGGCAGCCGCCAGTCCCACACCACCAGCCGGTCGAACCGCTCGTCGCCGACGAACAACGCGCGAAGCACGCGCGGCGCCGGAATCGGGAAATCGCCGCTGCCCAGGGCGAATACGGCGGTGGCGAGGGCGATCGCCAGCAGGATCGCGCACACCACCACGGTGCGCACGCCGATCCTGGTGGTCAGACCGAGACGCCGCCGGCGCACAACGAGCATGCTGCGCCCGAAATCAATTCTGGTACTCATGCCGCCGCCCCCACTCGTGAACGGCGCGCCAGCCAGATCAGCATCGGCGCGCCGAGGAACGCCGTGACCAGGCCCGCGGGCACCTCGTCGGGACGAATGACGATGCGGCCTAGCACATCCGCGGTGAGGACCAGCAGTGGCGCGAGCACCAGCGAGTAGGCGAAGATCCAGCGCTGATCGGGGCCGACCAGCCAGCGGGCGATATGTGGCACCGCGAGACCGACGAAGGCGATCGGGCCGACGGCCGCGGTCGCGGTGCCGCACAGCAGCACCAGCGCCAGCGCGGTGAGCAGCCGCGTTCGGGTGACGTGCACGCCCAGCGAACGGGCCAGATCGTCGCCGAGGGCAACGGCATTGAGCGACCGCGCGCAGACCGCGGCGATCAGGAGCCCGGCCACGATGAACGGCGCGGCGCCAGCGATGATGTCGAACCCGCGGCCGGTGAGCGAACCGGCGTCCCAGCGCCGCATCTCGTCGAAAGCCTTGGGGTCGAGCAGGATCAGGCCCCGGGTGAGTCCGCCGAGCACCGCGGTGGCGGCGACCCCGGCCAGGGTCAGGCGGATCGGATCGGTGCCGGTGTGGCCCGCGGTGCCGAGGCGGTACACGATCACCGAGACCAGCGCGGCGCCGGCGAAGCCGAACCAGACGTAGGACGTGATCTCACTCACGCCGAGCACCCCGACCGCGACCGTGATCGCGAAGGCGGCGCCCGCGTTGACACCCAGTAATCCGGGGTCGGCGAGGGGGTTTCGGGTCAGGCCCTGCATCAGGCAGCCCGCGACCCCGAGGGCCAGTCCGGCGAGCAGTCCCAGCACCGTTCTCGGCAGCCGGTATTCGGTGACGGTGACGTGGTCGGGCGTGGTCGCCGGCTCGGTCAGTGCCAGCCAAACCTCGCCGACGGGAATCGATTTCGTGCCGACCAGCAGGCTCAGCAAACAGGCCGCGATCAGCAACGCGACTGTCAGCAACCAGCCGCACCAGCGCGGACTTCTCATCAGGGAAATCTCTCTCGAGTCGAACTACGTCGCTTGGGAGGTTAGCCTAAGAAACGGTTAGATAGGTGAGCCTTGCCTGACTTGCAAAGAGTTTAGCTAGGGCAAGGTCTTGATAGGTGAGGCTTACCTAGCTATGGTTCCGCTTCGTTCGGTCCGCAGCTTCTGCGCCGCGCAGTTCACCACGAGGAACACGAAAGGTTCACCCCCGTGAAAATCACCAAGTTCGCCCTGCTGGCCTCGACCGTCAGCGTTGCCCTCGGCATCGCGGCCGGTACCAGCCACGCAGCGCCCGCCGCGGACCCGAACGCGCCGATCAACTACACCGCGAGCACCACCGAGGATGCCACGATCATCGGCACCGACGCGGGCTCGATGGTTGTCGAGGACGGTGTGTTCAAGATCAAGGCGGCCGACGGCACCACCGTCGCCGGCACCGAACTGTCTTTCCGCGTGGACGAATTCGTCTTCCCGATCGCCGCCGAGATCTCCGGCCGCACCGCCACCCTGACCCCGAAGTTCGACCTCGCGCACGCCACCTACAAGCCGGTCGCGCTGCCCTTCGAGAGCCAGGCGCCCTGGAAGAGCGAGTACGACCGTGAGGTCGCGGCATGGGGCCGGATGACCGGCACCATCTCGCTGGGCGCCAGCATCGCCACCCTCGTCGGCGGTCTCGGCGGCGCGGCCGTCGGTTGCGTCCTCGGCGGCATCCTGTCGGCCACCGTCATCATGGCGACGATCGTCGGCCTGTTCGGTCCGTTCCTGCCCGCCGCCGCGGTCGGCTGCATCGCGGGTGCGCTCGTCGCGGGCCCGGTCGGCACCCTCGCCGGCCAGATCTTCATCACCGCGCCGATCGCGATCATGGCCGCCGCCCAGTACTTCACCACCATCAACTCCCCGATGCCGAACACCCCCGCGCCCGCCAAGTAGGCCGCACACCAAGAACTCTCGTGGAGGGGACAACTCGACGAGATGACGAATCCCGCCCGATCCGCATCGGGCGGGATTTCGCCGTATCTTTGCCCACTCGTTGATAACTCGACAGACTTCGCGGGTTCTATCGTCTCGGCGCAGACACGCCTTGGGGGTATTCAATGGATCCGCAGCAACAGCCCTACTCGCAGCAGTCGAGTTTCCCGCAGCAGCAGGGCGTTCCCGGGCAGCAACCGGTGGTCGAGACGATCGACGTCTCGTATGTGTGTGACGAGCACACCGCCCGCCGTCTGAGTCGTGTCAGGGCGCTCGTGATCTGGCGCAGGCCGAGCGATTGGGCATCGATGGCGTTCGGTGTCTGGGGTCTGGCGATTTGCACGGCGGAGCTCCTGTCCGTCGTGGGTGGAGTCGAGGGCGGCGCGTTCCTTATCGGGCTGGCTATCGCTCTACCCGTGTTCGGACTGTTCTTCTACGCCATGCCGGCCCGGGTGAATCGGGGTCTCCGGGTGGTCGCTGGGCCCGGTTGCCGGATGGTGGCCCACTACACCGCCGACGCGGTGAAACTCGAGCAGACCAGTGGCCGGTTCTTCCTCCGCTATAGCGGTATCAAGAAGGTCATCGTCCGCGGCGATGTGGTCTTCCTGCAGCCCACAGGTTTCCACTTCGAGTCCATATACGACTACGGCATCTTCCTGCCCCGCGAAATCGTCCCCGACGAGGCCGTCGCCCGCATCCGCGCCGCGCGCGGCTGAGCATGCCGCCGGTGACGAATCCCGCCCGATGCGTATCGAGCGGGATGCCGACGTGTCCTGACAGCCGTCAGCTCGGGTCGGTGTCCGCGGCGTTGGGCGTTTCGTTCGGGGCGGGGATGTGGCGCAGGAGGACCATCACCAGGGCGGCTGCGACGGCGGTGAGGCCGATGGCGACGAAGGAATTCACCTGGAGCGCATGGGTGTAGGACTGGCGGGCGAGTGTGCTGAGTTCGGCACCCAGCGCTTCGGGCAGTGCGGCGGCGACGTGTAGCGCGCCGGCCAGGGTGTCTTCGGCGGCGCGGGTGACTTCCGGGGGGAGGCCGTCGGGCAGGGCTTCGGCCATGCGGTCGCGGTAGACGGCGGTGCCGATGCTGCCGATGACTGCAACACCAAGGGCGGCCGAGAGTTCCTGGCCGGTTTCGGAGATCGCCGAGGCCGCACCGGCTCTGGCCGGGTCGACCGCGCCGACGATCAGGTCGAGGCCCAGGACGAACATCGGGCTGAGGCCGAGGGAGAAGACCACCATGCCGGTGACGATCAGGGCGAGGTCGTCGGCGCCGGAGAGCTGGGTGAAGATCGCGTAGCCCGCCATGGCGATCACCAGGCCGACCGCCATCAGATACGCGGGGCGTACCCGGGGCGCGAGGGCGCTCACCACGCCGGCGGCCACGACCATCGCCGCGGCCTGCGGCACGGTCCACAGTCCGGCTTCGAACGCCGACAGGCCGAGCACCAGCTGCAGATACTGGGCCAGCAGCAGGAACAACCCGCCCATCGCCAGCATGGCGACCATCAGCGCGACCAGCGATCCGCTGAATCGCACATTGCCGAACAGCCGCAGGTCGATCAACGGATCGGTGAGCCGTTGCTGGCGCAGCACGAACACCGTGCCGAGCACGAAACCGGCGACCAGCACGGCGACGGCATCGATCGCCCAGCCGTCCTTGGCTAGCTCCTTGATGCCGTAGATGACGGCCATCACCGACAGCAGCGACAGCAGCGCGCTGAGAATATCGAGCTTGCCGGGGTTCGGGTCCTTGTATTCGGGCAGCAGGATCGGACCGCTCACCAGCAGCAGCACCATCGCGGGCACCGCGACCAGGAACACCGAACCCCACCAGAAGTTCTCCAGCATCGCGCCGCCGACCAGCGGACCGATCACCATGCCGATCATGAAGCTGGTCATCCACACGCTGATCGCGGTGGTGCGCTGGCGATCGTCGTGGAACATGTTGCGGATGAGCGCCAGCGTGGACGGCATCAGCGTCGCGCCCGCGATGCCGAGCAGTGCGCGCGTGCCGATCAGCATGCTCGCGCTGGTGGAGTACGCGGCGACGATCGAGGCGAGACCGAAGGCGAGCGCGCCGATCATCAGCAGCTTGCGCCTGCCGATCCGGTCACCGAGGGTGCCCATGGTGATGAGGAATCCGGCGACCAGGAAGCCGTAGATGTCCAGAATCCACAGCAGCTGTGAGCTGCTCGGCTGCAGTGCTTCGCTGATGTGCGGGATCGCCAGGTAGAGGACGCTGAGGTCCATCGAGATCAGCAGGGTCGGCAGCGCGAGCACCGCCAGCCCGATCCACTCCTTGAGCCCGGCCGTCGCGATAGATTCGCCGGTGGCCTGTTCGCTCTGTGTGGACGTCACCGTGCCGACGTTACCGACGGATCGGTGGCACGTGCCAGGCATTTTTCGGCGTCGCGCCCGGTGCGCGGACACAGAAGTCATTGGACATTACCGGGCAGGTCCCACGAGGATGGGCGCGGTGTCCACACGTAATGAACAGCTCAGGCTCGTCGATCCGCCGCGTCAGCCGGAGGATCCGGGTGAGCGTTTTCCGTGGTCGGCGGCCATCGATTCCACCTATTCGACCCGCGACGCCATCGACGCGCTGGCGCTCGCGCCGTTCCTGCGCGGTGACCAGTCCTTCGCCCGCCAGGCCCACCTGGACCGGGTCCGACCCGACGCGCCGCTGCGGCCAGCCGACTCGCGGATCGTGCGCTCGGTGGCCGACGACGACAGCAGCGCGATGCTCGCCGAAGGCGAGGGCTGGTCGCTGCGGGCGGTGCGCTGGGCGGGCGGTTCGGCCACCGTCGAGGTGACCGCCGTCAGCGACGAACTCGCCGTCGACGTGCTGGCCATGGCCACGGCCGAAGCCGTGCAACCGCCGGGCGCCGGCTCCACCGTGGAAATGGGGTTCTGGCACATGGATGTCCGGCGGCCGCTGCGTAGGCGCCGCCAGATCAGCGCGCCCGCCTGGCCGGAGATCCGCGGCAACTACGCCGCGGCGGTGTCGGCGAGCATGGATCGGCTGATGGCGCTCGAGGTCGCCGAGATCAGGGGCAGGCTGGTGCTGCTGCACGGCGAGCCCGGCACCGGCAAGACCACCGCGCTGCGTGCGCTGGCGCGGGCGTGGTCGTCGTGGTGTCAGGTCGACTGCGTCGTCGATCCGGAGGAACTGTTCAGCAATCCCGGCTATCTCATGGAGGTGGCCGCGGGCGCCGATGGCGACGACGGCAGCCGCTGGCGCCTGCTGGTGCTGGAGGACTGCGACGAACTCATCCGCGGTGAGGCGAAAGAGGCTGCGGGACAGAAACTCTCGCGACTGCTCAACCTCACCGACGGCATGCTCGGCCAGGGCCGCAATGTGCTGATCGCGGTCACCACCAACGAGGATCTGTCCCGCCTGCACCCCGCCGTGGTGCGGCCCGGCCGCTGCCTGGCCCAGATCGAGGTCGGCCGGTTGTCGCCGCCCGAGGCGCGGGATTGGCTGGCCGCGCAGGACTGCCCGCCGGGCGAGTCGATCGGCCGGGAGGGCGCGACGCTGGCCGAACTGGTCGCCCGCCGCGACGGCGAGATCCAGATCCAATCGGTCACCCAGGACGCGACCGAGGTCGGCATGTACCTGTGATCACGCCGGGATATGCGCCTTGACCAGCTCGGTGAGGTGACGGCCGACGCGGTCCAGCGGCTCGGTGCTGTGCTTGGCGAGCGACATCACCACCGCGCCCTCGATCGTGGCGATGACCGTCGTCGCCAGGGAACGGGCGGTGTCGGGCGCGATGTTCTCCGCGCACAGCCGCGCCTCGAGCGCCTGCTCCCAGTTGCCGAACGCCTCGCCCGCGGCGTCGGCGGCCGCGGGTGACTCCGAGCGCCCGAGCGCGGCGGCCACGACCGGGCAGCCGTCGAGGAAATCGCTGGACTCGACGACCTGTTTCCATGCCTCGGCGAAGGCGGCGATGGTCTCCTCCGGCTTGGCACTCTGGCTGAAGGTCTCGATCAGCGTCGTCATCGCCCGCCCCGCGACCCGGGTGGCCTCGGTGATCAGCTCGGATTTGCCGCCGGGGAAGTTCAGGTAGATCGTCCGGCGGGAGAGCCCGCTGTGGTCGAGCAGCTGCGCGACACCGGTCCCGGTCACGCCGTTGCGGCGCACCAGGTCGATCGCGCTCTGCACGAGTCCGTCGCGTGCTGCCATCGGCGTCCTTTCGGTCGGTCCCATTGAAGTATACCGATCGGTGTACTACCGTCGGGTAAGTACACCGATCGGTGTACTCGACGCGATCCGCGGAGGAGCCGACCGATGACAGCCCTGAGCGATCAGCTCGCCCTGCCCTGCGGCCAAGTGCTGCCCAACCGGCTGATGAAGGCCGCGTTGAGCGAGGGTCTCGGCACCGCTGCCGGCGCGCCGGACGAACGCCTGGAGCGGCTCTACAGCCGGTGGGGCACCGGCGGTTTCGGCCTGGTGGTCACCGGCAATGTGATGGTCGATCACGATCATCTCGGCGAGCCGGGCAATGTCGTCATCGCCGACGAACGCCACCTCGACGACCTGTCCCGCTGGGCACTGACCGCCAAGTCCGGCGGCGCCCGGCTCTGGATGCAGATCAATCACCCTGGCCGACAGGCGAATCCGCTCGCGACCCGGACCCAGCCGGTGGCGCCGTCGCCGATCGGTCTCGGCCTGCCCGGTATCCCGGCGCCGCGCGCGCTCACCGATGCCGAGATCGTCGACATCGTGGAACGCTTCGCCACCACCGCGCGGATCGCGGAGCGCGCGGGCTTCGACGGCGTGCAGATCCATGGCGCGCACGGCTATCTCGTCTCCCAGTTCCTCTCGCCACTGGCCAACCAGCGTGACGACCGCTGGGGCGGCGATCCGGACCGGCGGGCGCGTTTCGTGCTCGAGGTGGTCCGCGCGATCAGGGCCGAGGTGTCGGCGTCGTTCGCCGTAGCGATCAAGCTCAACTCCGCGGACTTCCAGCGTGGCGGCTTCACCGAGGACGAGTCGCGTGCGGTGGTGCGGCGGCTCGCCGCCGAGCGGCTCGATCTGATCGAGATCAGCGGTGGCAGTTACGAATCGCCCGCGATGATGGGCAGGCCGGTCGCCCGTTCGGCGAGCACCGTCGCGCGGGAGGCGTATTTCCTCGAGTACGCCCAGTCGGTGCGGGCGGCCGCCGGGTCGGTGCCGCTGGCGGTCACGGGCGGGTTCCGGTCTCGCGTGGCCATGGTCGACGCGGTCGAGTCGGGGGAGTGCGATGTGGTCGGCCTCGGCCGTCCCAGTGCCGTCGCCCCCGGCGCGGCCGGTGACATCTCGCACCGCCGAACCGAGCGGCTGCATTCGCCGAGCATCTCGCTCGGCCTGCCCGCGCGGGTGTCGACGCTGCCCAATGTCAAGAGCCTCGAGGGCGCGCTCGACCTGCAATGGCACACCGACCAGCTGCACCGCATCGGTGCGGGCGCCGACCCCGATCCCGCGCGCACGCCGTGGCTCACCGCGGCGGCCATGCTGAAGCACCACGGTGTCGACGCGTTCCGGAGCAGAAGGAGTTCCACCGTGAAGGATCCAACGCTGCGCAAGTTCGAGGTCGAACGCGCGGTCGGGCGCTATCTCGCCAATCCGGCGGTGCGCGCGCTGAGCCGGCTCGGCATCCGCACCTCGTTCGCGACCGAGCTGGAGACGACCGGCCGCAAATCCGGGCTGGCCAGGACGGTCCCGGTGTCGGTGGCCTTCGACGACACCGGCGCGTGGGTGATCAGCCAGCACGGGACCAGGTCGGGCTGGGCGGCCAATATCGGCGCCGAGCCGAAAGTCCGGGTGCGCCAAGGCAATCGGTGGCGGGCCGGAATTGCGGAGCTGCGCCCGGCCGACGATGTCGTCGCGCGGGCTCGCAGCTTCGCGCCCAATCCGGTGCTCGCCGGGCTGACGGCGGCGACCTTCCGCGCGTTGCAGAGCACCCCGGTCTCGGTCCGGATCACCTTCACCGACTGACGACCTTCGCCGCGGCCGCGCAGGCCAGGGTGAGCGCCAGCGGAACGGCCAGCGCCGCGGTGAGCGGGATGACGGCGGTCAGCCACCCGATCGCCGCGGGGCCGGCCAGTAGTCCCAGATAGCCGATGGTGAACACCCGGGACATGTCGGTTGCCGCGGTCGTGCCGCCGAGATTGCCTGCGGCGGTGAAGATCTGGGGAACACCACCGGCGAGACCGAGGCCGCACATAGCCCAGCCGACGAGGGTGAGCGGCAGCCATGGTGACGCGATGACCACGCCGAGCCCGGCGGCGGCGAGCAGACTGCCGAACCGCAAGATGGCGACCGGCCCGATCGCCCCGCTGACCCGGTCGGCGAGGAACCGGCCGAGCGTCATGGTGGCGGAGAAGGCGCCGAACGCGAGGGCGGCGTCGGATTCGGACGCGCCGAGATGCTCACGGACCTGCAGGGCACTCCAGTCGGCTGCCACACCCTCGGCGAGCAGCAGGACGAAGGCGATCATGCCGAGCGAGAGGACTTCGCGGGTGCGCTCGTGGTCGCCGCGCTGCGTCTTCGACAGTTCCTCGGTCACCAGTGGGGACGGCTCGGCGGCGTTGTCGCGGGAGGCTCGCGGACCCGTCAGTGGATCCCGGCCGGTCGTCGGTACGGAGTCAGCGTCGGTCGTGGGACGGCCCTGAGGCGCGCCTTCCGTCTCGAGCTCTGTCAGGCCCGCGTCGTAATGCTCGGGCCGCGAACCTGTTTCGGGGTGGTGGCGCCGGATCAGGTGGGGGACGAGCACGGCGGTGACGACGAGTCCGGCGATGCCGGCGCAGGTCAGGGTCAGCTGTGGCGACCAGCCCGCGCGCTGGGTAGCGGCGCCGACCAGTGCGCCGACGAAGCCGCCGCAGGAGAACATCGCGTGGAAGGCCGACATGATCGGGCGGTGGTAGGCGCGTTCGACGTGCACCGCCTGGGTGTTCATCGAGACGTCGAGCGCGCCGTTGCCGAGACCGAAACAGGCCAGTGCGATCGCCAGGGTGACCGGATTCGTCGCCAGTGCGGGGCCGACCACCGTCACCGAGATCGTGGTGGCGGCCAGGGCGACGAGCGTCCGGCTGCCGAACCGGTCGGCAGCCGGACCCGCGAGCCGCATTCCGATGAGCGCGGCCCCGGCCAGCAGCAGCACGAACATCCCGAGCAGCGAGGACGACACCCCGGCCCGATCGGTGATCGCCGGAATGTGCACCACCCACATGGCCAGCAGGAACCCGTTGAGCGTGAACGCGGCGAAGACCGCGGCCCTGGCCAATCGAAGTTCGCGGTCGATCGTCGCTGGGGTCACCAATTCGACGGTACCGGCACCGACCCCACTGCACGACGAACCGGGATCACCGCGCTCCGGTGACGGTCGGCTCGCGCGCGATGCCGCCATCGGAGCGTGGTGATCCGATCACGCCTGGGGTGTCCACACGCCGGTCGCCGCGACCTCCTTCACGTACTCGCTGAAGTCCCGCGGTGCGCGGCCGAGCGCGCGCTGCACACCATCGGCGGTCGCGACGTTGCGGCCGTCGAGGATGGTGCCGAACAGGTAGTCGAGCAGGCTGATCACATCGCCGGGCAGCTGGTATTCGGTCAGTGCCGCAACGAATTCCGGGCGCGAGACCGGGATGAAGGCGATCTCGCGGCCGGTGGCCGTTGCGATCTCGCCCACCGCCTCGGCGAAGGTCAGCGCCCGCGCACCGGTGATCTCGTAGATCTCGCCCGCGTGGCGCGGATCGGTGAGCGCGGCCGCGGCCACCTCGGCGATGTCGTCGGCGTGCGCGAACGGTTCGGGCACATCACCGTTGGGCAGGGCGACGGCGCCGGCCAGCACGTCGCCGAGGAAGGCGCCCTCGCTGAAGTTCTGGGCGAAGAAGCTGCACCGCACGACGGTCCAAGCCAGGCCCGAATCCTCCACGATCAGTTCGCATTCGCGCGCCTCGGGCTCGCCGCGACCCGACACCAGCACCACCGATCGCACGCCGGCCGCCCGTGCGGCCGCGGTGAACGCGCGGATGACGTCCGGTGCGCCGGGGACAGCGAGATCCGGCTGGTAGGAGAGGTAGATCGAGTCGACGCCTGCCAGCGCGGGGCCCCAGGTCTCCCGATCGGTCCAGTCGAACGGGATGGGGGCGGTGCGCGAGCCGAGCCGGACCGGGTGGCCCGCCGCCTCGAGGAGGCCCGCGACGCGGCTTCCGGTCTTGCCGGTGCCGCCGGTGACGAGGGAAAGCTGCTGGTGAGAAGCGGTGTTTGTCATGAGATAAGTACATCGGTTCGCGGCCTCGCGCGACATCGTCGTGCCGCTCGCGAACATGCGCGGTCGTCTACGGTGGATGTGTGGATGCGTTAGCCGGATTGCTCGAAGGTCCGCGTGCCCGTGGTGCGTTCCTGATGTGCTCGCTGCTGAACCCGCCGTGGTCGCTGCGGATCCAGGACGAGGCGCCGCTGACGGTGCTCGCGATGATCCGTGGAAAGGCCTGGGTCAGTACCGATTCCGCGCCGCCGCGGCAGCTCGGTGCGGGCGATGTCGCGGTATTCCGTGGCCCGCAGCCGTATACGGTGGCCGACGATCCGGCGACCGAACCGCAGATCGTCATCCATCCCGGTGAGGTGACCACCACGCCCGACGGCGAGATCCTGTGCGAGACACTGAGTCTCGGCGTTCGGCAGTGGGGGACCGATCCCGACGGCGAGACGCTGATGGTCACCGGCACCTACGAATCGGCGGGGGCGGTGAGCCGGCGGCTGTTGCGGGCGCTGCCGCAGGTCGCGGTCCTGCCGCGCGGTGACCTCGACACCCGTCTGCTCGACCTGCTCGTCGACGAGGCGACCAAGGACCTGCCCGCGCAGACCGTGGTGCTCGACCGCCTGCTCGACCTGCTGCTCATCGCCGCCCTGCGCGCCTGGTTCGCCCGCGACGACGCCCCCGCCTGGTACCACGCCTACAGCGATCCGCTGGTCGGCAAGGCCCTGCGCCTGCTCCAGCACAATCCGGCCCATCCCTGGACGGTGGTCGCGCTGGCCGAGGCGGTCGGCATGTCCAGGGCCGCGCTGGCCCGCCGGTTCACCGAGCTGGTCGGCGAACCCCCGATGACGTTCCTGACCGAATGGCGGCTGTCCATGGCCGCCGACCTGCTCGCCGAATCCGATGCCACGGTCGAGACCATCGCCCGCCAGGTCGGTTACGGCAGCGCCTTCGCCCTCAGCACCGCGTTCAAACGGCACTTCGGGGTGAGTCCACGCGACCACCGGCAGGGGAGTGTCGCTGCGCTATCGTCAGCCGGGTGAGCTATCCCGTCATGTGGCCGATGCCGACCCGGTGGGCCGACAACGACCAGTACGGCCACGTGAACAACGTGACCTACTACTCCTACTTCGACACCGCGGTGAACGCCTGGCTGATGCGGGCCACCGGCATGGACATCACCGCGCTGCCCGCGCTCGGCGTCGTCGCCCAGACCTCGTGCCGCTTCCAGGGTTCGGTCAGCTTCCCCGACCAGCTCCAGGTCGGGCTGCGCATCGCCCGCCTCGGGAACTCGAGCATCACCTACGACCTGGCGATCTTCAAGGAGACCGAGGCGGGTCTCGAACTCGCCGCGACCGGCGATTTCGTGCACGTCTACGTCGATGCCGAGACCCGCAAGCCGGTGGCGATCCCCGAGGTGGTCCGGACGGCCGCCGCCGAACTCGTCACCGGCTAGCGGTCTGCTCTCACCCGCGCAGCATCGCCTGGAACCGGCGCATCCCGGCAATCCACCGGTCGTAGTCGGCGCCCTTGTTCCGGTACATCTGCAACACCTCCGGGTGCGGCAGGATCAAGAAGTGTTCGGCGGCCATCGCCTCGACCACGGTGTCGGCGACCTCCTCGGGCGAGAGCACCGCGCCCGCGGTCGTGACCGCCTTGATCGCGAGCGCCGCCGCCTCAGGCGAGCCGGGAATCAGATCGCCGCTGAGCAATCTCGTGTCCACACCCATCGGGCACAGGCAGCTCACCCGAACGCCCTTGTCGCCGTAGGTGACCGCGAGCCATTCGGCGAAACCGACGGCCGCGTGCTTGGTCACCGAATAGGGCGCCGAACCGATTTGAGTGAGCAGCCCTGCCGCCGACGCGGTGGACACGAAGTAGCCGCCGCCGCGCTCCACCCAGCCGGGGACGAGCAGTTTCGCGGCGCGAACGTGCGCCATCACGTTCACATCGAAGGCGGCTGCCCACTGGTCCTCGGTGCTGTCCAGCCCGGGCCCGCCACCGATCCCCGCGTTCGCGAAGTACAGATCGACCGGCCCGAACGCACTCTCGGCGGCCTCGATCAGCGCGGCGACCACCTGCTCGTCACCGACATCACCCCCGACCGCGACCGCGCTGTCGCCCAGCTCACCGGCGACCTTCGCGGCGGTGTCCGTATCGAGATCGGCGACCACCACCCGCGCTCCACCAGCGACGAGACGGTGGGCGAGCGCGGCGCCGATACCCGCCCCGGCACCGGTGACGATGGCGACTTTTCCTGCTATCTCCATGGCCGCACCCTAACGGCGACCAAGTCGCGTCGCACCCGATCGCCAGGCGCGCAGCCGCCCGGTGTGCCGACGCCGCGCCGGCGTGCCGATGCTCGCCACCCGTGCGGTGAGGGATCGGCGAGAGCGCTCAGACGCGGCTGAGCAGCGTCAACGGATCCTCCAGGAAGCCCGCGGTGGTCGCGAGGAAGCGCGCGCCGAGCTCGCCGTCGATCATCCGGTGATCGAAGCTGAGCCCTAGCGTTGTCACCCAGCGCACGGCCAGCTCGTCGCGAAATACCCACGGCCGCTTGCGGATCGAGCCGAGGCACAGGATCGCGGCCTCGCCCGGGTTCACCAGCGGTACCCCGGTGTCGACGCCGAACACCCCGACATTGGTGATGGTGAACGTGCCGCCGCGCAGATCGGCGGTGGTGGCATTGCCCGAGCGGGCCAACTCGGCCGCATAGGCGATCTCCCGGCACAGCTCGCGCAGGTTCAGCGACTGCGCGTCCTTGAGGTTGGGGACCAGCAGCCCGCGATCCGAGGCGACCGCGATCCCCAGGTTCACGTAGTGCCTGGTGACGATCTCCTGGTTCGGTTCGTCCCAGGCGGTATTGATCCCCGGATACTCCGCGACTGCCGCCAGCGCGGCCTTGGCGACCAGGGCCAGCGGGGTGAGGGTGAGTCCCTCGAAGGATTTCGTCGTGCGCAGGTGGTCGAGCAGTTCCATCGAGGCCGTGCAGTCGACCGTGACGAACGTGCTGGCCTGCGGGATCGTGCGGGCGCTGGCCAGCATCGCGGCGGCGGTGCGCTTGCGGATGCCGGTGATCGGCGTGCGTTCCTCGCGGGCGGTCGGCTCGATCAGGCCGCCGTCGGCATCGCCGGAATGCCCGTTCGCCCGTGCGGGCGCCGCGTCACCGAGCCGGGCCGGTGTGCGCGGCGCCGTCACCGGAACGGCCGAGCGCACGTCCTCGACGGTGACCGCGCCCTCGGGGCCCGAGCCGGCGACGAACCACAGATCGATGCCGAGTTCCTTCGCCAGCTTGCGCGCCGCAGGCGTCGCCGCCGCCCGGTGGGTGCTCGGCGTGTTCGCCGCCATCGCGGCGGCCGGGACGGACTTACCTCTGCGCGAAGTGGATTCGGCTTCCGGGCCGTAGCCGACCAGCACGTCGTTGCGGGCGACGGATTCCGCGGTCGGCGGTGCGGTGACCTCGAGATCGTTGCGCACTCGGATCAGCGGCGCGCCGACCGGCACGGTGTCACCCGGCTGGGCCAGCAGTTCGACGACAACGCCGGAGAACGGCGACGGCAGCGCGACGACCGCCTTCGCGGTCTCCACCTCCGCGATGGTCTGGTTCAGTTCCACCGTGTCGCCGACCGCGACGGCCCACGACACCAGGTCGCCGTCGGCGAGGCCCTCGCCCAGGTCGGGGAGGCGGAATTCGAGAACATGACCGTCGTCGTCGGCGGCTTGTTCCGGCACGGTGGCACCTTTCGTCACGCGGCTAGACAGCGGTCGACCGCCGCCAGAATGCGGTCGGGGTCGGGAATGTGGTGCTTTTCGAGCTTAGCCGGGGGGTAGGGGATGTCGTAGCCACCGACGCGCAGCACCGGCGCCTCGAGGTGATAGAAGCAGCGTTCGGTGACGCGGGCCGCGATCTCGGCGCCGAGCCCGGCGAAGACCGGCGCCTCGTGCACGATGATCAGCCTGCCGGTCTTGTCGACCGATTCCGCGATCGTGTCGACATCGATCGGCGAGAGACTGCGCAGATCGATCACCTCCAGCGAATGCCCTTCCTCGGCCGCGATCTTCGCCGCCGTCAGCGCGGTGGCGACGGTGCCGCCGTAGGCGACCACGGTGGCGTCGGCGCCGCGGGTGCACACCCTGGCGTGGTGCAGCGGCAGATCCGGTTCGCCTTCGAAATCTACGTCGGCTTTGTCCCAATAGCGACGTTTCGGTTCGAAGAAGACCACCGGATCGTCGAGGGAGATCGCCTGGCGGATCATCGAATACGCGTCGGCCGGGGTGCTCGGGGAGACGACACGCAGTCCGGCGGTGTGCGCGAAATACACCTCGGGCGATTCCGAATGGTGCTCGACCGCGCCGATGCCGCCGCCGAACGGGATGCGAATCGTCAACGGCGCCTTCACCTTGCCACCGGACCGGTAGTGGATCTTGGCGACCTGGGAGACGATCTGATCGAAGGCGGGATAGACGAAGCCGTCGAACTGGATCTCCACCACCGGCCGGTAGCCGCGCAAGGCCATGCCGAAAGCCGTTCCGACGATGCCGGATTCGGCGAGCGGGGTGTCGATGACGCGGTTGTCGCCGAAGTCCTTCTGCAGCGTGTCGGTCACCCGGAACACGCCGCCGAGCCTGCCGATGTCCTCACCGAGCAGCACGACTTTGGCGTCGTCTTCCATCGCCCTGCGCAGGCCGGTGTTGAGGGCGGCGGCGAAGGTGGTGATCATGACTGCGCTCCTTCGGCGAGGTAGGCCGAGAACTGGTGCGCCTCTTCGGTGATCAGTGGGTGCTCGGTCGCGTAGACGTTGTCGAACATGCGCACCGGGTCGGGGTCGGGCATCTCCATCGTCGCGGTGCGCACGCGGCGGGCGATGTCGTCGGCGGTGTCGGCGACGCGGCGGGCGAACTCGGGGTCGAGGTGGCCTTCGCGGTCGAGCAGCAGCCGGATGCGCTCGATCGGGTCGCGGTGTTCCCAGTACTCGGTGTCGGCGGCGGTGCGGTATCTGCTTGGGTCGTCGGCGGTGGTGTGCGGGCCCATCCGGTAGGTCATCGCCTCGATGAACGTCGGGCCGCCGCCGGTGCGTGCCCGTTCCACCGCCTGGCGGGTGACGGCCAGGACGGCGAGCACATCGTTGCCGTCGACCTGCACGCCCGGGATGCCGTAGCCGTCGGCCCTGCGTACCAGCGGCACATGACTCTGCACCGTGACCGGTTCGCTGATCGCCCACTGGTTGTTCTGGCAGAAGAACACCACCGGCGCGCTCCACGCGGCCGCGAAACCGAGCGCCTCGGCGATGTCGCCCTCGCTGGTCGCGCCGTCGCCGAAGTAGGTGATGGTGGCGATATCGGCGCCGTCGAGGTGGGCGGCGTAGGCGTAGCCGGTGGCGTGCAGGCCCTGGGAGCCGACCACGATGTTGGCGTTGGTCATGTTCACCGCCGCCGGGTCCCAGCAGTGGTGGGCGACGCCGCGCCACAGGGTGGTCAGCTGCTCGGGCGGTACGCCGCGGCAGTAGGCCACCGCGGTCTCGCGGTAGGAGCAGAAGACGTAGTCGTCGGGGTGCAGGGCATGCGCCGAGCCGACCTGGGCGGCTTCCTGGCCGAGCAGCGGCGGCCACAAGCCGAGCTGGCCCTGACGTTGCAGCGCGGTCGCCTCGACATCGATCCGGCGGGTCACGACCAGGTCCTGATAGAGCTGCCGCAACCGTTCGGCATCGATGTCGGCCACCAGCGCCGCGTGCTCGCGATCGAACACGCGCTTGCCGTCCGGCTGCACCAACTGGACCGGGTAGGTCTGTTTCTCCGACATCGAGATCGCCTCCTCGGCACCGCGCCTTGTGGGCCCGATGCAGGTACGACAAACGCTGAGTGCGATGTGTATCACTCAGCATCCACGATAACGCCGACTGCGCAAGCGATCGACATGGGAATGAGCAGAGTGCATGGTCTGGACCGCTCGAACACTGTCATACTGCGTTGTATGACAAGTCGCGAACCCGACGCCGTGACTCTGGACGCCACCGACGCGCGGCTCCTGCGCGAGTTGATCGCCAACCCGCGGGCCACCGGCGTTGAACTGGCCGCCCGGCTCGGCTTGTCACGCAACACCGTGCAGGCGCGGCTGGCCCGCTGGGACAGCGGTGGAGTGCTCGGCAGCTTCGAGCGCAGGGTGGAACCGCGCGCACTCGGCTATCCGCTGGCAGCCTTCGTCGCGGTGGTCGTGGATCAGCATCAACTCGATGCCGTCGTCGACGAGTTGGCAGGCGTCCCCGAGGTCACCGAGGTCTGCGGCATGACCGGTTCCACCGACCTGACGGTCCGCATCGTCGCCCGCGACGCCGACGACCTCTACCGCATCGCAGGCCAGATCCTCAAGATCCCCGGCGTCGAACGCACCAACATGGCCCTGGTCATGCGCGAACTCGTCGGCCCGCGCACCGGCCCGCTGCTGGACCGGCTCGCGGGCCCGAGCTGAGTCGCGACAGGGGTGTCGACCATCGAGCAGTCGTCGGCAGACCGGTTGGCGTTCTTGTCGGGGGACCGCGATACTGTTGTCCGAGAGTCGGTTCGGTAGGTCCGGGCCTGAAGACGGGGTGGGAATTTATGTCGAAGCGCAGTGTTTTCGTCGTGTCCGTGGCCGCGCTGGCGGTGACGGTTGCCGGTTGCGCGAGTTCGGATCTGTCGAGCGGTTCGGCGGGCACGTCGAAGAGTTCGGCCTTGGCCGCGCCGGTGGTGCCGTCGATGCCTGCTCTGCCGCTGCTGGATCGGCGTGCGGGCAACGGTGAGATCGTCCAGCAGGCCGGCTTGAACGGCGCCGGGACCTTGCAAATCGACAACGGCAACAGCGACGACGTCGCCGTGGTGGTGGCGAACGGCAATCCCGCATCGCCACAGGCGACCATCTACGTGCGGGGTAACTCGAAGGCCACCCTCAGCGGCATCGCCGGAACCTATTACGTCTATCTGAAGACCGGTGCCGACTGGGACCAGGCCACGCTCAGCTTCACCCGCGACCGCCAGTTCCAGAAGTTCGACGACTCCTTCGACGCGGGCTCCGACTGGGAGATCACCCTGCAGCCCTCGATCGGCGGAAACGCCAGCACGAGCGACGTTCCCGCGTTCTGATCCAGCCCACCTGACGGTTCGGGCACTCAGGTGCCGTTGGGCAGGAAGCGGCGGACGATCAGGCCTGCGATCAGGGCCCAGAAGGCGCCGCCGATGCCGAACAGGGTGGTGCCGGAGGCGGCGACGAGGAAGGTGACCAGGCCTGCCATGCGGTGGTCGGGGTCGCTGAGGGCGCCGGTGAGGGCTGCGGCGAGGGTGGCCAGGAGGGCTAGGCCCGCGACGGTTTCGAGGGTGCCGGCGGGGGCCGCCGCGATGAGGGTGACCAGGGCGGCCGAGGCGAGGCCGAGGATCAGATAGGCGGCGCCCGCGGTGGCGGCGGCGATCCAGCGGCGTTTGGGGTCGGGGCTCGCGCTGGGGGCGGCGGAGAGGGCCGCGCTGATCGCGGCGAGATTGATCGCGTGGCCCCCCGCGGTGGCGCCTGCGATGGTGCCGATTCCGGTGACGAGCATGGACGCGCGCCACGGCACCTGGAAGTCGAACGAGCGCATCACCGCGACGCCGGGGATGTTCTGTGAGGCCATGGTGACGATGTAGAGCGGCACCGCGATGCCGACGATCGCCTGCCAATGCCAGTGCGGCGCAGTCCATTCCACGGTCGGGACCATGGCGGGCAGATCCAGGTGCCGGTCGCGGACCGCGATGTCGATCCCGGTGCCGATCGCCGCCGTGGCGAAGGCGACCAGTACCGCCCACTTCGGCGCGTACCGTTGCAGCACCAGCCAGACCACGATGACCGGCACCACCACGGCGGGCGAGGTGGTCAGCGCCCGCACCGGCGCCAGGCACAGCGGGACGAGCACACCGGCCAGCATCGCCTGCGCGATCGGCACCGGGATCGCCGCGACCAGCGAGCCGAGCCGCTGCCACAGTCCGGTGATCACGATCAGCACCCCCGTCACCGCGAATGCCGCGACCGCGCCCGGCCAGCCGCCCGCGACCAGCCCGGTGCTCGCCAGCAGCGCCGCACCCGGTGTCGACCAGGCCAGCGTGATCGGAATCCGGTACCGGAAATTGAGCAACAGGATGCCGATGCCCTGGGTGAAACACAGGATCATCAGCCCGGATGCCGCCTGGGCCGGGCTCGCACCCACCGCCCGCAAGCCGCTCAGCACCACCGCGAACGAACTGGTGAACCCGACCAGCGCCGTAATCGCGCCCGCTCCGAGCGGCTGGGCAATGCCCGCCGGCTGCTCGGCGACAACATCGGGCGGGGTGGTGGTGACCTGCGACATTGTGCCGATATTGCCCGCAGGTCGGGCCGGTGTCGCCTGCCAGTACCGCGAAAGTGGACTGATCTGCGTCCGCTGCGATCGGTCCAGTTTGCCGCGCGCGCCAACTCGGAGCAGGGCCGGTTCGGGTCAGCGCCTGTTTCGAAGCGTGGGCCGACCGAGGCGCTGGTGCGTCGCACGCCGGGGAGGCCGCGGGCTAGGTCGTCGAAGCGGTGGTGCCGAGGTAGGGGTCGCGCACGGGCCGGGTCGCTGTCGACGAACGTTCACTATCGCGCTGATCGGTCGAAATCGGGACCATCGCAGGGTGGCGTGAATGCTCAGCGAATCCCCGCAGTCCGCCGGTGTGGGCCACTCGCGGGTGGCGAGCGAGCGCGCCGTGGTCGAGGGGTGCGTTCGGTTCGGTACCGGTGGGCCGGTCCTACTGCGTAGGGTGGCGACATCGGGGGCTTCGGCAGGTGCGACGGTGGTGAGGAGCGGGCGTGAGTGCGGTATTGATCTCCCAGGAGGAACTCCGGGAAGAACTGGCGGACAAGAAGATCCATCTGCTCGATGTGCGGTGGGCGCTGGGTGATCCGGATGGCCCGCAGCACTATCTGGACGGGCACATTCCGGGCGCGGTGTTCGTCGATCTGGAGACCGAGCTGGCCGCCGCGCCCGCGCCCGCGCGGGGCAGGCATCCGCTGCCCGATGCCGGCACCTTCGAGAAGTGCGCGCGCAGCTGGGGCCTCGGCACAGGCGAGCCGGTCGTCGTCTACGACGCGACCAGCGGTATGGCCGCGGCGCGAGCCTGGTGGCTGTTGCGCTGGGCAGGCGTCGATGATGTCCGGATCCTCGACGGTGGGCTGCCCGCGTGGATCGCGGCGGGCGGCGAGCTCGCCACCGGCGCCGAAGCGGACCCGGTATCCGGCGACTTGATGATCCGCCCCGGCTCGCTGCCGGTGATCGACGCCGACGCGGCCGCGAACTGGTCGGGCGTGCTCCTCGACGCCAGAGCGGGTGAGCGGTATCGCGGTGAGGTCGAACCGGTCGATCCCCAAGCCGGCCACATCCCCGGCGCGACAAGCGCCCCGACCACCGAGAATCTGGACGCCACCGGACACTTCCGTACCCCCGAGGAACTGCGCGCGCGGTTCGCCGAATTCGGCACGGGCCCGGTGGCGGTGTATTGCGGCTCCGGCGTGACGGCCGCCCACCAGATCGCGGCCCTCGCTATCGCGGGTATCCCGGCCACGCTGTACCCGGGTTCATGGTCGCAGTGGTCGAACGATCCGAAGCGACCGGTCGCCACCGGCGCCTGACGAGGCGTCGCCTACCGGGAAATCCGGCATGCCGCGCGGTTGACGAGGCGTCGCCTACCGGGTCCGGCATGCCGCGCGGTTGACGAGGCGTCGCCTGCACAGAAATCCGGCATGCCGCGCTGAACGGTGTCGCTGCGATCGGTGGCCACTGGCGGCTAGCCGGGCGTCGCCTGCCGCAGCGGACGGGTACCGCCCGGGTTGGGTGCGCCGAGCGCTTGCCGAACTGGTGGTCGATCACGGACACCCGCGCGCGACCTGGTGGAGTGCGGCGTTGTCGGCGGCGGTGATCGGCAGGTCGTAGTCGAGGGCGACGGTGAGGTATTTGGCCGCGTAGAAGCAGTGGTTCGGGCGGGCGGGCGGTAGCCAGTCGCCGGGGGTGTCGTCGCCTTTGGACTGGTTGGTGGACGCGCCCGTGGCGAGCAGGTTCACCGACAGGTCGTTGGCGAAGCGCAGCCTGCGGTCGGGTGGCCAGTGGGCGGCGCCCATGTCCCAGGCCGCGGCCAGCGGGTAGACGTGGTCGATCTGGATGCGGCCGCCGTCGGACTTGCGGAAGGTGAGGTCGGTGCCGGTATACGGGTCGGTGAGCACGCCCTCGACGACCACGCACCGGCCGCGCCGCACCACCTCCCGCAGCTGGGCGGCGAGCACGTTGTTGCGGGTGTCGCAGCCGTCATGGCCGCCCGGCGCGTCGGTGTCGTCGGACCAGGCGGTGCCGAACACACACGCCTGGCCCGACTTGCAGCCGCGTTCATAGCCGCCGGGGCGTGGCCGGGCGGCGATCACCCGCACCCGGTCGAGCAGCGCGCTCACCTCGGCGTGCGTCGGACTGCCGGGCGCGGGCAGCACCGGATCGTCCGGTGTGAGCACAGCGCAACCGGAGACCGCGAGCACCGTGCCGAGCAGCCAAGCCCATTTCCGCATACCCGCAGGTTGTAGCCGGTGGTACCGACAGATATGCCGACCGGGCTACAACCAGGCGCGGGCCAGGATGTCGTCGGCGGCCACTTCACTGGCATGGGGTGGGAACCGCGTCGCCGCGATCGAGGAGATGTGCGTGCCGTCGTGGCCGACCAGCCACGAACCGCCACGGTCCTCGCACTCGGCGATCTTGGCGAAGACGGTGAGCAGGAAAGTGATCGAATCGCGCGGATCGACGGTGTGCGCCAGCCGCTGGGATTCGCCGGGTCTGGACAGGTCGAGCCACACGCCGGACTGGCCGTCCAGACGCATGCCAACGATCTTTCCGGTATCGATGAACGTGAATTTGCGCCGTTCCCACGGGGTTGTCGGGGTATAGCTCTGCTCGAGAACCTGGAGCAGAATCGTCATCACTGCCCTCCGCACGCATACAAGGGGTTCATCGGCCGAGCCGGAGCGAGCCCGGTTCGCCTGGGTCGGTATGTAGTTGTCGCCGGTGGGTGGTCCGGCCCGTGACCAGGGGATACCCCAGTATGTTCCGGGATCGGCGAGAAATCCAGGGGAGGCGGGCCGCGCCGGGTGTCGGTGCCGCCTGCTTGGATGGTCCCCATGCTGCACGGTCTGTGGTCCCCCGGGGCAGGCCTGCTGCTGTGGCACGACGGGGAACCGGTCGCCGTCGGTTCGGTGCTCGGCGACATCCTGGAACGGGCCAGGTTCCGGCACCGCGCCCAGGTGCTCGTCGTCGATGCCGCAGGGCACGCCGACACCGCCGAGGTACGCGCGCACGCGCTCGCGCCGCCCACGGCGGCCGTTGTGCTGCGCAGCAGATTGCCCCGCGAGAACATCTCCGGTGATCTGCGCTTCCTCGGGCACGTCGCTCGCGGCGTGGAACGGTGGGTGCGGGCGGGCCGGGTGGTGCCGCAGGTCGAGCGGGCCGACGGTCAGTGGTGGGTGCGCTGGCGGCTGGTCGGCGGCCAGCGACAGCGGGCGTGGCTGGCCGAGCTGGCCGCCGCGATGCCGGCGGCGCTGCGGGTCGCCGGGTCGCCCGCCGCCGTGCTCGACGACCTGGTCGCCGAGCTCACCGACCCGATCGCCCGCGAATACCTCGCGCACCGCACGATGACGCACCCGATCCTGCAGGCCCTCGTCGGTGACACCGCGCTCGACGTCGGCTCCTACCGGCTGGCCGAGACCCTGGGGCAGTGGCGGGCAGGCTACGCCGCCGACGAACCCGAACTCGTCCTGCGCCTGTGCGAACCCGACGGCGAATTCGGCACCGCCGACGACTCGGTGGCGCTGTGGCGGTTGCAGGTCTGTCTGCGCCCCGTCGACGACGCGCCGAAACCCATTGCGCTCGACGATGATCCGGTCCTTGTTCGCACCGCTGCAGAAAAGCTCGGCCATGCGCGCAAGGCCTACCCGCGCCTGCGTGATCTGCCCACCGACCCGCGCGGTCTCGACCTGCTGCTGCCCACCGAGGTCGTCGCCGACCTGGTCGCCCACGGTGCGCACGCGCTGCGGGAGGCGGGAATCCGGCTGCTGCTGCCGCGCGCCTGGAATATCGCCGAACCGAGCATGCGGCTGCGGGTGAGCAGCCCGGCCGCCGCCGAATCCACCGTCGGACTGAGTGGATTGCTGTCCTACCGCTGGGAATTGGCGCTCGGTGACCTCGTGCTCACCAAGCCCGAGATGGAACGGCTGATCCGCAGCAAGTCGGACCTGGTGCAGCTGCGCGGCGAATGGGTGCAGGCCGACCACCGGGTGCTGGCCGCGGCCGCCCGCTATGTCGCGATGCACGCCGACGACACCCCGATCACCCTGGCCGACATGATCGGTGAACTCGCCGCCGAACGCGTCGACAATGTGCCGGTCACCGAGGTCACCGCCGATGGCTGGGCGGCCGAATTGTTCGCCAGGGAGGGCGAACCCGAGCCTGTTCCGGTGCCGATCGGCCTGAAGGCCGAGCTCCGCCCCTACCAGGAGCGTGGGCTGAGCTGGCTGGCCACGATGAGCAGGCTGAACTGCGGCGCGATCCTCGCTGATGACATGGGCCTGGGCAAAACGGTGCAGGTGCTGGCGCTGCTGGCGCACGAACGGGAGTCGGCGGCTCAGGTCGGCCCGACATTGCTGGTGTGCCCGATGTCGGTGGTCGGCAACTGGCAGCGCGAAGCGCAACGGTTCACCCCGGATCTGCGGGTGCTGGTCCACCACGGGCCAGGACGGCTGACCGGTGCGGAATTCGCTGCGGCGGTGGCGGATTCGGATCTCGTTGTCACCACCTATTCGCTGCTGGCCCGCGACGCGACGCTGCTCAGCGAGCAGCAGTGGGAGCGGATCGTGCTGGACGAGGCCCAGCACATCAAGAACGCCGCCACCCGGCAGTCGCGGGCCGCGCGCGCACTGCCCGCACGACATCGGCTGGCGCTCACCGGAACTCCGGTGGAGAACCGCCTGGAGGAACTACGGGCGCTGTTCGACTTCGCGATGCCGAAACTGCTCGGCAGCCCGCAATCCTTCCGGGCGAAGTTCGCGGTGCCGATCGAACGCGAACGTGACCAGCAGGCCGTCGACCGGCTGCGGCTGATCACCGATCCGTTCGTGCTGCGCAGGCTCAAGACCGATCCGGCGGTCATCAGCGACCTGCCGGAGAAGCTGGAGATGACGGTGCGGGCCAACCTCACCGTCGAACAGGCCGCCCTCTATCAAGCCGTGGTCGACGACATGCTCGCGAAACTGAAGGACGCGAAAGGCATGGCGCGCAAGGGCGCCGTGCTCGGCGCGCTGACCCGGCTCAAGCAGGTCTGCAACCATCCCGCGCACTTCCTCGGCGACGGCTCGCCGATCCTGCGGCGCGGCAGTCACCGCTCCGGCAAGCTGGCCCTGGTCGAGGATGTGCTCGACGCGGTGATCGCCGACGGCGAGAAAGCCCTGCTGTTCACCCAGTTCCGCGAATTCGGCGACCTGGTGCTGCCGTACCTCACCGAGCGCTTCGGCACCCCGATCCCGTTCCTGCACGGCGGCGTCACCAAGCAGCGCCGCGACGACATGGTGACCGGATTCCAAAGCGAGAACGGCCCGCCGCTGATGCTGCTCTCGCTCAAGGCGGGCGGCACCGGCCTCAACCTGACCGCCGCCAATCACGTGATCCACCTGGACCGCTGGTGGAATCCGGCGGTGGAGAACCAGGCCACCGACCGGGCGTTCCGGATCGGCCAGCAGCGCGCGGTGCAGGTCCGCAAGCTGGTCTGCGTCGACACCATCGAGGAGCGGATCGACGAGATGATCAGCGGCAAGAAGCAATTGGCCGAGCTGGCGGTCGGCGCGGGGGAGAACTGGATCACCGAACTGAGCACCGACGAGCTGCGCGAACTGTTCACCCTCGGCGCCGAGGCGGTGGGTGACTAGTGGCCGATTTCAGTCAGTTCGGTCCGCGCAGGCCGGTCACCGGCGGTGCCAAGGCCCGCGGCGGCTTCGGCCGGACCTGGTGGGGCAGGTCGCTGCTGGAGGCGGTGGAGAAGGTCGCCGACGCGGGCAGGCTCTCGCGCGGGCGCACCTACGCCAGGGTCGGCCAGGTGGTGAACTACCGGATCGAACGCGGCGCCGTCACCGCGGAGGTGCAGGGCAGCCAGCCCAGCCCGTTCACCTCGGTGCTGGCGATGCGTCCACTGCGTGACGAAGAGGTCGAGCTGCTGCTCGCCGAGATCAGGGAGGCGCCGGGCATGCTCGCCGAGATCGCCTCCGGCGCACTGCCACCCGCCCTCGGCCCGCACCTGCTGCCGACCACCGCCGCCGAACTCGACTTCTCGTGCAGCTGCCCGGACATGGGCTGGCCGTGCAAGCACGTCGCCGCGGTCTGCTACCTGCTCGCCGAACGACTCGACGAGCAACCGAGCGAGATCCTCACCCTGCGCGGCCTCGACCTCGACACCCTCATCGGCGGCGTCGAGAAGTCCACCCGCACCACCGAAGCCGGCGACCCCTACGGCGACGAGCTCACGCTCCCGGAACTACCCCGCGTCGAATTCCACGCCGTCATCGAGGATCTCGACCCGGTCCCGCTGCGCCGCGCCCTGCGCATGTCGGCCGAGGACGAGCAGACAGCGGCCATCGGCCTGCGCGAATTACGTTCGCTCTACCCCGAATTCGACAGCTGAGGTCAGGGGAGTTCGTACTCGAACCAGATATGGTGGCCGCCGGTGGCATCGACGTAGAGCGCGCCGGTGCCGGTGATGCCGGTGAGCTCGCCGGTGCCGCTGGCGGGCGCGATGTGGAAGAACTCGTCGGTGCGATCGGTGCCGCCGGTGGTGGCCGAGTGGACGAAGTTGAAGGCTCCGGTCTTCCCGTGCAGCGCGCCGTCGAACGACTCCATCGCGATGTAGGTGCCCGCACCGGTGGACATGTCGAACGCCGCGGTGAACAGCGTCGCCGAGGTACCCGTGATCTCCCCGGCGTAGACCTTCGTCATGAGGGTCACGCCGACCGGCAGCCCGGTGCTGATGGGTGGCTGCGGTTGCAGGTCGGTGGGGTCGAACGCGGTGACTTCGAATGTGCCGGTTGCCTTCATGGGGCGATGCTAAACCGGGCCACCGACACACATCGGGACGCTCGACCGCGGCGATTCACGATGCGGTATCCACCCGGTACACACGGGTGGCATTGCCGCCGAACACCTTCCGCAGCGTGTCCCGGTCGGCGCCCGCCTCGGTGAGCGCGGTGGCCACGGTCTCGACCGCGCCGGTGATGCTGGTGATCGGCTTGTCGACCGGGAAGTTCGAACCCCAGATCAACCGGTCGGGACCGAACACGGCCAGCGCGTGGGCGAGCAACGGCCGCACCCGCTCGACCAGCTCGGGCACCGGCGTCGGGGCGCCGCGCGGTGGCACCGGATGACCGAGCACCGGCATCATCAGCCCGCTCACCTTGGCCACCACGGCGGGCTGCGCGGCCAGATCGGTCAGGTCGTCGCGCCAGCGCTCGAACAGCGCCTGCCGCTGGGCGGGGGTGTGCCCGGTGTGCTTGCCGACCGGCCCGAAGATGCCCGCGGGTGTCCCCAGATGGTCGAGCACGATCGGCACCTCGGGGAAGCGCTCGGCCAGCGCCGTCACGTCGGGGAGCTGCACCGAGTACACCCAGGCGTCGAAGGACAGGCCGCGCTGGGCGAGCTCGGGGAAACCGTTCAGGAAGGCGGGGGTGGTGAGTGCGCTGTCGTTGGGCGCGAACGATTTCACGGCCGGATCGGGATGGTGGGCGACCATGGTCCTGATCCCGCGCAGCAGCGGCGAGGCCGACTGATGCGCGTCGAGGACGGCGCCGAAGTCGGCGGCGGCGGGATCGGCCGACGCGATGATCGCGGCGAGGGCAGGGGTGTCGACGCCGAACGGCAGGCTGGCCACCCAGCGGGTTTCGTCGGGCTTCCAGCCGGTCCATTCCACTTCGATGTGCGCGATCGCGTCCACCCGGGTGCTCCCGAGGTCGGCGCGGTAATCGGCGGGCAGATAGGGACCGAGGTAGGCGGACGGGTCGCCGACGAATTCGCGGTCGCCCCGCGGAGCCAGTTTCGCCGCGATATCGACCGGTAGCGGGAGATACCGCAGCAGGGCGGCGAGCTTGCTGAATTGGCGAGGTGTCGTGCGCGGATCCCACTGGTGGATGTGCGCATCGATGATGTCGAGGTCGGTCAGGTCCATGCTGTGCGTCCCATCGCCGCCGCTGCTTTGTGCTGGCGGCAATTGTCACACGCGGGCGCGGGGTGTGCCTGGATTCGCGCTCGCGGCGATCGCTTCAGACGGTCCGTCGATACTGTCCACCGACAGCGAAGAATGTGTCGGTGACCTGCTGTAAGCTGCACACCCGCGCCGCGTCCATCAGCACGTCGAAAATATTGCCGTCGGTATGGGCGACCTCGGCCAGCCGGGCCAGCGCGCGATGGGATTCCTCGGCGTTCTCGTCCTGGAATGCGCGCAACCGCTCCAGTTGGGAACGGCGTTCCGCTTCGGTGCCGCGAGCCAGTTCGAGCGGGCCGTGCGCGGCGCCGTCGTCGCGGCCGCGGAAGGTGTTCACACCGACGATCGGCAGCGATCCGTCGTGTTTGCGCTGCTCATAGCGCAGGGACTCGTCCTGGATGCGGCCGCGCTGATAGCCGGTCTCCATCGCGCCGAGCACGCCGCCGCGTTCGCTGATCCGCTCGAATTCGAGCAGTACCGCCTCCTCGACCAGGTCGGTGAGTTCGTCGATGATGAAACTGCCCTGCAGCGGATTCTCGTTCATCGCCAGGCCCCATTCCTTGGCGATGATGAGCTGGATCGCCAGCGCGCGCCGCACCGAATCCTCGGTCGGGGTGGTCACCGCCTCGTCGAAGGCATTGGTGTGCAGGCTGTTGCAATTGTCGTAGACGGCGATCAGCGCCTGCAACGTGGTGCGGATGTCGTTGAACTGCATTTCCTGGGCATGCAGCGAACGACCCGAGGTTTGCACGTGATACTTGAGCTTCTGCGCGCGTTCGCCGCCGCCATAGCAGTCGCGCATCGCGACCGCCCAGATGCGGCGGGCGACGCGGCCGATCACCGTGTATTCGGGGTCCATGCCGTTGGAGAAGAAGAACGACAGATTCGGCGCGAAGTCGTCGATCGCCAGGCCACGGGCCAGATAGGTTTCCACATAGGTGAATCCGTTGGCCAGGGTGAAGGCCAGTTGGCTGATCGGGTTCGCGCCCGCCTCGGCGATGTGATAGCCCGAGATCGAGACCGAATAGAAATTGCGCACGTCGTTGCGCACGAACCATTCCTGGATGTCGGCCATCATCCGCAGGCTGAATTCGGTGGAGAACAGGCAGGTGTTCTGGCCCTGGTCCTCCTTGAGGATGTCGGCCTGCACGGTGCCGCGCACGGTGGACAGGGTCGTTGCCCGCACCTCGGCCGTCTCCGCGGGACTCGGCTCGCGGCCCGCCGACTCGGTGAAGCGTCGCAGCGCTTGATCTATCGCGGCATTGAGGAAGAACGCGAGGATGGTTGGCGCGGGGCCGTTGATCGTCATCGACACCGACGTGGTCGGCGCGCACAGGTCGAAACCGTCGAACAGGGTGCGCATGTCGTCGATGGTGGCCACTGAGACACCCGAGGTGCCGACCTTGCCGTAGATGTCGGGACGTTCGGCCGGGTCGTGGCCGTAGAGGGTGACCGAGTCGAACGCGGTGGACAGGCGGGTCGCCTCGGCGTGCGCGCTGAGGACCTTGAACCGGCGATTGGTGCGCGCCGGATCGCCCTCGCCCGCGAACATCCTGGCCGGGTCCTCGTTGTCCCGCTTGAACGGGAAAACGCCTGCGGTGAACGGGAATCGGCCCGGCAGGTTCTCGGCGCGCAGGAAGCGCAGCAGCTCGCCGTCGTCGGTGTAGCGGGGCAGGGCGACGCGCGCGATGCTGGAACCGGACAGCGATTCGCGCCGCAGCGGGGTGCGGATTTCGCGGTCGCGCACCCGGACCACCTGCTCGTCACCACGATAGCTCTCGGCGACGGCGGGCCATGCGGCCAGCAGCGCGGACGACTCGGGGGAGAGCGCGGTGCGGGCGGTGGCCAGCAGTTCGGCGACCGCCGCGTCGTCGGGCAGTTCGTCGCTGACCAGGCTGAGTCGTCGAATGCGTTGCGCCGCCGCGCATTCCCGCGCGGTGTCGGCGTGGTAGGCGCGGACCGCCTCGGCGATCTCGGCCAGGTAGCGCACGCGCGCGGGCGGCACCAGCTGGGCGAACCGGGTGGAGACCTTGGTGTCGACGTGCGGCAGAGCGCCCGGCTCGACGGTGAGTCCGTGCTCGGTGAGCAGGCCGATGAGATGGTGGTAGAGGGCGGTGACGCCGTCGTCGTCGAAGGTGGCGGCGCTGGTGCCGAAGACCGGCATGTCCGCCGGTGCCGCGCCGAATTCGGCACGGTTGCGGATCAATTGGCGGGCGACGTCGCGGATCGCGTCCGCCGCGCCACGGCGCTCGTACTTGTTGACCGCGACCACGTCGGCGTAGTCGAGCATGTCGATCTTCTCGAGCTGGGAGGCGGCGCCGAACTCCGGCGTCATCACATACAGCGCCACGTCGACGTGATCGACGATGCCCGCGTCGCCCTGCCCGATGCCGGGCGTCTCCAGGATCACCAGGTCATGGCCCGCGGCCCGGCAGGCGGCGATCATGGTGTCGATGTCGTCGGGCAGTTCGTGATTGCCGCGGGTGGCCAGCGAACGGAAGTACACGTGCTCGCCGTCGAGCGCGTTCATCCGGATGCGGTCACCGAGCAGCGCGCCGCCGGCCCGGCGCCGGGTCGGGTCGATCGCGAGGACCGCGACGCGCAGCTTGTCCTGCTGGTCGGTGCGCAGCCTGCGCACCAATTCGTCGGTGAGCGAGGACTTTCCGGACCCACCGGTGCCGGTGATGCCGAGGACCGGCACCCGGCGCTTGTCCGCCGCCGCCAGTATCGCGGCCCGGTCGGCTTCGGGCAGTGCGCCCTGCTGCAAACAGGTGATGGTGCGCGCCAGGGCATTTCGATCGCCGGTGTAGAGCGCGTCGAGGTCGGGCAGTGTCTCGGCGGGGTCGACATCGCAGACCCGGATCAGTTCGTTGATCATGCCGGGCAGGCCGAGCCGCTGACCGTCCTCGGGGGAGAAGATCCGCACGCCGCCGCGCGCGAGCCGCTCGATCTCCTCGGCGACGATCACGCCGCCGCCACCGCCGAAGATCCGCACGTCACCCGCGCCGGCCTCGCGCAACGCCTGGGCGAGGTACTCGAAGAACTCGATGTGCCCGCCCTGATACGAGCTGACCGCGACGCCCTGTACATCCTCCTCGACGACCGCGTCGACGATCTCGCGGACCGACCGGTTGTGGCCGAGATGGATCACCTCGGCCCCCTGGGCCTGCAGGATCCGCCGCATGATGTTGATCGCCGCGTCGTGCCCGTCGAACAACGCCGCCGAGGTCACGAACCGCACGGGATGGACCGGTGCGTGCAGTGCGCTGGACTCGCTCATGACCGCCTCCGCAAGTGATGGGCGCCCGATACTAGGACGTCCAACTAATTCTAGTATGAACTGGGTCACCATGGCGCGAAACGCGGTATGCGTGATTCGGTCGAAACATCACCGCAGGTCGACATACTCGACGGATGGTTCGCGAACATCGGGTGGGTGTGGCGCTGGAGCGGCTGGTGGCGGCGGGGGTGATCAGCGGGGAGCAGCGCGGGGCGGTGTTGCGGGCCGTTGATGCCGAGGAGCACGCGGAGCGGGCGAGTGCGGGCCGGGTGATCGCGGAGATCGTCGCCTACCTCGGTGCGGGTCTGGTGGCCGCCGGGGTGGTGCTGTTCCTCGGGCGGGCGTGGACCGAGGTGGCGCAGACCGGGCGGGTGGTGCTGCTGCTGGTCGTCGCCGGATGCGCGGCCGGGGGCGCGGTGGTGCTGGCCGGCGGCTGCGACGGGGTGTTCCGGCGGGTGCCGATCGCCTCGGCGGGGCGAAGCAGGCTCGCGGCGGTGCTGCTCGTGCTGGCCGCCGGCGCGGTGTGCGGTGCGGTGGCCACGGCCTTCGGCGACGGCGGTGGGAACGCCGCGGAGATCGCGGCATCGATGGCGGGGCTGCTGGTGGCGGTGCTCGGTTATCTGCTGGTGCCGAGCGTCCTCGGGATGGTCGCGATGGGCGGGTTCGGTCTCGCGAGTGTCGTGACCGCGACGTCGGAGCTGTTCGACTACCGGTCCGTCTGGCCCGGGGTGCTGTTGCTGCTGTTCGGTGGGCTGTGGTTCGTGCTCGCCTGGGCGCGGCTGTTCGTCGCGGAGTGGGCCGGGTACCTGATCGGCGGGCTGATCGCGGTGGGCGGCGCGCAATCGGTGACGATCGGCGAATCGCCGTGGCGGCCGGTGCTGACCGCGCTGGTCGGGGTGCTGTGTCTGATGCTGTACACGATCCGACGGGAACCGATCCTTGTGCTCGGTGGCGCCGCGGCGGTGGCGGGCGCGGTCGCCCAGGCGGTCGCCGACTACACCGACGGCGGGCCCGCCGCCGCGAGCATGGTGCTGGCGATCGGCGCGGTCGTGCTCACCGTCGGCCTGGTCGTGCTGCTCGTCGGGCCGAAACAGCTGGACTGAGTCAGCGGATCAGGGTGGTCTCCTGCGCGCGGATCGTGCGGAAGAACCGCGGGCCCACATCGGCGCCGTCGTGGTTGTAGCTGTCGATGATCTCGGCCAGCTCGTCGGCCAGTCTGCGCAGGTCCGCGGTCGCCGTGGTGCGGTCGAACTCGTCGGACTCCCAGCCCCACGCGGGCGGGATGCCGTCGATGGTGACGACGATCTGATCGGCGAACGGTGTGGTGACCGCCACCGTGAGTTCGGCGGGCGCGGCCGCGAGCGGGCTGTGCACCGTCAGCTCGCTCGGTCCGCCGACGACGGCGAAATCGCGGGCGAAGGCGATGTCGTCGCGGACCGACTCGACGATCGACGCGGTGCTCGCGTGCCTGCCGGGGCGATCATGCCGCGCGCCGTACACGCGGTCCGATGACGCGGAAGAAGCGTTGTGGTCGTGGGACTTCCGCAGAATCCGATCGAGCATGCGCTGCGCGGTGGCTCGCTCGCCCGCGCCGGTGTTCTCGTGCTCGATCAGTGCGCGCAGGCGGGTGATCCGCACGAAATGGTCGGTGCCCATGTCCCGATTGTGCCCCAGCGGGCCGGGGTGGAATGCGTCACATCGCGTACGCCGGAGTTTCGGATGCGCGGATGGTTATCTTTATCGTGACCAGCATGAGTGAAGCGGAAGTGCTGTTCGAGGTACGCGACGGGCTCGGTCTGATCACCCTGAACCGCCCGCGCGCGATCAACGCGCTCAACCACTCGATGAGCCTCGCGATCACCGCGGCGCTGCGCACCTGGGCCGCCGATCCGGTGATCCGGACCGTGGCGATCGTCGGAGCGGGCGAGCGTGGCCTGTGCGCGGGCGGCGACATCGTCGCCATCCACCGCGACGCCAAGGCGATCAACGACGGCGGTCCCGCGGCACCGGTGCCCCTGCAGACCGCGACCGCGGCGTTCTGGCGCGACGAATACCTGCTCAACGACCTGATCGGCAGCTACCCCAAGCCGTATGTGGCGATCATGGACGGCATCGTGATGGGTGGCGGTGTCGGCGTGTCCGCGCACGGCAGCCATCGCATCGTCACCGAGCGCTCACAGATCGGCATGCCGGAGGTGGGCATCGGTTTCGTTCCCGACGTCGGCGGCACCTACCTGCTCTCGCACACGCCCGGTGAGCTGGGCACCCACGTCGCGCTCACCACCGCCCGGATGGGTGCGGGCGACGCCATCACGGCTGGCTTCGCCGACACCTTCGTGCCCTCGGCGGATCTGCCCGCCCTGCTCGACACGCTGCGCACCACCCCTGCCGACGAGGCCATCGCCCGATTCGCCACGCCCGCACCGGAATCCGAGCTGGCGGCGCAGCGCGACTGGATCGACGCCTGCTACGCCGCAGGCACCGTCGAGGAGATCGTCGAGGCATTGCGCACCGCCGACTCGCCCGAGGCGACCAAGGCCGCCGAGGATCTTCTGGCCAAGTCGCCGGTAGCGGTCAAGGCCACCCTGCGCGCGCTGCGCATTGCCCGCACGCTGCCGTCGCTGGCCGCCGCGCTGAATGTCGAATTCCGGATCACCGTGGCCGCGTTGAGCACTCACGATCTGGCCGAGGGCATCCGCGCCCAGGTGATCGACAAGGACCGCGCGCCGCGCTGGTCGCCCGCCACGCTCGCCGAGGTCACCGCGGCCCAGGTCGACGCCTACTTCGCCCCGCTCGGCGCGGGCGAACTGGGATTGCCCGCGTAGCCGGTGGGTGATCGGGCTCGGTATCGTCTGCACCATCCGTGACCGCTGATGAACAAGAGGGTGCCTGGTGACCGATTTCGAGACGATTCTGCTGGAGCGCAAGGGCGGCAGCGAGGGTAAGGGCGGGGTCGGCTGGATCACGCTGAACCGGCCCAAGGCGCTCAACGCACTCAACGCGCAGGTCCTCGACGACGTCATCGCCGCGCTCGACGAGCTCGAGGCCGACGACTCCATCGGCGCCGTGGTCATCACCGGCTCGGAGAAGGCCTTCGCGGCAGGCGCCGACATCAAGGAGATGGCGCCCAAGTCGTACATGGACATGTACATGTCCGACTTCTTCGCCCGCTGGGACCGGCTGGCCAACTTCCGCAAGCCGACCATCGCCGCGGTGGCGGGCTACGCCCTCGGCGGCGGCTGTGAGCTGGCGATGCTGTGCGACATCCTGATCGCCGCCGACACCGCCAAGTTCGGCCAGCCCGAGATCAAGCTCGGCGTGATCCCCGGCATCGGCGGCTCGCAGCGGCTGACCCGCGCGATCGGCAAGCCCAAGGCGATGGATCTCATCCTGACCGGCCGCAACATGGGTGTGGAGGAAGCCGAGCGCGCCGGTCTGGTGTCGCGGATCGTGCCCGCCGACCAGCTGCTCGACACCGCGCTCGAGACCGCCCAGACCATCGCCTCGATGTCGCTGCCGGTCGCGATGATCGCCAAGGAAGCGGTCAACCGCGCCTTCGAGACCACGCTCGCCGAGGGACTGCTGTTCGAGCGCCGGGTGTTCCATTCGCTGTTCGCGACCGACGATCAGAAGGAAGGCATGGCCGCCTTCGTCGAGAAGCGGCCGCCGAACTTCACCAACAGCTAGTTCTGTTTCAGCCGCAGCGAACCGTCGGTGAGCTGGGCAGGAGCCGGCGCGGTGCCCTGCTCGGGTACCCGCGCCGACGAATTCTCGGTGCCGAGCAACCCGGCGATCGTGCCGCCCAAGGTTGCCGTCACCGCCACCGCGGCGAGGAGTTTCCTGCGACCGGGCCGCTGCGCTCCGTCGCGCGTCGACAGCGCCGCCCCCGCCCGCAGGCGCGGCATGCGCAGGCGGGACGGGCGCTGGGCGGCCAGCAGGACCGCGCCGCGCGCCGACACGTAGTCGGGCTCGGGGTCGTAGACGATCGGCAGCCCGATGCGCTGGGCCAGATCGGCGCGCAGGGTCGGGTTGCGGGTGCAGCCGCCGAGCAGGACCAGCGCACCCGGCTGCACGCCGGTCTCCTCGATCAGCTGACGCACGAACGAGGCCGAATGGTGCAGCCCGGCCTCGCACAGTTCGGCCAGATCGCTGCGGGTCACCACCGCGCGGCCGCCGGTGTCGGCGTCGGCCGCGGTCACCACGCGCGCCCGGCTCAGCGACTCGCGGTGCGCGCGGCTGGTGCGCGCGTCGGCCAGTACCCCGCCGCGGGCCAGTTGCCAGCGCAGCAGGGCGTCGTAGCCGTCGCCGCTGAGCACGGTGCTGCGCTTGCTCGCCAGAATCGTGTCGGTGCGGCAATCGGCATGGGTGACAGTCAAACCCGAGCAGCCGAGGTCGTAGAGGATCACCGAGGCGGTGGTGGGCAGCATGCCGGTGAAACGCAGATAGCGCAATTGCGCCAGCGGTTCGTCGACGATGCCGACGCCGGCGCCGACCACCGCTCGGATCGCCTCGGCATGCAGCTCGTTACGGCAGGTGACCGCGGCGGCCGTGACGCACGCGTCGCGCGCGAGCGCCGCGACGCGCATCCGGCGGATCGCCGACAACACCGCTTCTTCGACCGAGCCGCCCGCCCTGCGCGGTAGCCGGACGTGGTCCACCGGCGGCAGGTGCGGCTGATCGGAGTGGGTCAGCACGGCGCGAGCACCGCCCGCGCCCGCCGATACCCCCAGGACCAGCACCATGGGCTACATGGTGGACCAATTTCCGCTAGCTGCCAAGCGAGTCGGCCGGTGATTCGCCTGTCGGTTGCTATGTCGCGTGGAATGCGAGGTTTTGCTCGCCGGAATCCTCGTAGTCGCCCGCCTCGTGGCGGAACTCGGCGAGCAACGTCAGCAGTTCGCGGATCCGGTCCGGTGGCAGGCCCGGCTCGGCGAACACCCGCGCGTTCAGGGATGCGGTGGCCTCGGCGACCAATTCCCTTCCCGCGTCGGTGATTTCGATGAGCGTGGCGCGCCGGTCGGTCGGATGTGGGACCCGGACGACCAGTCCGGCCTTCTCGAGCCGGTCGACGGTGTTGGTCACGCTTGTCGGATGCACCTGCAATCGCGCACTGGCCTTGGCCATCGGCAGGGCGCCGGTCTTGCTGAAACTGAGCAGTTGCAGCAGTTCGTAGCGGGAGAAGGTCAGGCCCGTCGGTTTGAGCGCCTCGTCCACCCTGGCCATCACGATCTGCTGTGCCCGCACCAGCGAGGTCACCGCGGCCATCCCGTCGGCCACCGCACCCCAGCCGTGCCCGGTCCACTGCCGATGAGCTTCGGCGATCGGGTCATGCGGAAGCGGGCGTGGCCGAGACATGGCATTGATCATCGCATAGTGCCAGGTCGCCACCGCTCAGATGCGTCGCGCGGACCGGGCCGCGTGCGTCGCCCGAATTACGCTCACGCTGAGCGCAACCATGGTCAGCCGGGCCAGGCCACGGCAATCTCTAGGGCGAGGCGGGCGTGGCTGAGTGGTTGAGGCAACGGTCTGCAAAGCCGTTTACGCGGGTTCAATTCCCGCCGCTCGCTCGATGGACCGGCTGAACACGGTGTTCAGCCGGTCCGCGGCTTCACGACTTGGGGTAGGCCATCGCGGTGCCCTGGATTGTCAGGCGAACGTTGTCGCCTCGGGCGGGGGCTTGCGTGCCTGTCCGCCGGACCTTGACCGTGCCTGCGCCTTCGGCGAGGTCGATCGTGAGAATGACGTCGGGGCCGCGGAAGTCCACCTCCGTCACGGTGCCGCTGTGCGGATGGTCGGTGGTGACGACCTGCGCGGTCAGCTGTTCGGGGCGCAGCATCAGCGTGGTCTGGCCGGTGGGGGCGTGCCGCTGCACCGGGACCGGACCGAGCGCGGACTTGGCGATGTCGGCCTCGCAGAGGGCGTCGAGCAGGACGCAGTCGCCCAGGAAGCGGGCCGTGAACAGGTCGGCGGGGTGGTGGTAGACGTGCTGCGGCGGGCCGACCTGGGTGAACCGTCCGTCGCGCATGACGGCGACCTGTCCGGCGAAGCTCAGCGCCTCTTCCTGGTCGTGGGTGACGAGGATGCTGGTCATCCCCGCGGCGCGCAGGGTCTCGGCGACGGCCTGCCTGGTGGTGGCGCGCAAGCCGGTGTCGAGGGCGCTGAAGGGCTCGTCGAGCAGCATCAGGGCGGGTTTGCGGGCCAGCGCGCGTGCCAGTGCCACGCGCTGTTGCTGGCCGCCGGAGAGCTCGTGGGGCAGGCGGTCGGCGAAGCCGGGGTCGAGCGACACCATCGCCAGCAGTTCGGTGACGCGGTCGCGGTCGTGGTGCCTGCGCAGCCTGGCGGCAGCTCCCCGCAGGCCGGTGTGCAGACCGTAGGCGATATTGTCGGCGACGCTCAGGTGCGGGAACAGCGCGCCGTCCTGGGCGACGTAGCCGATCCGCCTGCGCTGTGGCGGCAGGCAGAGGTTCTGCCGGACAACGGTTTCCGTGCCCAGCTGGACCGACCCGCTATCGGGCGCCTCGAAGCCGGCGATGACACGCAGCAGTGTCGTCTTGCCGCAGCCCGACGCGCCGACGACGGCGGCCGCGGTGCCGTCGGGGACATCGAGATCGATGTGGTCCAGCACCCGGGTGGCGCCGAAGCTCTTCGAAATTCCGCTGACGACAAGCCGGCTCATACCCCCGCCGCCTTTCTGGACTGGGTGAACAGCACATATGTCACCGGCACCGCGGCGACGATCATGATCAGCGCGTACGGCGCGGCGCCGGCATAGTCGAGTTCGCCGGACAGGCCCCAGAACTGCATGGCCAGGGTGCGAGTTCCGTTGGGCGCCAACAGCAGTGTCGCGGTGAGCTCGGTGGACACGGCGACGAAGACGAGCGCGGCGGCCGACGCGGCGGCGGGGGCTGTCATCCGCAGCGTCACCCGGAAGAAGGTGGCCGGGGCCGACTCGCCCAGCGACCGTGACACCTCCTCCAGCCCGACCGGCACCTGCGCCAGCCCGGCCCGCACGCTCACCAGCGCGCGGGGCAGGAACATCAGGACGTAGGCGAGCACGACCAGCGTCACGGTCTGATAGAGCGGCGGTGCCCACCGGATGGTGACCGTCACCAGGGCCAGGGCGATCACGATGCCGGGCAGCGAACTGGTGATGTAGTTCGCGCCCTCGACAACCCGGGCGAACCTGCCTGCCGAACGCACCGCGATCCAGGCGACAGGGAACGCGCACAGCGTGGTGACCAGCGCGGCGGCCGCGGCCAAGCCGATCGTCTGGCCCAGTGCCGTGCCGATCGTGGTCATGTCCCACACGGCCGGGCCGCCGAGCCACAGCCAGCGCCCGATCGTCCACAGCGGCACGCCGAGCGCCGCGACGATCACCGCGACCAGCACGCCGAACAGCGGAATCCGCCACCAGCCGAGGGCAATCGGCGCAACCGCGCGTGGCGCGCCGCTGCCGAGCCTGGCGTAGCGGGCGTTCCCGCGCAGCAGCGCCTCGCCGCCGAGCAGCGCCAGACAGCACAGGACCAGGACACCGGCGAGCATGCTCCCGGCCGGACCGGCGAAACTGCTCTGATACTGCTCGAAGATGGCGGTGGTGAACGTGTCGTAGCGCAGCATCACGAACGCGCCGTACTCGGCGAGCAGATGCAGGCCGATCAACAGCCCGCCGCCGAGGATCGCCAACCGCAACTGCGGCACCACGACACGCCAGAACACTTCCACCGGGCCGGAGCAGAGCGCGCGCGCCGACTCCTCGATCGCCGGATCGAGCCTGCGCAGTGTCGCGGCGACCGGCAGATACACCAGCGGGAAATACGACAGTGTGCAGACGAGGACCGCGGCGGAGCGCCCGTGCATCGAGGGGAACACGCTCACCCAGCCGTAGCTGTTGACGAACGCGGGCACCGCCAGCGGTGCGACGAGCACCGGACCCCACCATGACCGGCCCGGTACCTCGGTGCGCTCGACCAGCCAGGCCAGCCCGATCCCGAGCAGCACGCACACCGGCACCGTGTACACCACCAGGGCGGCGGTATTGCCGAGCAGCTCACCGACTCTCGGCCGGAACACCATATCGGCGGCCTCGCCGAGCCCGGTGTCGAACAGGACCGAGACGATGTAGCCCAGCGGGATGAACGTCGCCGCGGTCAGCGTCAGCGCCGCGAGCGTGACGAACACCCCGGGCCTGCCGACCCGCGATGTCGTCGCCGACGGGGTCGGCCCGGCGAGCTCAACCACCTACAGCAGTCCCGCCTCGGTCATCAGCTGGGTGACCTTCTTCGAGTCGAGCTTGCTCGGGTCGATCGCGGGTGCCTGCAGATCGGCCAGCGGCGGCAGGGCCGGGTTCGCGGCGATGTCACTGGCGACCGGGTACTCCATCGAGGTGCCGTCGCGGAGGATCTCCTGGCCCTTCTTGCCGGTGATGTAGGCCAGGAACTTCTGCGCGGACTCCTGCTTCTTGCTCGACTTCAGCACGCCGCCGCCGGACACGCTGACGAAGGCGCCGGGGTCCTGGTTCTTGAAGTAGTGCAGCGCGGTATTTGCGCTGCCCTCCTTGGTCTTGGCCTGATCGCGGTACCAGTAGTAGTGGTAGATCACGCCGCCCTCGGGATTGCCCGCGTCGACCGCCTTCATGGTCGCCACATTGTTCTGCAGCGAGGTCGCGTTGGCCTTCATGCCCTGCAGCCAGGACCGGGTGACATCCTCGCCCTTCAGCGCGAGCAGGCCCGCCACGATCGCCTGGAAATCGGCGCCGGACGTGCCAGCGCCCCAGCGGCCTTTCCACTGCGGTTGGGCGAGATCGAGCAGCGAGGCGGGCAGGCCCGCGGTCGGCAGCCTGTCCTTGTTGTAGACGAAAACCGTTGCGCGGGCGGCGACTCCGGTCCACTTGCCGGTCGATGGCCGGTACTGGGCGGGGACCTGGTCGAGCGTCGCCTTGTCGACGTCGGCGAACAGACCCGCGTTCTCCACCAGTGCCATGGCGGGTGAGTTCTCGGTGAGGAAGGCGTCGGCGGGGGAGTTCGCGCCCTCAGCGACCAGCTGATTGCCCAGTGCGGTGTCGCCGCCCTGACGCAGGATGACCTTGATGCCGGTCTCCTTGGTGAACGCCTCGGCCCACTCCTTGGTGAGCGACTCGTGCTGCGCGTTGTAGACGGTGATCTCGTCGGCATCGCCCGGGGAGGACGAACAGGCGCTGACACCCAGCGCGGCCACCGCGATCACCATCAGCCCGGCCAGCGGTTTCCAACTGCGCGACATCATCGGCGTCCTTCCGGCAAAGGATCCCCATCCGATGATGAGGCTTACCTAAGCAAGATACCCGGCGCGACGTGCGCGGATGGGCGATCAGCCGGTTCGCCTGTGCGGTGTTCGGTCAGTGTCTGGTGGCTGGCACCGAGCAGATCTTCCAGGTGCCGTTTTCCTTCTTGAGGTGCTCTTCGGTGCTGTCCTCGGTGCTGGGCTCCTCGCCCGCCACGGACAGGGTCAGCTTGCCGACGACCGTCGCCTTGGCGATGTCGCCGGTGATGACGATGTCCTCGACCTTGTCGATGGTCACCGAGACGGTCGCGGCGTCGAACTGCTGTCGCTGCTCCGGGGTGAGATTGTCGATCTCGGTGCGGTCGGCCTCGCACGCCAGCTGCGCGGCCGCGACGAACCCGTCGGCGCCGAGCGTGTCGTAGAAGTCGCGAATCGCGACCTCGATCTGCTTCTCGTCCGAGGCCAGCGGAGTCCGCCCCTGCACGGTGAGCACGATGCCGGTGATCAGCGCGCCGAGCACCACCAGCGCGACGACGGCCAGCGCGATGAACAGCCCGGTCCGGTTCTTCTTCGGCGGCTGCTGCGGCGGGAAGACATCGGGGTTGCCTGGCGGGGGAGTCTGGCCGGGCCCGAATCCCGCGTGCGGGTATCCGGGCGGCCCGGACGGCATCTCGGGCGGCTGCTGACCGAAGGGTGGCTGCTGGCCTTCGGGGGGATTCGTCATGCCTCGCTCCTGATGTCATCGGGGCGAGGCCCCGAAACCAGTGGAACCGTGCGTGAACAACCTGAATCAAACAAACGAGGCCCCGACCGAACGGACGGGGCCTCGAAATGTGCCCTCGGCAGGATTCGAACCTGCGGCCTTCTGCTCCGGAGGCAGACGCTCTATCCCCTGAGCTACGAGGGCGGGATAGATGCCGGTCGCTGTGCGGCGATCGGGCAGCGACAGCGTATCGCATCGAGTGCGGTGCGCCAAAAACGGTGCCGGACCGGGCGGTTGACCCGGTCCGGCGGCTCGCTCAGCTCAGCGGCAGCGGGCTCGCGCCGCGGGCGGCCAGCATGCTCGTCATCAGCTGGGACTCGCCCTCCTGGGTCTTGGACATCTGCGCGGCCAGGATCCGCACCTCGGTGGTGTCGGCGTGCTCGGCGGCGTAGTCGAGCATCGGCACACCGCCCTGGTGGTGGCGCAGCATCAGCTGCAGGAACAGCGTGTCCATGGCGGGGCCGGTGGACTGGCGCAGCGCGGTCATCTCCTCCTGGCTCGCCATGCCGGGCATCGACGACATCGGACCCGACATCTCGTGCCCGGTCGTCGTACCGCCGTGGCCGTGCGAGCCCGAGCCGTGGTCGGTCATCCAGCCCATGTAGCCGTCGACGTTCTGGTTGGGCTCGCCCCACAGCTGCAACCAGCCCTGCATCCGGCCGATCTGATTCTGCTGGGTGGTGAGGATGTCGTAGGCGAGCCTGCGCACGTCGTTGTCGGTCGAGCCGATCAGCGCCGCGCCCGCCATGTCGACCGCCTGCGCGTGGTGCGCGGACATGTCCTGGCTGAACCCCACGTCGACAGGGCCCGGCGCAGGTGTCTCGGTCTTGTCCAGCGGCAGCCGCAGCAGCACGCCGGCCACGGCGCCGAGCAGCAGCAGGCCGATGGCGCCGAGGACGAGGATCGCCCCGGCCGGGCGACGCGCGCCCGGCTCGGCGGCGGTGTCGTCGGCGTTGTCGTCGGGGTCGAACGCGGTGTCGGTGCCCACTACTGGCCCGCGGGCTGGGTGCCCGGCAGCTGGAGACCGCCGGGGAGACCCGGCAGGCCGGCGCCCCCACCGAGCTCGGACTGGTCCTGGGTCAGGCCCTTGCCGTCCATCGGCACGGCCTCGGGGCCGTACGGCGCCGCGTCGAACGGCGGCGGGTTGTTGGCGTCGAAGATCGGGTTCGAGCAGCTCGCGCCGACCTCGGGGTAGGCGTACGGGTTCTCGCGCAGCGCGGAGATGAACTGCTTGATCCGCGCGTCGTCGGCGGATTCGAGCTTGAGCTGGTGACCCCACGACTGCAGCGAGATCGGCGAGTCGAGGCCCGGGTACGGCGACATCAGCGAGTACTGACGGCCCTTGACGAAGTTCGACAGCTTCTCCACACCCGCGGCGTCGACCTTGTCCGGGTTGTAGGCGATCCAGACCGCGCCGTGCTCGAGCGAGTGCACCGCGTTCTCCATGCGGATCGGCTTGGCGTACACCGTGCCGGTGCAGTTGGCCCACGCGCCGTCGTGCGGGCCGCCGTAGGCGGGCGTCTTGTCGTAGGCGACGCGCTGGGCCGACGTCACGTGCAGACCGGCCGGGTAGTCCTGCTTGACCACGCCGTCGATCTTCGCCGACGGGTCCTGGTTCTCCTTGGACGGCACCCATTCCTTGAGGTCGGTCTGGGCTTCCCGGATGGCGGCCTGGTCCAGGTACTTGGGCACCAGGCTGTAGGCGAGCAGGCCGATCAACGCGACGATGGCCACACCGGCGCCCAGCAGGGCCCAGGGGAATTCTCGCTTCTTACCCGGAAGCTTGCCTTTGCCGGGTTTGCGGGACGGAGACGACTTCCCCGCGGCCCGGACGGCCTTGGCTGATGTGGCGCTGGTCCTGCTCGGCATCGCTCGTTGTGCTCTTTCGACGTGTGGATCGGGACGTTCGTACCGGGCGGTCGTGGTTGCGAGGCGCCCAGCCAATAGGATAGAGACTCGTGACTCCAGCTGACCTTGCAGATCTCCTTCGCACCACCGCCGCGAAGGTGCTTGTCGAACGTGGACTGGACTCGTCGGTCCTGCCCGAGCAGGTCACAGTGGAGCGTCCGCGCAACCCCGAACACGGCGACTATGCCACGAATGTGGCCATGCAGGTGGCCAAGCGGGTGGGAACCAATCCGCGTGAGCTGGCCGGCTGGCTCGCCGAGGCCCTGTCCGCGACCGACGGCATCGATGTGGCCGACGTCGCAGGTCCCGGCTTCCTCAACATCCGCCTCGCCGCCTCGGCGCAGGGCGTGATCGTCACGCAGATCCTGGCCGCGGGCGAGAAGTTCGGCACCGGCGCCGCGCTGTCCGGCACCAAGATCAACCTGGAATTCGTCTCCGCCAACCCGACCGGTCCCGTGCACCTCGGTGGCACCCGGTGGGCCTCCGTCGGCGACGCGCTGGGCCGCATCCTGGCCGCTCAGGGCGCCGACGTGACCCGTGAGTACTACTTCAACGACCACGGCGCGCAGATCGATCGCTACGCGAAGTCGCTGGTCGCGGCAGCCCTCGGCGAGCCGACCCCGGAAGACGGATACGCGGGCGAGTACATCCAGGAGATCAGCTCCGGCATCGTCGCCGCGCACCCCGCCGCGCTCACCCTGCCCGCCGACGAGCGGCACGAGCTGTTCCGTCGCGAGGGTGTGCAGCAGATGTTCGCCCAGATCAAGCAGGATCTGCACGACTTCGGCACCGACTTCGACGTGTACTTCAACGAGAGCGAACTGTTCGCCTCCGGCGCCGTCGAGCAGGCCGTCGAGCAGCTCAAGAACTCGGGCAACCTGTACGAGAAGGACGGCGCCTGGTGGATCGCGTCCACCGAGTTCGGCGACGACAAGGACCGCGTCGTCCTCAAGAGCGACGGCAACGCCGCCTACATCGCCGGTGACATCGCCTACTTCCAGAACAAGCGCGCGCGTGGCTTCGACCTGGCCATCTACATGCTCGGCGCCGACCACCACGGCTACATCGGCCGCCTCAAGGCCGCCGCGGCCGCGTTCGGCGACAACCCCGACACCGTCGAGGTGCTGATCGGGCAGATGGTGAACCTGGTCCGCGACGGCCAGGCCGTGAAGATGAGCAAGCGCGCGGGCACCGTCGTGACCCTGAACGACCTGGTCGAGCAGATCGGCGTCGACGCCGCCCGCTACTCGCTGGTGCGCTCCTCGGTGAACTCGAGCATCGACATCGATCTCGACCTGTGGACCAAAGCGAGCAGCGAGAACCCGGTCTACTACGTGCAGTACGCGCACTCGCGGACCAACAGCATCATCGGCAACGCCGCGAAGTACGCCGAGTTCGCTTCCGTCGAACCGGATTTCGCGCTGATGGACTCGGCGCGCGAAGGCGATCTGATCCGCACGCTCGGTGATTTCCCGCGCGTGGTCGCCACCGCCGCCGAGACCCGCGAACCGCACCGCATCGCCCGCTACCTCGAAGAACTGGCCGGTGTCTACCACCCCTTCCAGTCCGACGACGACATGCGCGTACTGCCCAAGGGCGACGACGCCGTCACCCCCCTCAACGCCGCCCGGCTCGAACTGGTCAAGGCGACCCGTCAGGTGCTGGCCAACGGCCTCACCCTGCTCGGCGTCAGCGCACCGGAGCGCATGTGAACACCGGCAAGCTTTTCAGGAAGGACGCACAACTGTGAGTGGTGCACACCCGGCCGGTCCCCGGCACGCAGAGATCCCGCACGCCCCGAGCCTGGCCGAGCGCCCGACCGATCCGAGCGAGATGATCGACCTGCCGGCCAACGTGTGGCCGCGCAACGCCACCCGCGGCGAGGACGGCATCGTCCGCATCGCCGGCGTGCCCGTGACCGAGCTGGCCCAGCAGTACGGCACCCCGCTGTTCGTCATCGACGAGGACGACTTCCGCTCGCGCTGCCGCGACATGGTGCGCGCCTTCGGGCCCAACGCCCGTGTGCACTACGCGTCCAAGGCGTTCCTGTGCGGTGAGATCGCGCGCTGGATCCGCGACGAGGGCCTCTCGCTCGACGTCTGCTCCGGTGGCGAGCTGGCCATCGCGCTGCACGCCGGTTTCCCGGCCGCGCGCATCGCGCTGCACGGCAACAACAAGTCGGTGCCCGAGCTCGAGGCCGCGGTCGCCGCCGGCGTCGGGCACGTGGTCGTCGACTCGCTCTACGAGATCGAGCGGCTCGAAGCGGTCGCAGGCGCGGCGGGCGTTGTCCAGGACGTGCTGGTCCGGGTCACCGTCGGTGTCGAGGCGCACACCCACGAGTACATCTCCACCGCCCACGAGGACCAGAAGTTCGGCTTCTCGATCGCCGGTGGCGACGCCATGGAGGCGCTCGCCCGCGTCTTCGAAGCCGACAACCTGCGCCTGGTCGGCCTGCACAGCCACATCGGCTCGCAGATCTTCGAGCTCGACGGCTTCGAGATCGCCGCGCGCCGCATGCTCGGCCTGCTCCGCGAGGCCATCGACAAATTCGGTATCGAGCGCACCGCGCAGATCTCCACCCTGGATCTGGGCGGCGGCCTCGGTATCTCGTACCTGCCGAGCGACAACCCGCCGCCGCTGGACGAGTTCGCCGCCAACCTGCGCGGCCTGGTCGCCGCCGAGGCCGCCCGCGCCGGGCTGCCAGAGCCGACCATCGCCGTCGAGCCGGGCCGCGCCATCGCGGGGCCTGGCACCGTCACCCTCTACGAGGTCGGCACCATCAAGGACGTCGAGCTCGACGGCGGCGCGCGCCGCCGCTACGTCAGCGTCGACGGCGGCATGAGCGACAATATCCGTCCCGCGCTGTACCAGGCCGATTACGATTGCCGTCTGGTCTCGCGCTCGTCGGATGCGCATGCGGTCGTCGCGCGCGTGGTCGGAAAGCATTGCGAGAGTGGCGATATCGTCATTCGCGATACCTGGATGCCCGCCGATGCCGGCCCGGGTGACCTGGTCGCCGTCGCGGCGACTGGTGCGTACTGCTATTCGATGTCGAGCCGCTACAACCAGCTCACCCGGCCCGCCGTGGTCGCGGTGCGTGACGGTGTGGCGCGACTGATTCTGCGCCGGGAAACGGTGGCGGACCTGCTCAGCCTGGAGGTAGAAGGATGACCGAAACCGGCGTCAACAACGGCACCAGGGACGCGAGTCGTCCGCTGGGTGTCGCCGTCCTCGGCATGGGCACCGTCGGCACCGAGGTGGTCCGCGTGCTGCGCGACCACGCCGAGGACCTGCGTTCGCGCGTCGGTGCGCCGCTCGTGCTGCGCGGCGTCGCCGTGCGCGACCTGAACAAGGACCGCGGCCTGCCCGCCGAGCTGCTCACCACCGACGCCGCGGCGCTCGTCGCCCGCGAGGACGTCGACCTGGTGGTCGAGGTGATGGGCGGCATCGATCCGGCCCGTGGGCTGATCGGCGCGGCGCTGACCGCGGGCAAGTCCGTCGTCACCGCCAACAAGGCGCTGCTGGCCGATTACACCGGCGAACTGGCCGCCGCTGCCGAGCGCAGCCGTGCCGACCTGTACTTCGAGGCCGCCGTCGCCGGTGCGATCCCGGTGGTCCGGCCGCTGATCCAGTCGCTCTCGGGTGACCGGGTGAACCGGGTCGTCGGCATCGTCAACGGCACCACCAACTTCATCCTCTCCGCGATGGACGAGACCGGCGCCGCCTACGACGACGTGCTCGCCGAGGCCACCGACCTCGGTTACGCCGAGGCCGACCCCACCGCCGACGTCGAGGGCTTCGACGCCGCCGCCAAGGCCGCGATCCTGGCCTCGCTGGCCTTCCACACCCGCGTGACCGCGGCGGACGTGTACCGCGAGGGCATCTCCAAGATCACCGCCGAGGACCTGGAGACGGCCTCGGCCGTCGGCTGCACCGTGAAGCTGCTCGCCATCTGCGAGCGCGTCGCGGCCGGTCCGGGCGAGCCCACCTCCGCCGAGGGCGGCAAGGATCGCGTCTCGGTGCGCGTGTACCCGGCGCTGATCCCGCGCAAGCACCCGCTGGCCTCGGTCAACGGCGCGTTCAACGCCGTCGTCGTCGAGGCCGACAACGCGGGCCGCCTGATGTTCTACGGGCAGGGCGCCGGTGGCGCGCCGACTGCCTCGGCCGTGCTCGGCGACCTCGTGATGGCCGCGCGCAACAAGTTCTACGGTGGTCGTGCACCGGGCGAATCGGTCTATGCTGAGCTGCCGATCGCGCCGATCGGGGACACCCCGACCCGCTACCACGTGAACCTGCAGGTGGCGGATCGTCCCGGCGTGCTCGCCGCGGTGGCGGACACGTTCGCCCAGCACGGGGTGAGCATCTCGACCGTGCGTCAGCAGGGCCATGGCGACGGTGCCAGGCTCGTGGTCGTCACCCACCATGCGGTGGAGTCCTCGCTGGCCGATACTGTCGCGGCATTGGCGGAAATGGATTCCGTTACCGCTGTGACCAGCGTTCTCAGACTGGAAGGCACAGAAGAATCATGAATTCCACTGGCATCGCCCCCCAGCTCGGCGTGCACTCGCGCTGGCCGGGTCTGATCGCGGCCTACCGCGATCGGCTCGAAGGTGCCGCCGACTGGGAACCGGTGACCCTGTTCGAGGGCGGCACCCCGCTGGTCCCCGCGACGCACCTGTCCGAGCTGACCGGGTGCGAGGTGTACCTCAAGGTCGAGGGCGCCAACCCGACCGGTTCCTTCAAGGACCGCGGCATGACCATGGCGATGACCGACGCCAAGTACCGCGGCCAGAAGGCCGTGCTGTGCGCGTCGACCGGCAACACCTCGGCTTCGGCCGCCGCCTACGCCACCCGCGCCGGCATGGAGTGCGCGGTGCTGATCCCGCAGGGCAAGATCGCGATGGGCAAGCTGGCCCAGGCCGTGATGCTCGGCGCCAAGATCATCCAGGTCGAGGGCAACTTCGACGACTGTCTCGAGCTGGCCCGCAAGGTCACCTCGGACTTCCCCGAGGTCGGCCTGGTCAACTCGGTGAACCCGGCCCGCATCGAAGGCCAGAAGACCGCCTCGTTCGAGATCTGCGATGTCCTGGGCAAGGCGCCCGACGTGCACGTGCTGCCGGTGGGCAACGCGGGCAACATCACCGCCTACTGGCGCGGGTACCGCGAGTACCACGCCGACGGCATCACCTCGGTGCTGCCGCGCATGCTCGGCGTGCAGGCCGCCGGTGCGGCCCCGCTGGTCAACGGCGCTCCGGTGAAGGACCCCGAGACCGTGGCCACCGCCATCCGGATCGGCGCCCCGGCGTCGTGGAACGGTGCGATGGAGGCCAAGGAGCAGTCCGGTGGCGCCTTCCGCGCGGCCACCGACGAGGAGATCCTGGCCGCGTACCGGCTGGTCGCCGCGACCGAGGGCGTCTTCGTCGAGCCCGCGTCGGCCGCGAGCGTGGCCGGTCTGCTCGCCGCCCGCAAGGAAGGCTGGCTGGATTCGGGCCTGACCGTGGTCTGCACCGTGACCGGCAACGGTCTCAAGGACCCCGACAACGCGCTGACCGGCATGCCCGAGGTCAAGCCGATCGCCGTCGACCCGGTGGCCATCGCCCACGAACTCGAGCTGGCCTGAGTTGAGCGCACGCGAGAGCAGGCTGATGACAGCGACCCTGCCCGCCGGTCTCGAAGTGACCGTGCGCGTTCCCGCCTCCACAGCCAACCTCGGCCCCGGATTCGACTGCCTGGGAATGGCATTGGGCCTCTACGACGAGATCGTGGTGCGCACGACCGATTCGGGTCTCGACATCCGGGTCGAGGGTGAGGGCGCCGACGACGTGCCGTGGGGCCCAACGCATCTGGTGGTGCGGGCGATCGAGCGCGGGCTGGAATCGCTCGGCGTCTGGGCCGACGGCCTCGATGTGGTGTGCCGCAACGTGATTCCGCACTCGCGTGGCCTCGGCTCCAGCGCCTCCGCGGTGGTCGGTGGCCTGGCCGCGGGCGCCGGGCTGGCCGCGAAGTTCGATCCGGAGCTGCGCCTGGACACCGACCGTCTGGTGCAGCTGGCCTCGGAGTTCGAGGGTCATCCCGACAACGCCGCGGCCAGCGTGCTCGGCGGAATCGTGGTGTCGTGGACCGAGTCCGATGCCGAGGCCAACCGCGCCTACCGGGCCGTGCGCCTGCAGCCCGCCGCCGCGCTGCGCCCGGTGGTGCTGATCCCGCAGGAACGCTCGTCCACGGCGCACACCCGCGGGCTGCTGCCCGAGCAGGTGCCGCACGGCGACGCCGCGTTCAACGTCAGCAGGGCGGCGCTGGCCGTCGTGGCGCTCACCGAGCGCCCCGATCTGCTGATGCCCGCCACCGCCGACCGGCTGCACCAGACCCAGCGTGCTCCCGCGCTACCGCTCACCACGGCGTGGATCCAGCGGCTTCGGGCCGCGGGAATCGCGGCGACTGTTTCCGGCGCAGGCCCGACCATTCTGGCTCTCGCGACCGGAGAATTCCCTGATGACCTGCGCAAACAGGCGGAATCCGACGGGCTGCGGGTAGTCGAACCCGGCATTGCGGGCGGCGTCGCGGTCGACTGACGGCGTGCCTGCCTTGCCGTTGTTCGCAATGGGCAGCTATTCTGTGCAAGTCCGTACATCGTGCGCATCAGACGCCGGTGCTTCATCAGGGCAATCGCTCCAGCAGGCTCCAGGCTCGAGCCTCCACACCATGGAGGTGCTGCGACGCCGAGAAGCCGCTCAACTGGAATGATCTCTCCTCACCACTGTCTTCTGGTGGCGAAGCCTCCGGTCCGGCGGGGCGGGTAGTACGGCACAGGCGTCCTGTCGGACGCGTAATCCGAGCTCGGCACACGGTGCCGGGTCTACGGAACGAACCCTCGATTCAGCACACGGCATTCGAGGGAAGGAAAGGATTTCCGTGACAGATACGGACCTGCTCGCGACACCCGGGGTGGAATCCAACCCTACGAACTCGGGCGGCCGCGAAAGTGAATCCGGACAGATTTCGAAAATGAGCGAACACACCGACGTCGCACGATCGGGGCTGACTGGAATGCTGTTGCCGCAGTTGCGCGCATTGGCGGGGGAGCTCGGTATCCGAGGCACCTCCGGTATGCGTAAGGGCGATCTCATCGCCGCTATCAAGGAGAATCAGGCCGGAGCGCCTGCGAAGGCGGGCAAGCCCGCCGAGGCCGCCGCCGTGACGGCCGACGCGCCCGCCGCCAAGACCGAGGCGCCCGCGAAGGCCGAGGCGCCCGCGAAGGCCGAGGCGCCCGCGAAGGCCGAGGCTACGGCCAAGGCCGACAAGCCGGCCAAGGCCGACAAGCCCGCCGAGACGCAGGCCGCCGTCGCGGTCGCGCCCGAGCAGGCCCCGGCCGAGCAGGCGCAGGCCGAGTCCAAGACCGCCGCTCCCGCCGAGTCGACCGAGGATTCCGGTCGCGAGGGCGGTCAGCGTGGCCGTGGCCGGCAGCGTCGTGGTCGTGACCAGGCCCGTTCCGGTGGGGGCGAGAACGCCCAGGCCGAGAGCCGTGGCGAGGAGCCCAAGCAGGCCGACAAGGCCGAGGGCGGCGAGCAGGGCGAGCGTCGTCGCGAGCGTGGCGACCGCACCGGTGGCGACCGTGGCGACCGCACCGGTGGCGACCGGGGCGAGCGCGCCGGTGGCGAGCGGAATCAGAACGAGCGCAACCAGAACCAGAACGGCAGCGCCGGCGGTAATCGCGGTCCCCGCGACGACCGCGGTGGTGACGACGAGGAAGGCGGCCGCGGTCGCCGGGGTCGCCGGTTCCGTGAGCGTCGCCGCGGTCGTGACCGCGACGGTGGCGCCGGTGGCGGTGGCGGCGAGGCCCGCGACTTCGAGATCCGCGAGGACGACGTCCTACAGCCGGTCGCAGGCATCCTCGATGTCTTGGACAACTACGCGTTCGTGCGGACCTCCGGCTACCTGGCCGGCCCGAACGACGTGTACGTCTCGATGAACCTGGTCCGCAAGAACGGCCTGCGCCGCGGTGACGCGATCACCGGTGCGGTGCGTGCCCCGCGTGACGGCGAGCAGAGCAACCAGCGCCAGAAGTTCGACCCGCTGGTCCGCCTGGACACCGTCAACGGCGGCGAGGTCGAGGCGGCCAAGCGTCGTCCCGACTTCACCAAGCTGACCCCGCTGTACCCGAACCAGCGCCTGCGCCTCGAGACCGCGCAGAACAAGCTGACCACGCGCGTGATCGACCTGATCATGCCGATCGGTAAGGGCCAGCGTGCGCTGATCGTGTCCCCGCCCAAGGCGGGTAAGACCACGATCATGCAGGACATCGCCAACGCGATCGCGATCAACAACCCCGAGTGCTACCTCATGGTTGTCCTGGTCGACGAACGTCCCGAAGAGGTCACCGACATGCAGCGTTCGGTGAAGGGTGAGGTCATCGCCTCCACCTTCGACCGTCCGCCCGCCGACCACACCTCGGTCGCCGAGCTCGCCATCGAGCGCGCGAAGCGACTGGTGGAGATGGGCAAAGACGTTGTGGTGCTGCTCGACTCGATCACCCGATTGGGCCGCGCGTACAACAACTCCTCGCCCGCCTCGGGCCGCATCCTCTCCGGTGGTGTCGACTCGACCGCGCTGTACCCGCCCAAGCGGTTCCTCGGCGCGGCCCGCAACATCGAGAACGGTGGCTCGCTCACCATCATCGCCACGGCGATGGTGGAGACCGGCTCCACCGGTGACACGGTGATCTTCGAGGAGTTCAAGGGCACCGGCAACGCCGAGCTCAAGCTCGACCGCAAGATCGCCGAGCGGCGCGTGTTCCCCGCGGTGGACGTCAACCCGTCCGGTACCCGCAAGGACGAGCTGCTGCTCTCGCCCGACGAGGCCGCCGTGCTGCACAAGCTGCGTCGCGTGCTGACCGGGCTGGACTCGCACCAGGCCATCGATCTGCTGATCGACCGTCTGAAGAAGTCCAAGAACAACCTCGAGTTCCTGATGCAGGTCTCCAAGACCGCACCGGGCGCTCTCGACGAGTGATCGTCTAGAACCGCAGCAAGGGGCCTCGCCGACGCGGGGCCCCTTGCTGCATTCGGGGAACAATTCTGAGGTGGGGGGTGTTTTCGGAGGGTGCGGCCAGATCTGGCATACTGGACCGCTGTGTGTCTGCGGCTTCGCAGACATCCCGCCTAGTCGGTTCCGGTTCACGTATTCCGCGCTCCAGCGGCATGCGACCCGGCGACCATTATCGAGAGGACGCCCATGAAGGCAGGAATCCACCCCACGTATGTCGACACCACCGTTGTGTGTGGTTGCGGCAACACCTTCCAGACTCGCTCCACCAAGGAGTCCGGCCAGATCACCGTCGAGGTCTGCTCGCAGTGCCACCCGTTCTACACCGGCAAGCAGAAGATCCTCGACACCGGCGGCCGCGTCGCTCGCTTCGAGGCTCGCTACGGCAAGCGTGCAGGCAAGAAGGCCGACGCCGACAGCTAGTTGCCTCATCCGACGCCCGGTTCTGCTTCCGCAGGCCGGGCGTCGGTGGTTTCTCGCCCAACCGATTCCGCCCGCACCGCACATAAGGAAGCAAACGTGACGCAGCCGTCCGCCATCGACGACATTCTGGCCGAGTACGCAGGCCTGGAGACGCAGCTGGCCGATCCGTCGTTGCACAGCGACGCCGGTGCGGCCCGGCGGGTGGGCAAGCGGTTCGCCGAGCTGGCCCCGGTGATGTCGACCTACCGCAAGCTCGAATCGGTCCGCGACGATCTCGATGCCGCCCGTGAGCTGGCCGCCGACGACGCCGCGTTCGCCGCCGAGGTGCCCGGTCTGGAAACCCAGCTGGTGGAGCTCGAGCAGGCGCTGGCCGATCTGCTCGCCCCGCGCGACCCGCACGACGGCGACGACGTGGTACTCGAGGTGAAGTCGGGCGAGGGCGGCGAGGAATCGGCGCTGTTCGCCGCCGACCTGGCGCGCATGTACATCCGCTACGCCGAGCGGCACGGCTGGAAGGTGGAGACGCTCGACGTCACCTATTCCGACCTGGGCGGATACAAGGACGCGACGCTGTCGATCAAGAGCCGCGACGCCGCCCGTGACGGCGTGTGGTCGCGCTTCAAGTTCGAGGGTGGCGTGCACCGCGTGCAGCGCGTGCCGGTGACCGAGTCACAGGGCCGCATCCACACCTCGGCGGCGGGCGTGCTGATCTACCCCGAGCCCGACGAGGTCGAGCAGGTGCAGATCGACGAGACCGACCTGCGCATCGATGTCTACCGGTCCTCCGGCAAGGGCGGCCAGGGCGTCAACACCACCGACTCCGCGGTTCGCATCACCCACCTGCCCTCCGGCATCGTGGTGACCTGCCAGAACGAGCGCTCCCAGCTGCAGAACAAGGCGCGCGCGATGCAGGTGCTCGCCGCCCGGCTGCAGGCGCTGGCCGAGGAGCAGGCCGACCAGGAGGCCGCCGCGGGCCGCGCGAGCCAGATCCGCACGGTGGACCGCTCCGAGCGCATCCGCACCTACAACTTCCCGGAGAACCGGATCGCCGATCACCGCATCGGTTTCAAGGCGCACAACCTCGACGCCGTCCTCGACGGTGACATGGACGCGCTGCTCGACGCGCTCGGCAAGGCCGACCGCGACGCCCGCATGGCCGCCGAGTAACCGTGGCAGAACGCGTCCGGCTGCGCCCGCTGATCGTCGAGGCCGCGGCGCGGCTGGCCGAGGCGGGCGTGGCCTCACCGCTGCCCGATGCCGAGAACCTGGCCGCCCACGTGCTCGGTGTCGACCGGATGCGGCTGGCGCTGCACCCGATGGTCGAGCCCGCCGAGGCGGAACGGTTCGGGCAGCTGATCGACCAGCGGGCCGCGCGAATCCCGTTGCAGCACTTGACCGGAACCGCTGCCATGGGCGAGATCGACCTCGCCGTCGGCCCTGGCGTCTTCGTGCCTCGGCCGGAGACCGAGCTGCTGTTCGCGTGGGCGCTGGCCTGGCTGGAGACGCTGCCGCACGACCACGCGCCGATCGTCGTCGACCTGTGTACCGGCTCGGGCGCCCTGGCCCTGGCCATCGCACACGCCCGCCCCGATGCCCAGGTCCATGCCGTCGAACTCGACTCCGACGCCCTGCCCTGGGCCCGCCGCAATGCCGACGACCGCATCGCCGACGGCGACACCCCCATCACCCTGTACGCCGACGACGTCACCGACCCGACCCTGCTCACCGAGCTGTCGGGCCGCGTCGACCTGGTCGTCTCGAACCCGCCCTACATTCCCGACGCCGCCATCCTCGACCCCGAGGTCGCCGAGCACGACCCCCACCGCGCCCTCTTCGGCGGCTCCGACGGCCTCGACGTCATCCGCGCCATGGTCCCCACCATCGCCCGCCTGCTGCGACCCGGCGGCGCCACCGCCATCGAGCACGACGACACCAACGGCGGGGGAGTGGCGGCCCTCCTGGCGGCCGCCGATTTCGTCGACATCGTCGAGCATCCCGATCTCGCGGGTAAGCCGCGATTCGTCGTCGCGGCGCGGCACAGCAAACCCTGACCGGGTGACCGAACGCCGTGTTTCCCTGCTGCCTGCGGCGCGGGCCCGCCGGTCCAGCACACCTCCAGCAGCTCCAGGAGTGGCCGCTGCACGCCGGGCGGTGGGCCGGAGCGTCGCGGCCTCGCAAAGTCCCCGCGCAGGTGAAGCCCCTCGCGGGGGCTAGACTCTTGCCGCACACCGAAGACCGGCAAGAATCGTGGGACCTCGACAACTTGCCGCAACCCCGATGACCACGAGACCCGGGGCAGCGGAATATTGTCAGCCACCCGAAGTCCGGCAGAAATCGCGGGAAGGCGAAGCTAAGCGTGAGTACCGTTTACGACTGTGCCGAACCGGCGTCTCGGGCCGCCGGCATCACCGCCGCCACCAGCGCGCTGAAGTCCGGTCGGCTGGTCGTGATGCCGACCGACACGCTGTACGGCCTGGCGGCCGACGCGTTCGATGCCGACGCGGTCGGCTCGCTGCTGGCCGCGAAGCGGCGCGGTCGCGATATGCCCGTTCCGGTGCTCGTCGGTTCCTGGCACACCATCGATGGGCTCGTGTTCTCGGTGCGGCCGCAGGCGCGGGACCTGATCCGCGCGTTCTGGCCGGGTGCCCTGAGCCTGGTCGTACAGGCGGCGCCGTCGCTGGCGTGGGATCTGGGTGACACCCGCGGCACGGTGATGCTGCGGATGCCGTTGCATCCGGTGGCGCTGGAATTGCTGCGCGAAGTCGGGCCGCTGGCCGTGTCGAGTGCGAACGTGTCCGGGCAGCCGCCCGCCAGCACCGTCGAGCAGGCGCGCGAGCAGCTGGGTTCGCTGGCGAGTGTGTATCTCGACGGTGGTCCGGCCGAGCACGCGGTGGCCTCCACGATCGTCGATCTGACCGCGGATCAGCCGCGGGTGTTGCGGGAGGGTGCGGTGCCGGTGGCCGATATCGCGGAGGTGCTCGGGATGGCGCCCGACGCGTTGACCAGCCCCGCGCAGCGGTGATCGCACGCCTCCCATGAGCTCAGTCGTTCCCCTGCGCGAGCTGGTGCTCGTGCTGCTCGTCTCGGCCACGGTGACCTTCCTGGCGACCGGCGGTGTCCGGGTGCTCGCCATCGGCTTCGGCGCGGTCGCGATTCCGCGTGAGCGCGATGTGCACGTGAAGCCGATTCCGCGGATGGGTGGCGTCGGCATGTATGTCGGTGTCGTCGCCGCGGTGTTGTTCGCGCACCAATTGCCCGCCCTGCGGCGCGGTTTCGATTACGCGCCCGATATTCCGGCGGTGCTGGTCGCGGCGACGATCATCGTGCTCGTCGGCATCGTCGACGACCGCTGGGGCCTGGACGCGCTCACCAAATTCGCCGGGCAGGTCACCGCGGCGGGCGTGATGGCCGTGATGGGCCTGAGCTGGTACGTGATCTACGACCCGTTCAACGATTCCACCGTGGTGCTCGACGCGCTGCAGGGCGGTCTGGTGACCGTCGGCATCACCGTCACGCTCGTGAACGCGATGAACTTCGTCGACGGTCTGGACGGTTTGGCGGCGGGGCTCGGCTTGATCTGCGCCGTCGCGGTTTTCGTGTTCTCCGTCGGTTTGCTCTACGACCAGGGCGGCTCGGTGGACACCTATCCACCCGCGCTGCTGGCCGCCGCGCTGGCCGGCGCCTGCCTCGGATTCCTTCCGCACAATTTCTCGCCCGCCCGAATCTTCATGGGCGATACCGGCTCGATGATGATCGGTTTGATGCTGGCGGCGGTTTCCACCGGCGCCTCCGGCCGAATTCCGCTGCAGGGCTACGGCCCGCGCGACATTGTCGGTTTGCTCTCACCGCTGTTGCTGGTCGGCGCGGTGATGTTCATTCCGGTGCTGGATCTGTTGCTCGCGATCGTGCGCCGCGTGCGCGCTGGCGTGAGTTTCTCCACACCGGACAAAATGCATCTTCATCACCGATTGCTACAGATCGGACATTCCCAGCGACGCGTGGTCCTGTTGATCTATTTGTGGGTCGGCGTGCTCGCCTTCGGCGCGGTGGGAACATCGCTGATGGATCGGCGACTCGTGGTGTTGCTGGTTGCGGGTGGATTGGTGTTCGCGCTGGTAGTGACCGCGATCCCATCGATGCGCCGGGTGGAGTCGGCGAACCGGTGAACTCCGGCCGCTTGGTAAAGTGCGGCCCGTGAGCTTTACACCGGAAACCGTGCCAGGCCCCGACGCCCCGTTGCGTGCCGCGCTGCGCTACGGCCTGATCGGCCTCGGCGTCCTCGTGGTCGCCGCGGTCGTGATCGCCACCGCGGTGGCCGGAACGCCGGGTCTGTGGGGCGCTCTGCTCGGCGCCGCCATCGGCGGTGGGTTCATCCTCACCACCGTCATCGCGGTGCTGCTCGGCGCGAAGCTGCCGCCGAGCACGGCCGGCCTGGTCATGCTGGTCAGCTGGGTCGGCAAAATGCTGGTCGCGCTGCTGGTCATCGCCGTGCTCAACCAGTTCGACTTCTACAGCAGGCCAGCGCTGTTCTTCACCGTGGTCGGTGCCCTGCTGATCGTCCTCGGTGCGGAGACGTATGGCGTTGTGAGCCAGAAGGTTCCGTACGTCACGACACGCGCGGGAGACGACGAAACGGCTTCCGAGCAGGAATAATCCCACCCAGCTACACACTGTCGTAGATAGCTTGGTAAAGTGTTGGTAAGCAAGCACCCAAGCTAGGGGCGCGGCCCGACCAACTCAGGGCTTTGCCTCGGGTTACCAGGGGGGATCGCCTAGATCCTGCCCGGTGCCGCTATGCTTACTGCCGATCCGGGTGGAATGTGCCCGGTTGAAGCATGTCGACGATGTCGCCGACGCCCGAACAGAAGTCATACGGTTACACGCTGTATAGGCAACTGTCGAATTTCGAGCCGACCAGAGTCGACCCCATTGATCGTCAATGTCCGATCGAACCGCGGGAATGACCGTCGTACCCGCGGCCCGAACACGGGAGAGAACGCTGAGCGTCATCACTTTGGCGGCGGGCGAGTTCCACGCGCCATCGCTGTCCGACTTCTTCCCTCCAGCAGTGCTGTTCGAGGGTACGCCGTTCGAACTCGATCGCCTGATGCTGGTCCGGCTGCTGATGACCGCGGTTCTGGTGGTCGTCTTCCTGCTGGCTTTCCGCTCGCCGAAGATCGTCCCGCGCGGCCTGCAGAACGTGATGGAGACCGGTGTGGTTTTCGTCAAGGAGCAGATCGCCGACGAGGTGCTCGGTAAGGAAACCGGCAAGAAGTTCCTTCCGCTGCTGGCGACGATCTTCTTTACGGTTCTCTTTCTGAACTTCTCCGGTGTCATTCCGGGATTGAACATCTCGTCGAACGCGCGAATCGGCATGCCGCTGGTCCTGGCCGCGATCGTCTACATCGCCTACAACTACGTCGGCATCCGGAAGTACGGCTTCTTCTCCTACATCCGGCACAGCATCGTCGTCCCCGACGTGCCGATCGCGCTGCACGTGCTGCTGATCCCGATCGAGTTCATCTCGACCTTCGTTCTGCGCCCGTTCACGCTGACCGTCCGTCTCATGGCCAACATGCTGGCCGGACACATCATGCTGGTGCTGTTCTTCAGCGCGACCTGGTTCTTCCTGTTCGACGCCACCGCGTGGATGAAGATCTTCTCGCCGTTCTCGCTGCTCGCCGGCATCGGCTTCACGCTGTTCGAGCTGCTGGTCATCTTCCTGCAGGCCTACGTTTTCGCGCTGCTGGCCGCCGTGTACATCGCGCAGTCGCAGCACGCTGCCGACCACTGACCTGACTGAAACCACAACTACGGGAAACCTGCTACACACGCCGACCGGCGGGTGAGCAACAGAAAGGGAAACAGACTCATGAGCCTCGCTTACCTGGCCCAGGAAGCCGCGACCACCGAGAGCACCTTCCGTGGCTTCGGCGCCATCGGCTACGGTCTCGCCGCGATCGGCCCCGGCATCGGCGTGGGTATCGTCGTCGGTAAGGCCATCGAGGGCATCGCGCGTCAGCCCGAGCTGTCCGGCCAGATCCGTACCAACATGTTCCTCGGTATCGCGTTCACCGAGGCCCTGGCGCTGATCGGCCTCGTCGCCGGCTTCATCTTCTGATTCCGATGCGCGAAATCATGATGCTCGCCGCTGAAGGGGGAGAGGAAGTGAATCCTCTCGTCCCCGAAACGTACGACATCGTCTGGTCGATCGTCTGTGTCATCGTCGTCGGTCTGCTTTTCTGGAAGTACGTGATCCCACGTGTGACCAAGACCCTCGAAGAGCGCACGGACAAGATCGAAGGCGGTATCGCCAGGGCCGAAGCAGCCCAGGCGGAGGCACAGCAGACGCTGCAGCAGTACCAGCAGCAGCTCGCCGACGCCCGGCTCGAGGCCGCACGTATCCGCGAGGATGCGCGCACCCAGGGTCAGCAGATCCTCGCGCAGATGCGCACGGATGCCCAGGCCGAAAGCGACCGTATCGTCGCCGCCGGTCACTCCCAGCTGGAAGCCCAGCGCCAGCAGATCCTGACCGAGCTGCGTTCCGAGGTCGGCCGCACGGCCGTCGACCTGGCCGAGAAGATCATCGGCCAGTCTGTCTCGGACGAGGCGAAGCAGTCGGCGTCGATCGACAAGTTCCTCAGCGAACTCGACGACACCGACGCCATCGGGGTCGGAAGGTAACGACGCGAAAGTGAGAAGCATGTACGCAGCGAGCCGCGAGGCCAGCTCCCGGTCTCGGGAGGCGCTTCGGGCCGCTCTGACCGGAAGCGAAACTGTTGCGGCCACAACGGGGTCGGAACTGTTCGCCGTTGTCGCCGTGCTGGACGACCAGCGTTCGCTGCGTGTGGCGCTCGCGGACGTGTCGGTGCCGGGTTCGGCGCGCGCTGAACTCAGTGAGCGGATCTTCGGCGGCAAGGTCAGCGCTGCCACGCAGGCAGTGCTGACCACCGCGGTGGCGCAGAACTGGTCGCGCACCCGTGATCTGGTCGACACCCTGGTGCTGCTCGGGCAGGAGGCTCTGCTGGAGTCGGCCGCCGTCGGTGGCCGGCTGGACGCGGTGGAGGACGAGCTGTTCCGGCTCGGACGCATCATCGCCGACAACCCGCAGCTGGAGCAGGCACTGTCCGATCAGGGCAAGCCGGCACCGGCCCGGCGTGAGCTGATCGAGCGGCTGCTGACCGGCAAGGCCGAGCCGATCACCCTGACGCTGGCCGAGCAGGCGGTGACCCGACTGCGGACCAACAACATCGGCGTCGCCTTCGACGCCCTGTCCGATCTGGCGGCGGCCCGTCGTGACCAGATCGTCGCCCACGCGCATGCCGCGGTCGAGCTGACAGATCAGCAGAAGGAGAAGCTCTCGGCTTCCCTGCAGCGGATCTACGGCAAGCCGGTCACCGTGCACGTGCAGGTCGACCCGACGCTGCTGAGCGGCGTCGTCGTGCGCGTCGGAGACGACGTCATCGACGGCAGCGCCACCGGCCGACTGGAGAAGCTGCGCCGGGCGCTGTCCTGACGGACACACCACGCGGCCTTACTCCAACCCCCGACATTCGAGACCACAGCGAGAGCAGGAACAACATGGCGGAGCTGACGATCTCCTCCGACGAGATCCGTAGCGCGATCGAGAGCTACACCCAGAGCTACACCCCGGAAACCTCCATCGAAGAAGTCGGCCTCGTGACCGACACCGGCGACGGCATCGCGCACGTGAGCGGTCTGCCTTCGGCGATGGCCAACGAGCTGCTCGAGTTCCCGGGCGGCGTCCTGGGCGTCGCGCTGAACCTCGAGGACACCGAGATCGGTGCCGTCATCCTCGGCGAGTACGCCTCGCTCGAGGAGGGCCAGCAGGTCCGCCGCACCGGCGACGTGCTGTCGGTTCCCGTCGGTGACAAGTTCCTCGGTCGCGTCGTCAACCCGCTCGGCCAGGCGATCGACGGCCTGGGCGAGATCGAAGCCGACGACCGCCGCGTGCTGGAGCTGCAGGCCGCGACCGTGCTGGAGCGCCAGCCGGTCGAGGAGCCGCTGGCCACCGGTATCACCGCGATCGACGCGCTGACCGCCATCGGCCGCGGCCAGCGTCAGCTGATCATCGGCGACCGCAAGACCGGCAAGACCGCCGTCGCCGTCGACGCGATCCTGAACCAGAAGGCGAACTGGGAGACCGGCGACCCGACCAAGCAGGTCCGCTGCATCTACGTCGCGATCGGCCAGAAGGGCTCCACCATCGCGGGCGTCAAGACCGCGCTCGAGGAGCACGGCGCGATGGAGTACACCACCATCGTCGCGGCCCCGGCCTCCGACTCCGCCGGCTTCAAGTGGCTGGCCCCGTACACCGGTTCGGCCATCGGCCAGCACTGGATGTACCAGGGCAAGCACGTCCTGATCGTGTTCGACGACCTGACCAAGCAGGCCGAGGCCTACCGCGCCATTTCGCTGCTGCTGCGTCGTCCGCCGGGCCGCGAGGCGTACCCCGGTGACGTCTTCTACCTGCACTCCCGTCTGCTGGAGCGTTGCGCGAAGCTGTCCGACGAGATGGGCGGCGGCTCGATGACCGGTCTGCCGATCATCGAGACCAAGGCCAACGACGTCTCGGCGTTCATCCCGACCAACGTCATCTCCATCACCGACGGCCAGGTCTTCCTCGAGTCCGACCTGTTCAACAAGGGTGTCCGCCCGGCGATCAACGTCGGTACCTCGGTCTCCCGTGTCGGTGGCGCCGCCCAGACCAAGGCCATGAAGAAGGTCGCCGGTTCGCTGCGTCTGGAAATGGCGCAGTACCGCGAGCTGGAGGCGTTCTCCGCCTTCGCCTCCGACCTGGATGCCGCCTCGCTGGCCCAGCTCGAGCGTGGTGCCCGCTGGGTGGAGCTGCTCAAGCAGAACCAGTACTCCCCGGTCGCCGTCGAGGATCAGGTCGTCTCGATCTACCTGGTCGACGCCGGCTACTACGACTCGGTGCCGGTCGGCGACGTGCGTCGCTTCACCGCCGAGCTGCTGGAGCACCTGCACAGCGCGACCCAGTCGTCCTTCGACGCGCTCGAGGGTGGCCGCAAGCCGCTCGACGGCGAGGCCGCCGACGCGATCAAGTCGGAGACCGACAAGTTCAAGGAAGGCTTCCTGGCTTCCGACGGCAGCCGTGTCGTGAACGAGGCCGCCGCCGGCGATCTGGACCACGAAGAGGTCGAGTCGCTGTCGGTCACCCGCAAGCACGTCGACAAGTAAGCCGGGTCAGGACTGATGTCGGCATATTCCGATCTGGCGAATGAAGGGAGTGTGAACCGCTAGTGGCAAGTTTGCGTGAATTGCGCTCCCGCATTCGTGGTGTGAATTCGATCAAGAAGATCACCAAGGCTCAGGAACTGATCGCGACCTCGCGAATTTCCAAGGCCCAGGCCAGGGTTGCGGCGGCCAAGCCGTACGCCGAGGAGATCACCAAGGTCCTCGGTGAGCTGGCGAGCGCGTCGAAGAACCTGGCGCACCCGCTGCTCAACGAGCGCCCCAACCCGAAGCGCGCGGCCGTCCTGGTGATCACCAGTGACAGCGGTATGTGCGGCGGCTACAACTCGAACGTGCTCAAGCGCGCCGAGGAGCTCATGACCACCCTGCGTGGCGAGGGCAAGGAGCCGGTGCTGTACGTGATGGGCAACAAGGGCCTCACGTACTACAAGTTCCGCAACCGTCCGTTCCAGGCGTCGTGGACCGGCTTCTCGCAGCAGCCGAAGTACACCGATGCGTCGGCCGCGTGCGGCCACCTGGTCGAGGCCTTCATGGCCGGCTCCGACACCGAGGTTCCCTCGCTGGACGGCACCGGAACCATCGCGGGCGTCGACGAGCTGCACATCGTGTACACCAAGTTCGTCTCGATGCTGACCCAGAACCCGGAGGTGCGCCGCTTGGCGCCGATCCAGGTCAGCTTCGTCGACGAGAACTTCGAGCTCGGCGACGACATCATGTCGGACTCGCCGAACGCGGTGGTCACGGCGCAGTACGAATTCGAGCCGGACGCCGATGTGCTGCTGGGTGCTCTGCTGCCCAAGTACATCAACACGCGTATCTACTCATCGTTGCTCGAGGCAGCGGCATCCGAGTCCGCGGCTCGGCGCACCGCAATGAAGGCGGCGACCGACAACGCCAACGAGCTGGCCAGTGTGCTCCAGCGCGAGGCGAACTCGGTGCGTCAGGCCCAGATCACGCAGGAAATCAGCGAAATCGTCGGCGGCGTGAACGCGCTGGCGTCGAGCTCGGACCGCGACTAGAAGCGCAGGAAGAGAACCAATCTAATGACCGCAGCTGTCACTCAGGACAACGCGAGTAAGGCAGGCGCAGCCGCCGGCCGCGTCGTCCGTGTCATCGGCCCCGTCGTGGACGTCGAGTTCCCGCGTGGCGCCATCCCCGAGCTGTTCAACGCTCTCAACGCCGACATCAAGCTGGCGTCGGTGGCCAAGACCCTGACCCTCGAGGTCGCCCAGCACCTCGGCGACAACATCGTGCGCACCATCTCGATGCAGCCGACCGACGGCCTGGTCCGTGGCGCGGCCGTCGTCGACTCGGGCAAGCCGATCTCGGTGCCCGTCGGCGACATCGTCAAGGGCCACGTGTTCAACGCCCTCGGTGACTGCCTCGACTCGCCCGGCCTCGGCCGCGACGGCGAGCAGTGGGGCATCCACCGCAAGCCCCCGAGCTTCGACCAGCTCGAGGGTAAGACCGAGATGCTCGAGACCGGTGTCAAGGTCATCGACCTGCTGACCCCGTACGTCAAGGGCGGCAAGATCGGTCTGTTCGGTGGTGCCGGTGTCGGCAAGACCGTTCTGATCCAGGAGATGATCACCCGTATCGCTCGCGAGTTCTCCGGCACCTCGGTGTTCGCGGGCGTCGGTGAGCGTACTCGTGAGGGCACCGACCTCCACCTGGAAATGGAAGAGATGGGCGTCCTCCAGGACACCGCCCTCGTCTTCGGCCAGATGGACGAGCCGCCGGGCACGCGTATGCGCGTGGCCCTGTCCGCGCTGACCATGGCGGAGTACTTCCGCGATGTCCAGCACCAGGACGTGCTGCTCTTCATCGACAACATCTTCCGTTTCACCCAGGCCGGTTCCGAGGTCTCGACCCTGCTGGGTCGTATGCCTTCAGCCGTGGGTTACCAGCCGACGCTGGCGGACGAGATGGGTGAGCTCCAGGAGCGCATCACCTCGACCCGTGGTCGCTCGATCACCTCGCTGCAGGCGATCTACGTCCCCGCCGACGACTACACCGACCCGGCGCCGGCGACCACCTTCGCCCACCTCGATGCGACGACCGAGCTTTCCCGCCCGATCTCGCAGAAGGGCATCTACCCGGCCGTCGACCCGCTGACCTCGACCTCTCGTATCCTCGAGGCTTCGATCGTCGGCGAGCGCCACTTCCGGGTCGCCAACGAGGTCAAGCGGATCCTGCAGAAGTACAAGGAGCTGCAGGACATCATCGCCATCCTCGGTATGGACGAGCTCTCCGAAGAGGACAAGGTCCTCGTCGGCCGCGCCCGTCGTCTGGAGAAGTTCCTCGGCCAGAACTTCATCGTGGCCGAGAAGTTCACCGGTCAGCCGGGTTCGGTCGTGCCGCTGGAGCAGACCATCGACGACTTCGATCGCGTCTGCAAGGGCGAGTTCGACCACTTCCCGGAGCAGGCGTTCAACTCCTGCGGTGGTCTCGACGACGTCGAGGCCGCTGCGAAGAAGATCGCCGGGAAGTAGTCCACCATGGCGGAGATGACAGTTGATCTCGTAGCGGTCGAACGCAAGCTCTGGTCCGGCCAGGCTTCGTTCGTCAGCGCGCAGACCACCGAAGGTCAGATCGGCATCATGGCCGGCCACGAGCCGCTGCTCGGTCAGCTCGTCGAGGGCGGCACGGTGTCCATCGTGTCGACCGAGGGCGAGCGGATCGTCGCGGCGGTGCACGGCGGTTTCTTCTCGGTGACCGCCGATACCGTGCGCGTGCTCGCCGAGTCCGCGGACCTCTCGGGTGAGGTCGATGTCGACGCGGCACGCAAGGTGCTGGCCGATTCGGGCGCGTCCGACACGGCGCTGCGTGTGGCCCAGGCCCAGGTGCGTGCCGTCGAGGCTGCCGCGAAGCACTGATCGCGAGAACACCAGACATCTGTCGGCGACGAACTCCGGTTCGTCGCCGACAGTGTCGTTTTCGGGGGTTTACCGGTCCCGCCGGAGTCGCGCGGACCGGGCGTGATTGAATGGCGACGGGGGTGTCTTCGACACCATCTGAGCGAAAGGGCGTGCGGCATTGCAAACCGGGATGGTTCTCCTGATCATTCTGGTGCTGACGCTCGTGTTCGTAGCAGGTGCATCGACCTACCGGCTGGTGATGCTGCGCCGGGGCGGCACGGCCGCGCTGCTGCGGGTATTGCCCGCGCGCGGTGGCCAAGGCTGGCGGCACGGACTCATTCGCTACGACGAGGACCGGCTCGTCTTCTTCAAATTGACCAGTCTCAAGTTCGGTCCGGACAGCACCGTGCACCGGCAGGGCCTCGAGATCGTCGAACGCAGGCAGCCGCAGGGCGATGAGTTCGACATCATGAGCGACGACATCGTGGTAGTAGCCGTCACCGATCCGCAGGGCAGTTTCGAGCTTGCCCTCGACCGCGGATCGAGGGCGGCTTTTCTGTCCTGGGTGGAGTCGCGGCCGTCGGACCGTGCCCACCGCAAGGGCCAGCTCTGAGCGAGCACACCTGAAACGCGACAGCTGAGCGAGGCAAGTACATGGGTAACTCGTCGGGCACGCCCGAAATGGATGCACAGCCCAACCGGCAACCCGACGACCCAGCTGCTGAGCACGCACGACCGGCGAAAGACCCGGGGAGGCGGTCCAGCGTTCATCTGACGCGGATCTACACCAGGACGGGTGACGACGGCACCACCGGCCTGAGCGACTTCTCACGGGTACCCAAGACCGATGCCAGGCTGATCGCCTACGCCGACTGTGACGAGGCCAACGCGGCGCTCGGTGTCGCGGTGGCGCTCGGCGCGCCGGAACCCGCCGTGCTCGCGGTGCTGCGCCAGATCCAGAACGACCTGTTCGACGCGGGCGCCGACCTGTCCACCCCGGTGGTGGCGGAGCCGAAGTACCCGCCGTTGCGCGTCACCCAGCCCTATATCGATCGGCTGGAGAAGTGGTGCGACGAGTTCAACGCCGGTCTCGCACCGCTGAATTCGTTCATCCTGCCGGGCGGCACGCCGATTGCCGCACTGTTGCACACAGCACGCACCGTGGTCCGGCGCGCCGAACGTTCGGCGTGGGCCGCGGTCGATGCCTACCCCGACGACACCAGCGTGTTGCCGGCCAAATACCTCAATCGCCTGTCGGACCTGCTGTTCATCCTGAGCCGTGCGACCAATCCCGAGGGCGATGTCCTGTGGCATCCGGGCGGCGGAGCCGAGCGCTGAAAGCGACTCGGTGGCGCCAGGATCGGTCGGTTTGGCGTCGGGGGGCGTGTCGCCGGGCAACGGTCGATAAGCTGGCGGTGTGAGCGAACGGTTTCTGGTCTCCGGCGGTAATCAGCTCGTCGGCGAGGTCGCGGTCGGCGGCGCGAAGAACAGCGTGCTGAAGCTGATGGCCGCCGCTTTGCTGGCCGAGGGCACGACCACCATCACCAACTGCCCGGACATCCTCGATGTCCCGCTGATGGCGGAGGTGCTGCGCGGTCTCGGCTGCGACGTGACGATCTCCGACGACGAGAGCGGCGATCGCTCGGTCTGCACGATCGTCACCCCGCCGGAGCCCAAGTACCACGCCGACTTCCCCGCGGTGACCCAGTTCCGCGCCTCGGTGTGTGTGCTCGGTCCGCTGATGGCGCGCTGTAAGCGCGCGGTCGTCGCGCTACCTGGCGGTGACGCGATCGGCTCGCGGCCGCTGGACATGCACCAGCAGGGCCTGCGCCTGCTCGGCGCGACCAGCGAGATCGAGCACGGTTGCGTGGTCGCCCGCGCCGACGAGCTGCAGGGCGCGCGGATCCGCCTCGACTTCCCGTCCGTCGGCGCGACCGAGAACATCCTGATGGCCGCGGTGCTGGCCGAGGGGGAGACGGTCATCGACAACGCGGCGCGCGAGCCCGACATCGTCGACCTGTGCACCATGCTCGTGCAGATGGGTGCGCGGATCGACGGTGCCGGTTCCTCGGTGCTGACCGTGCAGGGCGTGAAGAGCCTCTCGCCGACCACCCACCGGGTGATCGGTGACCGCATCGTCGCCGCCACCTGGGGCATCGCCGCCGCGATGACCACCGGCGATGTCCGCGTCACCGGGGTCAACCCCAAGCACCTGGCGCTGGTCCTGGACAAGCTGCGCTCGGCAGGCGCGCGAATCTCTTACGAGCCCAACGGTTTCCGCGTCGTCCAGCCGGAGCGCCCGCGTGCGGTGAACTTCGCGACGCTGCCGTTCCCCGGCTTCCCGACCGACCTGCAGCCGATGGCGATCGGCCTGGCCGCCATCGCCGACGGCACCTCGATGATCACCGAGAACGTCTTCGAGGCGCGCTTCCGCTTCGTCGAGGAGATGATCCGGCTCGGCGCCGACGCCCGCACCGATGGTCACCACGCGGTGGTCCGCGGAATCCCGCGCCTGTCCAGCGCGCCGGTCTGGTCCTCCGACATCCGGGCCGGCGCCGGCCTGGTGCTGGCCGGTCTGGTCGCCGACGGCGTCACCGAAGTCCACGATGTCTTCCACATCGACCGCGGCTACCCGAAGTTCGTTGAGCAGATGCAAGCGCTCGGTGGACAGGTCGAACGCGTCGATACGCCGAAATAGCCTGTCTGACCAGGCGATTTGACTTCGCGTTCGTCGGTGCGTAACTTTATTCGAGTCAGAGCGACACGGACACCGACGAGGTGACGCTGAGCGCCTGATTGATCATCTAGCCAGACTCACTCCTTCCGAACTTGCTTCGGTTGGGTTGTCTGCGCTAAGTTGGAACAGTTGCCCTGCGGAAGCCCCTACGAAATGTTGTGGGTAGAAGCTTGTGCGTGTGTTCTTTGAGAACTCAATAGTGTGTCGATGAATGTCAGTGCCAATATTATTATTGGTTCCGCTT
>NZ_JBSGVQ010000036.1:0-85962 GCF_053608525.1 Nocardia sp. NPDC055029
CTCCGATCGGAGTACGGGCCCTCTTCGCGTTCTGCTAGCCCTCGCGGAAGGCCGGAGCCGCCGAGAGGAGGTCTTCGGCGTCGTCGGTGGGGATCTCGGCCGAGGCGCGGGCGATGGCGGTGCTGTAGCGGGCGCTGGCGGCGTTGTGGATCATCAGGGCGACACCGATCATCACCGGGGCCACGGCGTGCACCGCGGCGTCGTACCAGTGCCCGGCGCTCAGGTGCGGATAGGTGTTGAGGGCGATGGTGAGGGCGAGCAGGAACAGCTCGGCGACCAGGACCTGGGTGCGGTTGCCCATCACGCCCCACTCGGCCACGCGGGTGGTGCCGATCATGATGATGATCAGGCAGACGCTGATCATCGCCTCCAGGCCGAAGCTGGCCCAGTAGAGCGGGTCGCTCGGCCCGCCAGGAGCGATGTTGTGCTGGACGTTGACCGCCGACCACAGCATGCCCGCGATCACCACGCCTGCCAGTGCGCGCAGCGACCACGTGCGGTGCTGGTAGAGCGAGGCCAGCCGGGCGCGCGGGTTGGATTCGCGGCGCTGCGCGGCGATGGCCTTGCGGGCCAGCATCACGTCGGCCATCTCGGCCCGCTCCATCTCGGCGGTGGTCTCGCGCAGCCGATCGGCGTGCATGGAGGCCGACTTGATCTGCTTCCAGCGCTGGTCGCGCTCGTAGGTGCGGATCTTCTCGGCGAGTTCGCGCTCGGCGCGCAGCTCGTCCTCGGACAGTGCGTCGGTCAGGGCCGGATCGGACTGGTAGGCGATGCGTCGCCTGGCCCGTTCGACCCGGACCGGCAACGCAACGACCTCGTCATCGAGCGGGTGTTCCTCGCGCATCGCAACTCCAGTTAGCAAAAGGGTTCGCCGGGTCGCGTCATTCTTGCGCATAAGGTGGCAGAGAGCACAACCGCGGGCCGGTTAGGGCCGGCCCGCGGAGGCCGGAAAACGTCTGGCGCACAACTGTGTAGCTGGAACCGCACTGTCACGGGGAGACGGTGACGACCGGGGAACCGGTCGCGCCCGGGGCCGAGGAGCTTCGTTGATCCTCCGTGGTTCGCCGTTGAACCTTGATCCCGTTCGGTGCTTCTGTTGAATTTTTCGTCGCAGGCCGGTGTGGTGTTACGCGCGTCACTCGGCGGAGTTTCGTCCGTTTCGTCCGTCTTACTGGGCGTTCACCCATTACGACGGGCTCACCACGCAAAACTCATCGGCGTATCCTCGCGGTGTGTCGGACTGGTGCTGCCGTTCGGTTGCTGTTTACTCGGTCCGTCAATCAGATGTTCGAGTTGTTCGAGTGACGAGTGGAAGCGGAGGAGACATGGCACTGCCTACGATGACCGCCGAACAGCGCACCGAGGCGTTGGCCAAAGCGGCTGCCGTGCGCAAGGCGCGCTCGGAACTGATCGGCAAGGTGAAGGAGGGCAAGGTCACCGTCGCCGATCTGCTCAAGAAGGCCGACAGCGACGACCTGGTCAAGAAGACCAAGGTCGCTGCGGTGATCAAGGCGCTGCCGGGTGTCGGCCCGGTGAAGGCGGCCAAGCTGATGGATCAGGCCGAGATCCCCGAGGATCGCCGCATCGGCGGGCTCGGTGCTCGCCAGCGCGCGGCGCTGCTCGACGCCCTCGAGGCCTGAGCCGAACAGCGATCCGACGCCCGTGGACGCACAGCGTGCACACCACGGGCGTCGGGATAGTTCGGCCTGAAGCGGTCTCTCAGACGCAGTAGGTCAGCAGGAAATCGTTGATCCGCAGGCGCCAGCCCGGCTGTAGCTCGATGGGCAGGGTGCCGACGCGGGACCAGCGTTCGGAATCGGGGGCGGCGAAGAACGTACCGGAGGTGGCGGGGGCTTCCCGGACGAACACCTTGCCACGGTCGGGGGCGACGAAGGCATGGACCCGGGAGACGAGCCGGTCGCGTTCGATCAGGATGGGGGTGGCGGCGGCAGCCCGCACCGATTCGTCGCCGGAGGGGTTACGGCCGAGGACGTAGGGCCGGTCCAGCGGGTAGCTCAGCCCGTCCTCGGTGACCAGGGCGCCGCGCGGACTACTCGGCTGCGGCCCGGATTTTCCCAGCGCGACGGGCTCGGCCAGCTTCGCGGCATCCAAGGCCTGTGACCAGGCCAGGGGAGCGTTGGTGGCCGGGGTGTTGCGCGGGCCGGTGCTGACGGTGACGCCGTCACCGGTGTTCGGCCGCGAGCCCGTGCTCACCGTCTCGCCGTCGGCGCTGCCCGCCTCGGGCACGAAACCGGTTGCCGGACCGGTGGATCCGGGCGCGGAGTCGCCGGGCAGGGCGAAACCGGCGGTGGCGGGCCTTGCCTCGCCGTTCTCGATGTGGCCGGACGGCTCGCGCAATGCCCGGAAACCGGTGGCTTCGGTCGGCGGTGGCTCGTCGATCGCCTCGACGCGGCGCGGCGCCGGATTGCGGCGGCGGCCGAGGGTGAGCACGAAACCGTTGCCGGTGACGATGCCCGCCCGCAGATCGGTGCGCGGATTGGCGCTGGTCGGGTCGGCCATCTCGGCGCCGACCGCGATCCGGCGGACGGGTTCGCGGATGATCTCGTCGACCCAGGTGAAGGCACGGTCGCCGGCGAGGCGGCGATTGCCCTCGGCGCCGGAGATCTCGGCGATCACCGCGCCGCGCAACAAGATCAGCATCCCGTCGGCGGTGGGCGCCAGCACACCGAACGGCGGCGGTGCGGAGGCGCCACCGAAGACGACACCGGCCAGTCGCTGGGCCAGCGCCGCACCGGGCGACGAGGCCGCGGTACTCATCGCGACGGTCTCGACCGCGCCGAGTAGGCGATCGGTGGACGGTGTCTCGCCGGCGAGATAGACGACGACGTCGCCGAATCGGGCGACGATCCCGGTCCCGGGCACGATGGCCACGGTGGACGAATGCGCGCGCATCAATGCCTCCTTGTCGGACTGGCCGTTGTCAGCATAGAACGACTGGCGCGCGGGGGCTGAGGGTTGAGGTCGGTGCGGAGTTCGAACGTTGTTCGTGCCAAACGTCGTTCGTGCGCCGCGTAGGATCGGCGCATGAATGCCGCACCCGTCAGTCGCCGGGCCAGACCGGCGAAAGCCCCGCTCAGCCGCGAGGTGGTCATTCGGACCGGACTGCGCATCCTCGACACCGACGGCCTGGCCGCGCTGACTATGCGCCGGGTCGCCCAGGAACTCGACACCGGCGCCGCCTCGCTCTACGTCTACGTCGCCCATCGCGACGACCTCATGACCGGCATGCTCGACCACGTCCTGTCCACCGTGACCACGCCCACCGATGGTGACTGGCGGCAGCGCCTGACCGCCGTCGTCGAGAACACGATCGAGGCGCTCGGCAAGCACGCGGGTCTCGCGCCGCACGCCTTCGGCAGGCTCCCGGCGACCGAACACGCGCTCGGCCTGATCGAACAGCTCCTCGCCCTGCTCCGCGAGGGCGGCCTCGATCCGGCGACCGCCACCTGGGCCGTCGACCTGATCCACCGGCACATCACCGCCGAAGCCGCCGAGCGGGCCGCCTGCGACGTCGAGGGCGGGACCGAGGCGGACGACATCGCCGAGCGTTTCGCCGAACTGCCCGCCGAGCGCTACCCGACCATCGTCGCCCTGCGTGCGCAGATGACCGCGGGCGGCGATGCCCGCGCCCGGTGGGCTCTGCGCGCCCTGCTCAGCGGCATCATCGCCACCCCGGCGGACGCGGTGACCGGCGTCGATCAGCCAGGGACCGCCGAGCGGCGACCGGTGGTCGGCGGCCCGATCCGGCCCGCGAGCGAGTCCGAGATCCCGGTGCTGCAGGAGATCGAGCAACGTGCCGGTGCGCCGTTCGCCGAGGTGGGAATGACCGCGGTCGCCGAGGACGAGCCGCCGCAGGCCGACACCCTGCGCGAATACATCGCCGCCGAGCGCGCGTGGGTGTGGCCCGACGACACCGGCCGCCCGATCGGCTACCTGGTGCTCGGTCTCGTCGACGGACAGCCGCACATCGACCAGGTGTCGGTCGACCCGGCCCACGCGGGCCTTCGCCTCGGCAAACGCCTGATCGACCACGCGGTCCATTGGGCGAAAGACCGTGGGCTGCACGAGATCACCCTCACCACCTTCACCGAGGTGCCGTGGAACGGCCCGTACTACGAGCGCCTCGGCTTCACCTACATCCCCGCCGCCGACGAGACACCGGAGCTGCGGGCCATCCGCGCCGCCGAGATCGCCCACGGCCTCGACGAATGGCCACGCGCCTGCATGCGCGTAGACCTGGCCACCTGGGTCGACGGCTGACCGGGCAGTCGCGCGATCAGCTGCCGACGACAGCCCGGGCGAAGGCGGCTTCCGCGGCGGGAAGGGCGGCGGCGCGGTCGGACGGGACCAGGCCGATGCGGGAGCGGCGGTCGAGGAGGTCGTCGACGGTGAGGGCGCCCTCGTGGCTGATGGCGAAGTCGAATTCGGCGGCGGTGACGTCGATTCCGGGGGCGACCGGTTCGCGCAGGGACGGGTCGGCCAGCCAGGCCGAGACGATCTGGCCCGCCTCGCTGCCGTAGCGCTCGATGAGGACCGGGGGTGCGTCGATGCGGTCGCGTGCCGCGCCCGCGACCGCGCCGACCAGGGGCAGGCGGGTCGTGCAGCAGTTCGACGCGGGCAGCGCGGCGTGGGCGACGGCGGCGTCGACGGCGTCCTGGGCCATCTGGCGGTAGGTGGTGAGCTTGCCGCCGACGACGGTGATCAGGCCGTCGGGGGAGGTCAGGACCGCGTGCTCGCGGGAGATGTCCGCGGTGCTGTCGTCGGCGGTCTCGAGCAGCGGGCGCAGGCCGGCGAAGCGGCCGCGGATGTCGGCGCGGGTCAGCGGTTCGCGCAGCGCGGTGTTGATGGTGTCGAGCAGGAAGTCGATCTCGGACTCGGTGGGCTGCGGCTCGTCCGGGATCGGGCCGGGCGCCTCCTCGTCGGTGAGTCCGAGGTAGACGCGGCCGTGCGCGGCGGGCAGAGCGAAGACGAAACGGCTGATGCTGCCAGGAACCGGCACCGTCAGCGCCGCGCTCAAGCCGCCGAACGCGGAGGCGTCGAACACCAGGTGGGTGCCGCGGCTGGGCCGCAGCTTGATGCTGTGGTCGACCTCGCCCGCCCACACGCCGGTCGCGTTGATCACCGCGCGCGCCCGCACGGTCAGCGTCTCGCCGGTGCGGGTGTCGCGCAGCTGGACCGAATCGCCGGTCGCGGCAACGGCTTCCATACGGGTGAGCACCGTCGCGCCCTCGGCGGCCGCGGTACGGGCCAGGGCGACGACCAGGCGCGCGTCGTCGACGAGCTGGCCATCCCAGGCCTGCAGACCACCACGCAGCCCGTCGCGGCGCACGGTCGGCGCCAGTCGCAGTGCCTCGGCGGCGGCGACCCGGCGCGAGCGCGGCAGGGTGTCGGCGGAGGTGCGGGCGGCGATGCGCAGCGCGTCACCGGCGGCGAAACCCGCGCGGATGAGTGAACTCTGGGCCGTCTTGATACCGGGCAGCAGCGGCACCAGCTGGGGGAGCGGGCGCACCAGGTGCGGCGCGGTGGTCCGCAGCAGGACGCCGCGCTCGACCGCGCTCTCGTGCGCGATCCCGACCCGCCCGCTCGCCAGGTACCGCAGGCCGCCGTGCACCAGCTTCGAACTCCAGCGGCTGGTGCCGAACGCGAAGTCGGCGCGCTCGACCAGCAGGGTGCGCAGGCCACGGGACGCGGCGTCGAGGGCGACACCGGCGCCGGTCACGCCACCGCCGATCACCAGGACGTCGACTTCGGGCCGATCGCCGAGGGCGGTCAGGTCGGCGGTGCGGCGGGTCGCGTTGAGGGCGAACTTCGAATCAGGAGTCATCACAGTCCTTGTCGCGTGGCGGGAGCAGGTAACCCTCGATCGCCCTCGACAGCTCCGCGTCGAACTGCGCACCGGCCAGCAGCGGCTCCACCGTGCCCGCGGACTGCACCGCGGACTGGGTGATGAGCAGCAGCATGGCCGCCATCTGCTCGGCATCGCCCGCACGGATCGATCCGTCGTCGTGGCCGAGCCGGATCGCGGTCGCGAACAGCTCGATCAGCGTGCGCTGGTTGCGCCCCAGCCTGCCGAACACATAGGTGAGCATCAGATCGGTGTCGGTGCGGAAGATCTTGGCGAACACCGCGTTCGCCCGGATCGCCGCGGCACCGGCGACGATGCCACGGACCAGCCGGTCCCGGCCGAGGCCGATCTCGGGCATGGTCTCGCCGACGATCGTGCGTAGCTCGCGCACGAGCAGTTCGGCGATCAGCGAACCCGTGTCGGGCCAGCGCCGGTACACCGTCGGCCTGCTGACCCCGGCGCGGCGCGCCACCTCGGTGAGGGTGGTGCGACGGACGCCGAAGTCGACGACGCAGGCCCGCGTGGCATCGAGAATCGCCACGTCGGTGGGCGAGAGTTGCTCGTCCGCGTTGGTCGCGATTTCGATCATCGTGCTTCACCCCGGTGTGTTCGGCGGCGCCGGATCCGGCGCAGTGGTCGAGCTGGCAACGCTCAAGGGTATCGAGCGGACCAGCGGGGTCGGTGTCGTGAATGCGGGGCAGTGACATCCGACAGCGGTCGGATGCCGACTCGAGGACTTATCGTACTGGTTACTGCTTGACACTATATGTCAGAATGTAACGCATGGTCGAGACGCAATCCGAAAATGCCGGTGCCACCACCCTGCAGCCGAGTATGGTGTGGGACGCCTGGGGTGTCCCCGCTGGACACCAGCCCCTGTCGGCGCAGATCCGCGGCCTGCTCGCGCAGGTGTTCGGTATCTCGGGCGAGCCGGTGGCGCGTCGCGACGAGGGCGACGTGCCGCTGCGCCCCTCCACTCTCACGGCCGACGATCGGGCCGGGCTCACGGCCGTCGTTGGTGACGAACATCTCAGCACCGCCGATGTCGTCCGGCTGCGCCACGCGGGCGGCAAGAGCACCCCGGATCTGTTGCGCCGCAGGGCCGACGGCCCGCAGGACGCGCCCGACGCGATCCTCTTCCCCGCCGATCATGCCCAGGTCCTTGCCCTGCTGAGCTACTGCTCCGAGCACGGCATCGCCGTCGTCCCGTTCGGCGGCGGCACCAGCGTGGTCGGCGGTGTCGATCCGGTGCGCGGACAGTTCACGACCGTCATCGCGCTGGATCTGCGCAGGCTCGACACCGTCACCGGGGTCGACCCGGTCAGCGGCCTGGCGACCCTGGGCGCCGGTCTCGCCGGACCGCGGGCGGAGGCGCTGCTCGGCGAGCACGGGCTCTCGCTCGGGCACTTTCCGCAGAGCTTCGAGTTCGCGACCATCGGCGGGTTCGCCGCGACCAGGTCGTCGGGTCAGGCCTCGGCGGGCTACGGCCGCTTCGACGACATGGTCGAGCGACTGGTGATCGCCACGCCGCAGGGCACCGTCGAACTCGGGCGGGCACCCGCCTCGGCCGCCGGGCCGGACCTGCGTGAGCTGTTCGTCGGCTCCGAGGGCACCCTCGGCATCATCACCTCGGTGACGCTGCGCGTGCATCCGGTCCCGGAAACCACCGCCTACCAGGCCTGGTCGTTCCCCGACTTCGCCACCGGCGCGGCCGCGCTGCGCTCGCTGGTGCAGACCGGTGCGGCGCCGACGGTGCTGCGGCTGTCCGACGAGGCCGAGACCGGGCTGAACCTGGCCCGCTCCGGCGACGTCGGCGGCGCTTCGGTCGCGGGCTGCCTGGCCATCACCACCTACGAGGGCACCGAGGAGCACGTCGCCGCCCGCGCGCTGGAGGCGAGCGGCCTGCTGACCGCCGCGGGCGGCACCGCGCTCGGCGAGGCGCCCGCGCAGCAGTGGGAGCACGGCCGCTTCGCCGCGCCGTACCTGCGTGACGCGCTGCTCGATGTCGGTGTGCTGTGCGAGACCCTGGAAACCGCGACCACCTGGGCGAACCTGTCGAATCTGAAGACCAAGGTTACCGGCGCGCTGATGGATTCGCTCGGCGCGCAGGGCACGCCCGCGCTGGTGATGTGCCACATCTCGCACACCTACCCGACCGGCGCCTCGCTGTACTTCACCATCGTCGCCAAGCAGCTCGACGACCCGATCGCGCAGTGGCACATCGCCAAGTCCGCGGTCGGTGACGCGATCATCGCCGCGGGCGGCACCATCACCCATCACCACGCCGTCGGCGCCGACCACCGTCCGTGGATGTCGGCCGAGGTCGGCGACCTGGGCGTTCGTATCCTGCGCGCGGTGAAACGCGAACTCGACCCCGCCGGGGTGCTCAATCCTGGAAAGCTGTTGCCGTGAGGGAGCTTTGGCGAGTGAACCGGATGCAGAGCGCGCGTTCGCGCGCGACGGAGCCGAGCTCTGGCGAGGGGGAGTCGTGAGTGAACTTTCGGTGCGGCGGGTACTCGTCGTCACGAATCCGCATTCGGGTGCGGGGCGTGGTGACGGCGTCGCCGAGGCGGTGCTGGAGCGGCTGCTGGCTCAGGGTGTCGAGGTGGCCGAGGTGCGGGCGCCCAGCGCGGCCGAATCGGTCGAGCAGGTCAGGGCGGCCGTCACCAGCGAGCTCAGGCGGCCCGACGCGGTGATCTGTGTCGGCGGCGACGGGCTGATGAACGTGTTGCTGGCCGCGGTCGCGCACAGCACCGTGCCGCTCGGTCTGGTGCCCGCCGGCACGGGCAACGATCTGGCCAGGGAGCTCGGCATCCCGACCGGCAACCCGGAGGCGGCCACCGACATCGTGCTGCGCGGCCGGGTCCGCCACGTCGATCTCGGCCGGATCGAGTCGACGTACGCGACACCCACCTGGTTCGCCACCGTCGTCGGCACCGGATTCGACGCGCGAGTCACCTTGCGCGCCAACAAGATGCGCTACCCGCGTGGCCCGCTGCGCTACACCGTCGCCGCGGTGGCCGAGCTGCTGCGCGGCTACACGCTGCCGTTCACCATCGAGCTGTCGGGCCTCGCGCCCGGCGCGCTCGACAACCCCGATGGCGAACAGACGGTGATCCACACCGATGCCGTGATGGCCCCGATCGGCAATACCCGCACCTACGGCGGCGGCATGCTGGTCTGCCCGGACGCGCTCGCCGACGACGGCTACCTCGACATCACCGTGGTCGGCGCGGTCTCCCGGCTCGAGATGGCGCGGCTGCTGCCCGCGCTGTCGGCGGGTAAGCGCATCGACCATCCGGCGACCAAGCGCTACCGGGCGCGGCGGATCACCGTCACCGCCGACGGCGGCTACGCCACGGCCGACGGCGAACCGGCCGGGATGCTGCCGGTCACCGTGCAGGCGATGCCGGGCGCGCTGACGGTGCTCGTGCCATAAAGGCGGCTGCCCGCGCTGCGGGTCGAGACAGGCCCTAGGCGGCGTCGAAGCTGATACGGGTGACCGAGCTGAGGGTCGGCCGGTCGACGATCACCACCGACGCCGAGTCCAGCGGCTCCGGGACCGGCGCGACGGGTCCGGGTTCGCGCGCGCCGAGGGACCGCATCATCCGCTCCCATCGGCGGCAGTGCGCGGAGAACGCCACGCTGTTGACCCGCCTGCCCCGGGTGACCTGACCGTGCCTGGCCTGCGTCGGTGGCACATCGATCAGCACCATGTGCAGCTCGCGGCGCCCGGCCTGCGCCCAGCGGGCGATCATCCGGCGGCTCCAGGCGAACGTCGCGCAGTCGTGGATCGCCACCGGCCCGTCGGCGGCGCGCAGCGCGTCGCGGATCGCGCGGTAGTGCGCCAGGTGCACCAGCGGCCGCCACAGCGGATACGGCAGCAGGCCGAGCCGGTGCCGCAACCGGTTGCGGGTGTGATTCGAATCGAGCACCAGCGCACCCGAAGCCGTGCGCACCGGCTCCTCGGCATCGGGACCGGCGGCGAAGAAGCGGTGCAGCGCAGTGGATTTGCCCGCGCCGGGCACGCCGGCGAAGACCAGCACGCTGGCGGCGGGGTAGTGGAGCTGGTCGACTTCGCCCGCGCGTAGGTCCACCAGCGCGTGGGGAGCGATGATCCGCGGCGGCGCGGATCGGGGCGGGGGAGTCGCGGCGGAATCGAGCGGGGGCGTCACCCTCTCCAGACTCCGGGAAAACAGACAATTCGGCAATCGGGGATCACCCGGATGTTCGGCGGAGACGCCTGGCTCACAACAACTTCCGCGTGTCGTTGTGCTCAGGTGACAAAACGCCACCCGGCCGTGGGAGCGAAGCTGAGAATTGCCTATGGATCCCCCGGGTCGTGGTGAATCGCCGGTAGTATCACAGGGGTAGACGGAGTCTTCGGTGTCCCTCATCCACCGAAGATTCCGTCTCTGTTTTTTCGGTGCTGCCGTGCTGTGGCGGGGGGCGTCAATTGCTTTGCCGGGGCCCCTTAGGATTGGTGGGTGACCAGCGCAGCCCCAGACAACTCGCGTAATCGTGCCGATGCCCTGCCCAAGAGCTGGAACCCCAGCGAGGTAGAGGCCGACCTGTACGAGGGCTGGGTAGATGCCGGATACTTCGGCGCCGACGCGACCAGCGGCAAGCCCGCCTACTCGATCGTGCTGCCGCCGCCGAATGTCACCGGCACCCTGCACATGGGCCACGCCCTCGATCACACCCTCATGGACACCCTCACCCGCCGCAAGCGGATGCAGGGCTACGAGGTGCTGTGGCTGCCCGGCATGGATCACGCGGGCATCGCGACCCAGACCGTGGTGGAGAAGCAGCTCGCCGCCGACGGCAAGACCAAAGAGGACTTCGGCCGCGAGCTGTTCATCGACAAGGTGTGGGACTGGAAGCGCGAGTCCGGTGGCGCCATCCAGTGGCAGATGCGCGCGCTCGGCGACGGTATCGACTGGAGCCGCGACCGCTTCACCATGGACGAGGGCCTCTCGCGCGCCGTCCGCACCATCTTCAAGCGCATGTACGACGCCGGCCTGATCTACCGGGCCGAGCGGCTGGTGAACTGGTCGCCGGTGCTGAAGACCGGCATCTCCGATCTCGAGGTGGACTACAAGGACGTCGAGGGCGAGCTGGTCTCGCTGCGCTACGGCTCGCTCGACGACAACGAACCGCACGTCGTCGTCGCCACCACCCGCGTGGAGACGATGCTGGGTGACACCGCGGTGGCCGTGCACCCCGACGATCCGCGCTACGCCGCGATGATCGGCTCCACCGTCTACCACCCGATCACCGGCACCCAGATCCCGGTCATCGCCGACGACTACGTCGACCCGGAGTTCGGCACCGGCGCGGTGAAGATCACCCCCGCGCACGACCCCAACGACTTCGAGATGGGCCTGCGGCACAACCTGCCGATGCCGACGATCATGGACGAGGGTGGCCGGATCACCGGCACCGGAACCGAATTCGACGGGATGGACCGCTTCGAGGCGCGCGTGAAGGTGCGCGAGCGCCTCGCGGCCGAGGGTCGCGTTGTCGCGGAGAAGCGGCCGTACACGCACAGCGTCGGCCACTCCGAGCGCTCCGGCGAGCCGATCGAGCCGCGCCTGTCGATGCAGTGGTGGGTCAAGGTCGAGTCGCTGGCCAAGGCCGCGGGCGACGCCGTCCGCGACGGCGACGTGAAGATCCACCCCGCGAGCCAGGAACCGCGCTGGTTCGACTGGGTCGACAACATGCACGACTGGTGCATCTCGCGCCAGCTGTGGTGGGGTCACCGCATCCCGATCTGGTACGGCCCCGAGGGCGAGATCGTGTGCCTCGGCCCGGACGAGGAAGCGCCCGAGGGCTGGGTGCAGGACCCGGACGTGCTCGACACCTGGTTCTCCTCGGGCCTGTGGCCGTTCTCCACGATGGGCTGGCCCGAGGCCACCCCGGAGCTGGCGAAGTTCTATCCGACCAGCGTGCTCGTCACCGGCTACGACATCCTGTTCTTCTGGGTGGCCAGGATGATGATGTTCGGCATGTTCGTCAGCGAGGACCCGGCGCTCACTGTCGGCAAGGGCGGGCAGAAGCAGGTGCCGTTCGAGGACGTCTTCCTGCACGGCCTGATCCGCGACCAGTACGGCAAGAAGATGTCGAAGTCGCGCGGCAACGGCATCGACCCGCTGGACTGGATCAACTCCTACGGCGCCGACGCGCTGCGCTTCACCCTGGCCCGTGGCGCGCAGCCCGGCGGTGACCTGTCGGTCGGCGAACCGCACGCGCTGGCCTCGCGCAGCTTCGTCACCAAGCTGTTCAACGCCACCAAGTTCGCGCTGATGAACGGCGCGCGCTCCGGTGAGCTGCCCCCGCGCGAGACCCTCACCGACACCGATCGCTGGATCGTCGACCGGCTCGACGAGGTGCGCGCCGAGGTCGACGCCGCCTTCGACGCCTACGAGTTCGGCAAGGCCTGCGAGGCGCTGTACCACTTCGCCTGGGACGAACTGTGTGACTGGTACCTGGAGCTGTCGAAGGTGCAGTTCGCCGAGTCCGACGCCCGCGCCGAGAGCACCGCGGTGGTGCTCGGCACGGTGCTCGACGCGGTCCTTCGCCTGCTGCACCCGGTGATCCCGTTCGTCACCGAGACCCTGTGGAAGGCGCTGACCGGCGGTGAGTCGGTGGTCGTCGCCCCGTGGCCTGCCGCGAGCGGCATCGCCACCGACACCGTCGCCGCGCAGCGCGTCGCCGACACGCAGCGCCTGATCACCGAGATCCGCCGCTTCCGCAGCGATCAGGGCCTGGCCGACAAGCAGAAGGTGAAGGCCACGCTGGTCGGCCTGGACGAGGCCGGGCTCGGCGCGTTCGCCGGCTCGGTGGCCAACCTGGCCCGCCTGACCGAACCGGGTGACGACTTCGCCACCACCGCCGAGGTGCAGGTCCGGCTGTCCGGCGCGACGGTCACCGTGCAGCTCGACACCTCCGGCGCGATCGACCTCGACGCCGAACGCCGCAGGCTGGAAAAGGATCTCGCGGTCGCGCAGAAGGACCTCGACACCACCACGGCCAAGCTGGGCAACGAGGCGTTCCTGGCCAAGGCCCCGCAGCAGGTCGTCGACAAGATCACCGGCCGCCGGGATGTGGCCGCGGCCGAAGTCACGCGCATCGGCGCCCGCCTGGCGGAGCTGAGCGGCAAGTGAACGACGAGCCGGAGCCGCAGTACGAAGCCGACGACCACCGCCCGGCTCCACTCGGCGCCGGGCCGTCGCCGGTCGACCTGGCCGAGATGGCGCTGGTCGAGGCCGAGCTGGACAAGCGCTGGCCGGAAACCAAGATCGAGCCGTCGCTGACCCGGATCGCCACGCTGATGGACCTGCTCGGCAACCCGCAGCGCAGCTACCCGGCGATCCATGTCGCCGGCACCAACGGCAAGACGTCGGTGACCAGGATGATCGACGCCCTGCTCACCGCGCTGCACCGGCGCACCGGCCGGATCACCAGCCCGCACCTGCAGCTGGCGACCGAGCGGATCAGCATCGACAACGCCCCGATCAGCCCGGCCCGCTACGTGGAGACCTTCCGCGAACTCGAGCCCTACATCGGGATGATCGACCAGCAGTCCGAGGCGGCGGGCGGCCCGGCGATGAGCAAGTTCGAGGTGCTCACCGGCATGGCGTACGCCGCCTTCGCCGAGGCGCCGGTCGACGTGGCCGTCGTGGAGACCGGCATGGGCGGCACGTGGGACGCCACCAATGTGATCGACGGACAGGTCGCGGTGATCACCCCGATCGGCCTCGACCACACCGAGTACCTCGGCCCCGACCTGGCTTCGATCGCCGGGGAGAAGGCCGGGATCATCAAGCGCGCGCCCGAGGCGCTGATCCCGGTCGACACCGTCGCGGTGATCGCCGAGCAGGAGCCCGAGGTGATGGACGTGCTGCTGCGCCGGGCCGTCGAGGTCGACGCCGCGGTGGCCCGCGAGGGCGCGGAGTTCCGGGTGCTGGAGCGGGCGGTCGCCGTCGGCGGTCAGCTGCTCACCCTGCAGGGACTCGGCGGCGTCTACGACGAGATCTTCCTGCCGCTGCACGGTGAGCACCAGGCCCGCAACGCCTCGCTCGCGCTGGCCGCGGTGGAGGCGTTCTTCGGCGCGGGCGCGGATCGTCAGCTCGACATCGAGGCGGTGCGCGCCGGTTTCGCGAGCGCGGCCAGCCCCGGCCGGATGGAACGGATGCGCAACGCGCCGACCATCTTCGTCGACGCGGCGCACAATCCCGCCGGCGCGCAGGCGCTGGCGAACACCCTCACCAGCGAGTTCGACTTCCGCAAGCTGGTCGGCGTCGTCGCCGTGCTCGCGGACAAGGACGCGGCGGGCATCCTGGACGCACTGGAGCCGGTGTTCGACGAGATAGTGGTCACCAGCAACGGTTCGCCACGGGCCATGGATGTCGACGCCCTCGCAGACCTGGCCGTACAGCGCTTCGGCGACGAGCGGGTGATCACCGCCGACACCCTGCCCGACGCGCTGGAATCGGCGATCGCGCTGGCCGAGCAGGCGGGCGACGACGGTGACGTGATCTCCGGCGCCGGTGTCGTTGTCACCGGTTCGGTGGTGACCGCGGGCGCGGCGCGCGCCCTCTTCGGAAAGGGTCCGGCATGAGTGAGGTTCCACCCCCGGCGACCGATCCGTGGAAGGGTCTGCGCGGGGTCATGGCGGGCACGTTGGTCCTCGAGGCCATCGTGGTGCTGCTGGCGCTGCCGGTGGTCGCCGATGTCGGCGGCGGGATCACCTGGTTCTCCGGCACCTATCTCGTGGTGCTGGCGTTGCTGATGATTCTCGGCGCGGGCGTGCAGCGCAAGCCGTGGGCGATCCCGTTCAACCTCGGCCTGCAGGTGCTGCTGCTGGCAGGCACGTTCATCCACCTGTCGATCGGGATCATCGGCCTGGTGTTCGCCGCGGTGTGGGCGTTCATCCTCGTCCTGCGCGCGGACGTGCAGCGCCGGATGGACGCGGGCCTGCTGCCCAGTCAGCGGATGGGCGGCCGAACCGGCACGAGTTCGGCTCAGGGCGGCGACGCCGGTTAGAGTGACGCCGTGACTGAGCAGACTTTGGTACTCATCAAGCCGGACGGCGTCTCCCGTGGCCTCGTCGGCGAGGTGCTCGCCCGCATCGAGCGCAAGGGGCTGACCCTCGAGGCGCTGGAGCTGAAGAACGTGTCGACCGAGCTCGCCGAAGAGCACTACGCCGAGCACGCCGAGCGCCCGTTCTTCGGATCCCTGATCGAGTTCATCACCTCGGGCCCCGTCGTCGCGGCCGTGCTGTCGGGCCCCCGCGCGATCGCGGCGTTCCGTCAGCTCGCCGGTGGCACCGACCCGGTCGAGAAGGCCACCCCGGGCACCATCCGCGGTGACTTCGGGCTGGAGACCCAGTTCAACCTCGTTCACGGTTCCGACTCGCCCGAGTCCGCCAAGCGCGAGATCGCGCTCTGGTTCCCCGAATTTCCTGCTTGATTCGCGCTGTACTCGCTCGTCGCGTCCTTGCGGGCGCGACGGGCTCGAGCGGTGCGAGGTTCGCGTGAGTTGCGCCGATGGCGATCCCCGCGCGAACCGTATGGGATACTGACTACGGATGTGTTCGACGCCGATGCTCAAACAGGGCGGTTGGTGACAGCTTGTCGCGCAGGTACGCGACAGCGGTGGCGGACATGACCGGATGACACCGCGGTTGGATGCCGATCATCGCTGCCACGGACGACCCTGTTGCTGGGGTTGCCCGCGCAGGCACGCTGGATGAGCGCTCGGAGCGTGGCGTCACGCCGCACAGCCAGGCGCCGCGTGACCGGTTGGCCCGCCAGATCGATCGAGGTGAGACCGGACACGCGGGGCGAGACCAGATGACCCTCGTACCATCGGGTACGAGGTGCACGGACGATGCCCCCGCGTCGGCCGCGTCACTCCCGTACCGGGGATGGACGCGCCCGGGGGCCCGAGGAGACTTCGTGGCCGATACAGAGCCGCTGGACACAACACAACAGGATGCCGATCAATTGCCGGAGCGAATTCGAGTTCATGCACTGGCCAAGCGGTTGGGAGTGACCAGCAAACGCATCCTGGCCAAACTGGCCGAGCTGGGGGCCGAGGCCCGCAGCGTTCAATCGAATGTGGATCGCGCCGTCGCCGAGACGGTGCGCGACGCGATCGCCGCCGCTGACGCCGACACCGGCGAATCCCCGGCATCCACCACCACCGCGGCGGCTGCCGAGCCGTCGACCGCCCCCGTCGCCGAGCAGCCGGCCGACACGACCACAGCGCCCGCGCCGATGTTCTCGGCACCCGAGGTCGCGCGCACCGACGAAGTGTTCGCCGCGATGGCCGACGACGCGCACACCGGCCTGTTCACCCACCGGAGCACCGAGGCGCCCGCCCCGGCCGAGCCGGTGGCCTTCGAGGCGCCCGCCTTCACGGCGCCGCTGTTCCTGCCGCCGGACGCCACCGCCGCCGAGGAGGCCCGCAAGCGCCGTCGCGCCGAGCGGACCGTCAAGCGCACCGAGGAGCCCGTCGAGGAGGCCGAGCCCGAGACCGACACGGTCGAGGACGAGTCCGCCGACGCCGATGCCGCCGGTGACCACGATGCCGACGGTCAGCCGCGTCGCCGTCGTCGTGGCCGTCGTGGTCGCGGCCGTGGCCGTGGCGAGCAGTCCGCCGACGGCGAGGACACCGACACCGACGACACCGAGGACGACGCCGCCCCGGCAGCCGAAGCAGCCACCGACGAGTCCGAGCAGGCCGAGGACGTCGAGACCGACACCGAGGACGAGGACGATTCGCAGCCGGAGGGCGCGAGCCGTCGCCGTCGCCGTCGCCGCCGCCGCAAGGTCGGCGGGGAGTCCGGCGAGGCCGACACGTCCTCGGAGGACGATCCGCCGAACACCGTCGTGCACGAGCGCGAGCCGCGCAACAAGAGCCGCAACCGGTCCGGGTCCGACGAGGTGCAGGGCATCTCCGGTTCCACCCGGCTCGAGGCCAAGCGCCAGCGCCGCCGCGACGGCCGCGAGGCCGGGCGCCGTCGTCCGCCGATCCTGACCGAATCGGAGTTCCTGGCCCGCCGCGAGGCGGTCGACCGGGTGATGGTCGTGCGGGAGAAGGCGTTCGACGCCGCCGAGCACGCGCCGGGTCACCAGATCACCACCCAGGTGGCGGTGCTCGAGGACAACATCCTCGTCGAGCACTTCGTGACCAGTTCCGGCCAGGCGTCGATGGTGGGCAATGTCTACCTCGGCAAGGTGCAGAACGTGCTGCCCAGCATGGAGGCGGCGTTCATCGACATCGGCCGCGGCCGCAACGGCGTGCTCTACGCCGGTGAGGTGAACTGGGATGCCGCCGGTCTGGGCGGCAAGGAGCGCAAGATCGAGCAGGCGCTCAAGCCCGGCGATCAGGTGCTGGTGCAGGTGTCCAAGGACCCGGTCGGTCACAAGGGCGCCCGCCTCACCACCCAGATCTCCCTCGCGGGTCGCTTCCTGGTGTACGTGCCGGGCGGTACCTCCACCGGGATCAGCCGCAAGCTGCCCGACACCGAGCGCAAGCGGCTCAAGGAGATCCTGCGCGAGATCGTGCCCGCCGACGCTGGTGTGATCATCCGGACCGCGTCCGAGGGTGTCAGCGAGCCCGAGCTGGCGCGCGACGTCGAGCGGCTGCAAGCCACCTGGCGCACCATCGAAGAGGCGGCGGCCAAGGAGTCCAACGCGCCCAAGGCCCTCTACGAGGAGCCGGACCTGCTGGTCAAGGTCATCCGCGACCTGTTCAACGAGGACTTCTCCAAGCTGGTCATCGAAGGTGAGCGCGCGTGGAGCACCGTCGAGAACTACGTGCGCACCGTCGCGCCGGACCTGCTGCCGCGGGTGAACCGGCACGAGAACAACGGTGTCGACGTGTTCGAGACCCTGCGCATCGACGAGCAGCTGGCCAAGGCGCTCGACCGCAAGGTGTGGCTGCCCTCGGGCGGCACCCTGGTGATCGACCGCACCGAGGCGATGACCGTCGTCGACGTGAACACCGGCAAGTTCACCGGTTCGGGGTCGAGCAACCTGGAGGAGACCGTCACCAGGAACAACCTGGAGGCGGCCGAGGAGATCGTGCGCCAGATGCGGCTGCGCGACATCGGCGGCATGATCGTCGTCGACTTCATCGACATGGTGCTCGAATCCAACCGTGACCTGGTGCTGCGCCGGCTCACCGAGGCGCTGGGCCGGGATCGCACCCGCCACCAGGTGTCGGAGGTGACCTCGCTCGGCCTGGTCCAGATGACCCGCAAGAAGCTGGGCACCGGACTGGTCGAGGCGTTCTCCACCACCTGTGAGCACTGCCACGGTCGCGGCATTCTCGTGCACTCCTACCCGGTGGACGCCGGGTCGGGTGCCGACGAGCAGGCCGGCCGGGCCAAGGAGGGCGGTTCGCGCCGTCGCCGCGGCAAGGACAAGGGCCAGGACAAGGCGCCCGCCGCGTCCGCCGCACCCTCGACCAACGGCACCGCGCCCGCCGCCGAGCACGGTGAGGAGGACATCGCGGTCAAGCGGGCCCACCCGGTCGCGCTCGCGATGGCCGCCCACCACGGTGAAGACGCCGACGAGGCGACGACGGCCCCGGCCGAGGAGGTCGCGGTCGAGGAGACCGTCGCCGCCGAGCCGACCCGGCGTTCGCGTTCGCGTTCGCGCCGGTCGAGCCGGAGTGCGGCAGCCAGTGAGCAGGCCGCCGAGAGCCAGGCGTTGACCGGGGTCATCTCGGCCGAAGCGGAAGCTTCGGTCGAGGCGGAAGCCCCGGCCGAGGAGCCCGCGGCGCCGGTCGAGCCGGCGGAGGTGGCCACCGAACCGGCGGCCGCCGAGGTCGAGCCCGAGGCCGCACCCGCCGAGCCCGAACCGGTAGCGGCCGAGCAGGCCCCCGTCGCCGAGGAGCCCGCTCCGCGCGCGCCCCGCAGGCGTCGCGTGGCCAGGTCGACGGCCGCTCCGGCAGCCGACAGTGCGGGCGCGGTGTTCGTGCTCTCAGCGAACGACCAGCCGCCCGCGGCGGCCGTGGTTGACTTCGCCGCAGAGCCGGTGATCGTCCCGGAACGGAAGCCGCGCCGTCGCGCGGTGGCGCGTCCCGCGGGCGCGCCTGCCGCCGAAACGAAGTAACCCGCAGGCCCCCGATTCGGCCCTGACCGGCCGAATTGGGGGAGGGGTTGCCATTCTGGTAACCTAGGTCGGTCGCTGCCCCGCGATTGGGCATCTGGCCGAACGGCCGGATGATTCCGCAGGCAGCCAAACGTTCTTCCCCCGCTCTGCGGGGATGAGCCCAGAAATACACGTCGCAGCTGTGGCGTGGACATGTGCAGGACCAACGTGAGTGGAGGAAGCCGACCGATGGCAGCGTACGCAATCGTCAAGACCGGCGGAAAGCAGTACAAGGTCGCGGTCGGTGACCTGGTGAAGGTCGAGAAGATCGAGGGCGAGCCCGGCACCGCCGTGGCCCTGACCCCGGTTCTCGTCGTCGACGGCGCCGATCTGACCACCGACGCCGACAAGCTGGCCAAGATCTCCGTGGCCGCCGAGGTCGTCGACCAGACCAAGGGCCCGAAGATCCGGATCCACAAGTTCAAGAACAAGACCGGCTACCACAAGCGCCAGGGTCACCGTCAGCCGCTGACGGTCATCAAGGTCACCGGCATCAAGTAAGACATCCCGAGGAGACGAAGCAATGGCACATAAGAAGGGTGCATCCAGCTCCCGGAACGGTCGTGATTCGAACGCCCAGCGCCTCGGCGTGAAGCGCTTCGGTGGCCAGAAGGTCAGCGCGGGCGAGATCCTCGTCCGTCAGCGCGGAACCCACTTCCACCCCGGCGTGAACGTCGGTCGTGGCGGCGACGACACCCTGTTCGCCCTCGCGGCGGGCGCGGTCGAGTTCGGCACCAAGCGTGGCCGCAAGACCGTCAACATCGTCGTCCCGGAGCCGGTCCAGGCCTGACCGCCTGGAGCGTCAGCTCCCCACGGACACCGGAGCGGGTCAGGGTTGTTTCCCTGACCCGCTCCGTCGTGTTCGCCCACCCTTACCGCAATCGACCAGTCAGAAGGAGGAGGATCAACCCATGTCCAAATTCATCGACCGCGTCGTGCTGCATGTTCGTGCCGGTAGAGGTGGACACGGTTGCGCCTCGGTGCATCGTGAGAAGTTCAAGCCGTTGGGTGGACCCGACGGCGGCAACGGCGGCAACGGCGGGGACGTGATCCTCGAAGTCGACGGCAACGTCCACACCCTGCTCGATTTCCATTTCCACCCGCACGCCAAGGCGGGCAACGGCAAGCCCGGCGAGGGCGGCAACCGTGACGGCAAGATGGGCACCGACCTGGTGCTGAAGGTGCCCGACGGCACCGTGGTGGTCGACAACGACGGCAAGGTCGTGGTCGACCTGGTCGGCGTGGGCAACCAGTTCGTCGTCGCCAAGGGCGGCCGTGGCGGTCTGGGCAACGCCTCGCTGGCGTCCAAGGCGCGCAAGGCGCCCGGTTTCGCGCTGCTCGGTGAAGAGGGCGAAGAGCTGGACCTGGTCCTGGAGCTGAAGTCGGTCGCCGACGTCGGCCTGGTCGGGTTCCCGTCGGCGGGCAAGTCCTCGCTGGTCTCGGTGCTCTCCGCGGCCAAGCCGAAGATCGCCGATTACCCGTTCACTACGCTCGTCCCGAACCTGGGCGTGGTCGCCAGTGGCGACACCACCTTCACCGTGGCCGACGTGCCGGGTCTGATTCCCGGCGCCAGCGACGGCCGTGGCCTCGGCCTGGACTTCCTGCGCCACCTCGAGCGCTGCGCGGTGCTCGCCCACGTCGTCGACTGCGCGACCCTGGAACCGGGCCGCGACCCGGTCTCCGACGTCGATGCGCTCGAGGCCGAACTGGCCGCCTACAAGCCCGCGCTGACCGGTGACGAGAGCCTGGGCGACCTGGCCGACCGGCCCCGCGTGGTCATCCTCAACAAGACCGACGTCCCCGACGCGGCGGAGCTCGCCGAGATGGTGACCCCCGAGTTCACCGAACGCGGCTGGCCGGTGTTCGAGATCTCCGCGGTGAGCCGCGCCGGTCTGCGCCCGCTGACCTTCGCGCTGGCCGACATGGTCCGCCAGTATCGCGAAGATCACCCGAAGGCCGCTCCGAAGCGCCCGGTGATCCGCCCGATCGCGACTGACGAGTCCGGTTTCAGCGTGATCGCCGACCCGCAGGAGCCCGGTGGCTTCATCGTGCGCGGCACCCGCCCGGAGCGCTGGGTGCGCCAGACCCAGTTCGACAACGACGAAGCCGTCGGCTACCTGGCCGACCGCCTTGCCCGCCTCGGTGTCGAGGCCGAGCTGGTCAAGCAGGGTGCCGTGCCGGGTTGCTCGGTGACGATCGGCGATGTGTCGTTCGAGTGGGAGCCGCAGGTGTCCGCCGGTGTCGACATCGTGCCGACCGGCCGGGGTACCGACATCCGGCTGGAGAACAACGACCGCGTCGGCGCGGCCGAGCGCAAGCTCGCCTCGCGGGCCCGTCGCGGCTTGCTCGACGAAGACGGGAAATAGGGGTCCGGCCGCGTCGGCGCCGGTCGAAAACCGGTGTCGGACGCGGCCGTTCGATCGGCATACTGCGGTGGGTCACCGGCATGAGCTGGGACCGTCGACGACGGTGATCGCGGTGCAGGGAGTAAGGCAATGCAGGTGAGTTCGGAGTTGAGTGCGGCGCGCCAGGCCATCGTGTCGGCGCGCGCGGTCGTGGTGAAGATCGGTTCGTCGGCGCTGACCAGCCTCGAGGGCGGTCTCGACACCGACCGGCTCGACCGGCTGGCCGACGCCGTCGAAGCGCGCATGCGCGCCGGGTCGGACGTGGTTGTCGTGTCCTCGGGCGCGATCGGCGCGGGCATCGCGCCGCTCGGATTGTCCCGCAGACCCAAGGATCTGGCGACCAAGCAGGCCGCGGCCAGCGTCGGTCAGCTGGCACTGGCGCACGCCTGGGGCACCTCGTTCGCCCGCTACGACCGCACCGTCGGTCAGGTCCTGCTCTCCGCCGACGACTTCGCCCGCCGCGAGCATCACCGCAATGCCCAGCGCACCCTCGACCGGTTGCGTTCACTCGGCGCCATCGCCGTGGTCAACGAGAACGACACCGTCGCGACGGAAGAGATCCGCTTCGGCGACAACGACCGCCTCGCCGCCCTCGTGGCGCACCTGGTCGGCGCCGACGCCCTGATCCTGCTGTCGGACGTCTCCGGCCTCTACGACGGCGATCCCCGCAAGGGCGCCGCGAACTTCATTCCCGAGGTGCGCAGCAGCGCCGACCTCGACGGCGTCATCGCGGGCAGCGGCGGCGCGCTCGGCACCGGCGGCATGGCATCGAAACTGTCCGCCGCCCGCCTCGCCGCCGACGCCGGCATCCCCGTCCTGCTCGCCTCGGCCGCCGACGCCGCGACCGCGCTCGCCGACGGCACCGTCGGCACCGCCTTCGCCGCCCGCCCGGTCCGCCTGTCCGGCCGCAAGTTCTGGGTCCGCCACGCCGCAGACACCCGCGGCTCGGTCCTCATCGACGCGGGCGCCGTCGAGGCCGTCGCCAAACGCCGTTCCCTGCTCGCGGCGGGCATCACCGGTGTCCGCGGCCGCTTCTTCGGCGGCGACGTCGTCGACCTGGTCAGCCCCGACAACCGCGTGGTAGCCCGTGGCGTAGTCGAATACGACAGCACCGAACTGTCCACCATGCTCGGCCGCTCCACCACCGAACTCCCCGACACCATGCAGCGCCCGGTCATCCACGCCGACGACCTCGTCAAGGTGTGAGGCCGGCGCCCGGAGGCTCGTTCTCCGGCGACGGAGTCACCCTGCGCAGGTAGACCGTTCGCGTGTCGAGGTCGAGCTCACGGCCCGAGCCTGCCTCGACACGCACCAACTGCTTGGATTCCCGTTCCTCGACAACGTGCTTGGACGCCGGATTGAACAGGTCGTCCACCACCCCCAGCATGCCGGGTCCGGCACCGGTGGTTCTGCGTGTCTTGCGCCAGTAGATCCAGCCTCGCCGCTCCGCCCACAGGGCGAGCTGGTCGAGTCCGATCACGGCTGCGGCGAAGATCATCGCGAACAGCAAGTACTCCACTGCGTCCTCCCTGTCCGGCGGCGATCACCGTCGCGGTGGGATGACACCCGGCTGATCGAGATCGATCGGTGGTGCGGGCGGCGTAACCGGTTGCGGGCCCGGGACATTCGTGTCCGGAATGGGGCCGGTGACACCGGGTTGTCCACCCGGATCGACCGAGCCCCCGTGCACCGGCGGTGCCGGGTCGGCCGCCTGCGGCTCGGGCGCGCGGGGTGCGGGCTGCGGTGCGGGCGGTTCCGGCGCGGGCTGTTCCGCGGTGGGCGGGGGAGCTTGCGGCGCCGGTTCGGGTGCTCGCGGTGCGGGCTGCGGCGCTGATGTTTCCGGTTGTGGTGCAGGTTGTTCCGAAGTGGGCGCGGGGGCTTGCGGCGCAGGCTGTTCCGAAGTGGGCGCGGGGGCTTGCGGCGCAGGCTGTTCCGAGGTGGGCACGGGGGCTTGCGGCGCAGGCTGTTCCGAGGTGGGCACGGGGGCTTGCGGCGCAGGCTGTTCCGAGGTGGGCGCGGGGGCTTGCGGCGCCGGTTCGGGTGCTCGCGGTGCGGGCTGCGGCGCTGATGTTTCCGGTTGCGGCGCGGGCTGTTCCGAAGTTGGCGGAGTCTCGGGTGCCGGTTCGGTACTGGGTGGGGCAGGCTGTTCCGATGTCGGGGCCGGTGCCGGTTGGTCGGTAGTCGGCGGTGGCGGTGTCGGCTGTTCCGATGTCGGAGCAGGTTGTTCCGTCGTCTGGGGCGTCGGCGTTTCCGAATCTTGTTGCGTCGGTGGCTGTCCCGAGCTCGGGGGAGCGGGGGCCTGGCTGGTCGGCGCGGGGGTGGGTTCCGCGGTGTTCGGGCCGGAGGGTGCCGGGGTGGTGGTCGGCGGCGTCTGGCTTGGCGCGGGACTCTCGCCGGACGGTGTAGGAGCTTGCGTGCCTGGAGCGGTCGTGCCAGGGCCGGATTCCGGGTTCTGCGACGTGCTACCGCTCTGCCCCGAATCGCCTTGTGCGGTACCGGGTTCGGCAGCGCGTTCCGGCGCAGACCCGTTCCGTGAACCGCCCTGCCCCGCAGACGATCCCTGGGAAGCCCCCGGCGGCGCGGGCAACGCGGGCACTCCGGTCCCGGCCAGCGTGTACGCGGGCTTGTAGATCATGTTCATCGCCAGTACCGCCTCCTGGCGCAGCGCTTCGGCCGCCATCTGGGCGTCGATGACATGGGCGGCCTCGAGCAACCGCGCGATGGTCCCGATCGGCCCGGAACCACCGGGCGCGACCACCGCGAGCTTCACCGCTTCCGCGGCGGCAGCGACCCCGCCGAGGCGGGCGCCGACCTCGCCGAACACCTCGGCCAGTTCGTCGAGCGCGGCCGCGAAGCTGCGGGTGCTGGCGAAGGCGGCGTCGGCGGCGGCGCCCTCCCAGCCGGTCTCCTCGATGACCCGCTCGGCATTGGACCTGGTCAGCGGCAGGGAGGTGGTGAGCGCGGCGGCGCTCTCCAACCAGGCCATCGACGCGCCGAGCACGGCGGCCGCGTCGATCTGCTGGGTGCGCGCGTAGATCTGCTCGTGCGGCATGGACTCGAAATGCTCCATCGCACCGATGTAGGTGGGATCGGTACCGCTCATCAGCGCAGCCTCGTCTCGACGGCGCGCAGTGCGGCGGCCGCGGCGGCATCGGCCTCGTCCAGCAGACCGCCGCTGAGCAGGAACGCCTCCTTCATCCGGTACGCGGCTTCGATGTAGTGATCGATCAGGTCGGCGGCGTCACGCGCCTTGTGCGCGAAGCCGGCCTGCAGCTGCTGGGCGGAGACGAAACCACCGAATCCTTCTGCCTCGGACGCGGATTCGAGACGTTGACGAAGCTGGGCGAGCCGATCGGCCTGCTGTTCGTAGAGGTCGGCGCACCGGCGCGCGGCATCGGGATCGAACTTCACGGACCCCGCCGCGGCGGCGCTGCGGAACCGGGAGATCTCGGCTCTGCTGCTGTCGATCGTCATCGCGTCCCCTCCAGATCGTGCGTCGGCGTCCAGGCTAGCCGGACCTTCTGGTGTTCGAACTGTGCACCGGTGCGAGCCTGCGCTGCAGTTGGGCGGCGAGCTGACCGGCCGCCGCGGGGACGACGTGCACGGTTTCGCCCGCCCGCAGCAGGTAGCGGCCGTCGTCCGCGACATCGATCCAGCTGTAGTGCACCGGTGGCGCCGGGGTGTCCCGGTCGAGCCCGGTCTCGATGCGGATATGCCCTTCGGCGGTGTGCGGTTTGCGCAGCAGCCGCTGGATCCGGGGGACGGCGGGATGGGTCGCGATCACGGTTTCCTCGTCGCGGACGGCGGCGGCATCGGCCTCGCGCGCCGGTTCGCGTCCGGGCGGCGTGTCGGGCAGGCAGGCCGCGACCCTGGCGCCGATCCCCGCGGTATGACCGATCGAAACACGCACGCTGCCACCGTAATCGGGGCGGGTGCCGGGTTCCTGGAGCACGAGCACGGCGTGGTCGAAGACCGAGCAGGCGAGCAACCGGATCTCGCTGCCGGGGGTGTGCGCGCCGCCGACGAGCACGATCCTGGCGTGGGGTGCGGCGATGATCCGCAGGCAGGCGGCGAGGTCGGGGTCGCCGCCGCCGGGTAGTCGGTGGTCCAGGCCCGCGCGGAAGCGGGTTGCCTCGTACTCGGTGCGTGGCGACTCGAGCACCCGGATCGGAAAGGGCATTCGGTCCTGACCGAATTCCCGCCACACGTGCGCGAATTCGTCAGCGCTGAAGGTCCATCCCATTGCCGATCCCATCCTTACCGAACCAGGACGAGCACAGCCTAACCGCAGTGTCCGATTCCGGCGCATCGATCACCCGCCAAACCTGCCGAATGGAACCTTCTGAACCGCTTGGACCCAGATCGCTGCCTTGGCCGGCCGCGGCGGGATCGCTCAGTAACCCCGCTCCGGCTCGACGACCGCGAGCAGCGGCTCGCCAGCCACGAACCGGGCGATATTCGCGCCGACGTGATCGGCGAAGGCCGCCAGCCGCAGCTGCGGCGGATTCGAATCGTGCGGGGTGATGATCGCGTTCGGCAATGTCCACAGCGGATGCCCGTCCGGCAGCGGTTCCGGGTCGGTCACGTCGAGGCCCGCGCCGCCGATCACTCCCCGCGACAGCGCGCTGACCAGCGCATCGGTATCGATCAGGCTGCCGCGAGCCACATTGACGACCCACGACGACGGCCGCAACCTGGCCAGCTCGTCCGCGCCGATCAGGTGCCTGGTCTGCGCCGTCGCCGGCGCGGCGACCACCACGTGGTCGGTATGCGACCACACCCGGCCCAGCTGGTCGGCGCGCACCGTCTCCACGTCGGCCGGAATACCCGCGCCCGTCACCGGCCTGCCCGACCGGTTCACCGCGATCACATGCGCACCCAGCGGCGCCAGCATCGGAATCAGCGCGCGCCCGATCCCGCCCGCACCGACGATCGTCACCGTCTTGCCACGCAACGACCCCACATGCGGGAAGAACTCGCGCTGCTGCCACGACGTCGCCCGCAGATGCTCGGGCAGATAGCGCACGCCCGCCAGCAGCAGCATGAGCGCGTGCTCGGCGACGCTGTGCGCGAACGCGCCCGCCGCCGAGGTGAACAGCACGTCCGGGTGCGCGCGGAAGACGCCCGCGTCGAAGAAGTCCTCGATACCCGCGGCGGGCAGCTGCACCCAGCGCACCCCGGCGGGCAGCGTGGCGGGGAAGTCACCGGGCGCGCCGGTCCAGATCAGCGCGTCGGCGTCGGTCAGCTCGCCGACCTTCGCGCCCGCTCCGACGACGGCCTTCTCGAGCAGGCGAGGTGGCTGCCGGTCCGGGCCGATCGCGATCGTGGTCGCGGATTCCTGCACGGGTCCTCCTGTGTAGTGAACTGCTGCCGTCGCCGCGCGTACGCGGACCCGGAGCCTCGATTCTTCCCCGTCGGGCGCGCTCACGATTCGTCGAGGTCGACGGGCTCGTCGATGCCGTAGCGGTCGGCCAGCTCGAGCAGGGGCGCGATGTCGAAGACGGCGCCGTCCATGCCCGCCTGGATGTCGCCGAGCGCGGCGTAGCGGGCGGGGACGGTCTCGATGGTGAAGTCGCGGGGATGGATGTCGTCGATCTCGGTCCAGCGCACGGGGGTCGACACCGTCGCCGCGGGCACGCCGCGGACGGAGTAGGCAGCGGCGATGGTGTGGTCGCGGGCGTTCTGGTTGTAGTCGACGAACAGCTGGGCCGGATCGCGATCGCGCCGCCACCAGGCCGTCGTCACGTCATCGGGCGCCCTGCGCTCCACCTCCCGCGCGAAGGCCAGCGCCGCCCTGCGGACCTGTTTGAACCCGTATTCGGGGGCGATCCGCACATAGACGTGCAGGCCGGAGCCGCCGGAGGTCTTGGGCCAGCCGGCCGCGCCCAGCTCGTCGAGGATCTCGTGCACCACGCCGGCGACCCGCTGCACCCGCGGCCACGGGCACTCCGGCATGGGGTCGAGGTCGATGCGCCATTCGTCGGGGGATTCGGTGTCGCTCGCCCGCGAATTCCACGGATGGAACTCGACCGTGGACATCTGCACGGCCCAGATCACGTCGGCGAGCTCCTGCACGCACAGTTCGTCGGCGTGTCTGCCGTAGCGCGGAAAGTACACGCGCACAGTCGAAATCCAGTCCGGCGCGCCACCGGGCAACCGCTTCTGATGGACCTTCCCGCCGGGCAGGCCCTTCGGGAACCGGTGCAGCATGCACGGCCGGTCCCGCAGCGCGTTCACGATCCCGTCGCCCACGCTCAGGTAGTACTGCACCAGGTCGAGCTTGGTCGCGCCGAGCTCGGGGAAATACACCCGGTCCGGGTTGCTGACCCGCACCGTGTGCTCACCCACCGCCAGCTCGACCGCCGGTGTCGCAGACTTGGCCACCTGCGCAACGATAGACGAGCAGGCCCGCTCCCGGCGGGGGAGCGGACCTGCGGTGGGCGGGTGTGTCAGCCCTGGCGGCTCTTGGCCGGGGGCGTGTAGTAGCTCTCGGCGTAGGAGTACTCCGCCCAGCGGGGCGAGCGTTCCTCGTCGCTGTCCCCACCGTGTCCCGGCCACCAGGCGCGGCGCCCGAGCAGCGCCGTGACCGCCGGGGTGAAGAACAGTGCCATCACGAACGCGGCGATCGCGATGCCCACCGAGATGGCGAAGCCCATCTGCGACAGACTGCTGTTGCCCGCCAGCATCATCGAGGCGAAGGTGCCCGCCAGGATGAGACCGGCCGCGGCCACCGTCGGACCGGTGTGCCGCACGGCCAGCGCCGCCGCCTCGCGGGGCGTGTGCCCCGCACGGGCTTCCTCCCGCAACCGGGCGACCATCAGGATGTTGTAGTCGGTGCCCAGCGCGACGACGAACAGGTACATGATCACCGGCAGCGTGAAGATCAGCCCGTGCTCGCCCTGGATCTGCTGGAACACCAGCACCGTCGCGCCGAGGGTCGCGGCGAAACCGAGGAACACCGAGGCCATCAGGTACCAGGGTGCGACGAGGCTGCGCAGCAGCAGCGCCAGCACGAGCATGATCAGGATCGCGGCCACCGGGAACACGATCCGGTAGTCGTGGTTCATCGCGTCCTCGAAGTCGACGTACACCGCGGTCATGCCACCGACCGCCGCCGTCGCCCCCGCGGGGGCCGCCTGGTGGGCGACCTCGCGCAGCGGGCCTGCCACCGTGTCGAGTGCGGCATCGGATTCCGGTGCGTTGGCGAGGGTCACCTGGAAGTTCGCGATCGTCCGGTCCGCCGAGAGCTGCGCCTGCCCGACCTGGCCGACACCGTCGACCTGGGTCAGCGCCGTGCGATAGGTCGCCAGCTGGTCGTCGGCCAGCGGAGTTGTCGACCGCAGCAGCACATCCGACGGTTGCGTCGCCCCCGCGGGCATCCCCTTGAGCAGTTCGGTGGTGAAGGCCACCGATTCGGAGGCGTCGGTGGTGGAGCCCGAGCTCAGATCGAAGGTCGGGTTGAAGCCGACCGCGAACAGCCCGAGCGCCACCAGCACGCCACCGGAGGCGACGGCGAACACGCCGGGCCGCCTGCCCATCGCCGCGCCGATCGCGCCGAACCGGGCGCCCTTGGGCTCGACCTGCCAGGCCTTCGACGGCCAGAACACCTTGGTGCCGAGCAGCGAGACGATCGCGGGCACCAGCGTCAGCCCGGCCAGCAGTGCCACCGCGACCGCGATCGCCAGTGCGGGGCCGAGTGCACGGAACATCCCGAGGCTCGACAGCGTCAGCGCCATGAACGCGATGATCACCGCGGCCGCCGCCGACGTGATGGCCTCGCCGACCTTGGCGACGGCATTGACCATCGCGGTCTTCGGGTCGTCGCCCGCCCGCAGCCGTTCCCGGTAGCGGAACATCAGGAACAGGATGTAGTCGGTGCCGACACCGAACAGCACGACCAGCAGGATCGAGTTCACCGAGGTATCGATCTCGAGGTCGAAGGCCTTGGCCGCCATGGCGATCAGGCCGCCGACGGTGCTCGAGATCGCGCCGATGGTGACCACCGGCAGCAGCGCGATGACCGGGCTGCGGAAGATGATCAGCAGCAGCACCAGGATCAGCACGATCGTGGCGATGCCGATGATCGCCATGCCCTTTTCGCCCTGCTCGGTCTGGTCGAGGGTCTGCGCCGCGGTGCCGGTGATGCCCGCCTTCAATCCGGTGTCACGCACCTGCTCCTTCAGGTGCTCGCGCAGGCTCTTGACTGCCTCGCCCTGCGTCTTGTCGGCGGCGTCGGTCAGCTTGGTCATCTGTACCGCGATGACCTGCACCAGGCGGTTCTCCGACGGCGGTGTCACCTGGATTCCGGTGACGCCCTTGATGTTCTGCGCGGTGAGCGCGGCCGCGGCCGCGCTCACCGTCGCCGAGTCGGCCTCGGTCAGCGCCGCGCCGTCGGCCCGCACGGCCACGATGAGTGCCGCGGGTGCGGCGTGCTGCGGAAATGCCTGCTCCTGCAGCTTCATCGCCTGGATCGACTCGTAATGCGAAGGCAGGAATTCGGATTGGTCGGTGGTCGCGGTGAGGGCGGGCGCCGTCGACAACACGGCGACGATCGCGATCACCCACAGGCCGATCACTTTCCACGGATGGTGGACGACGACGCGCCCCAGTCTGGCGAACATGGTGGGAGGTCCTTTCCGGGTCTGGAAGTCAGATGTCGAGGTCCTGGATCAGCGGGTGGCTGACGCGGTCGACGATCGTCAGGTAGACCTTCGGCGGGACCTGATCGCGCAGCGCCTCGAGCGAATCGGCCACCTCGACGGTGAAATCGCCCCAGTCCTGCTCCCCGATGCCGACCATCGCGCGCCAGTTCTTCCAGTCCCTGGTCCAGTTCTCGGGCAGCGAGAACTCCGACCACTCGGCGATCTGCTTCTGCACCACGTAGTTGCCCTTGTGGGTGAGGTACACGCGGACGACCTCGACGGCCTTCCTGGTCACCTGCCGTGACTCGCCGACCTTGCGTCCGGTGAATCGCTGGGTGCGCCCGCCGCCGGGGCCGACCTTCACGACGATCGGACCGAATCCGTCCGCGGTGGGCTTGACGGTGTCCACGATCGCGGGTGCCTCGGTGTGCGTTTCGGTGGTCATTGATCACTCCAGTTCGATAAGTGCGTGCGCATATGGGCATGGGTGTACGAGCGGCGAGCCCCTTGCTTCGGCTCGTCGTCACGGTCGATGTGCGGTTGTGCGGCGACTCTGCGTCCCGTCCGTCTCACTATAAGTAGATGTATACGTATAGGGCAAGAGTCAAAAAAGGTCCGCACGGATCGACTCCGTGCGGACCGCTCGCGCGGGGCGCGAAACTACAGCTCATAGACCCCGAACGCCCGGTTCTGGATGCACATCGGCATCACGTGGACCTGCTCGGTCCATTCGAATCTGGCTGCGGCCTCGACGGTTCCGCGTTCGTCGACGCACACGCTCGCGGTGCCAGGCATGGTCAGCGGGTTCAGCACGGCCAGCGGGATACCCGCGTGGATGTTGCTGTAGAGGCCGCCGCTGAAGCACAGCGGGGTGATCGCGATGCCGCGCCGCGCGCTCTCGCGATCGGCGGCGGCCCGGGCGCCCGGCACGCCGGCGCAGTCGAGCGGGTTCTCGTTCGACGCCTGGGCGGGAACGGTCAACAGGGTGAATCCGGCCGCACAGCCCGCGGCGACGGCCATCAGGGATCGAGCAAATGAGGTCCTGGTCATAGCCGCATTGAAACACCGGTGGCGGGTCACACCCACAATCGACGGCGGCGTGTCGAGCAGGGGAGTCAGCGCGGGACGGCCTCCAGCACGCAATCCGGCGCCGCCGTTTCCACCGTGCGCCGGAGCGTGAACCCGCAGCGCGCCAGCAGGTCGCGGAACTGCTTTTCGGTGCGTTCGTGGCCGCCCTCGGTGTTCACCAGCATCTCCAGATCGATGAACTTGCCCGGATGCGGACGCTGATGATCCGGCAGCACCAGTTCGATCACCAGCAATGTCGCCGAGCGGCTCATCGCGGCGCGGACGGTGCGCAGGATCAGTTCGGCCTGCTCGTCGGACCAGTCGTGCAGGATGTGCTTGAGCAGGTAGGCGTCACCACCCTGGGGCACCTCATCGAAGAACGACCCGCTCTCCACCGCGCACCGTTGCGCGAGGCCAACCGCGGCGAGGTCGGCGTTCAGGTCGTCGACCACGTTCGGCAGGTCGAACACGATGCCACGTGTCGTCGGAAACCGGCCGAGTATCTCGGTGAGCAGGCTGCCGCGCCCGCCGCCGACGTCGACGAGCGTGCCGAACCGGCCGAAATCGTAGGCGGTGAGCAGCGGTTCGATCGACAGCGTGCTCACGCTGGTCATCGCGCGATCGAACAGCTCGCCGACCTCGCGGTTCACCGCCGCGTACTCGAAGAAGTTCGACCCGTCCAGGTTCCGGCCGACCGCTTCGCCGGTGCGCACCGCGTCGGTGAGGTGGGTCCAGTGGTTGCGGTGGAACGTCGAACCGAAGAACCGGGACATGTCACGCAGAGTCACCTCGGCGTCGCTGCGCAGCGCGTCACCCATCCGGGTGAGCGTGTAGGTACCGTCGCGGCGTTGGGCGAAGATGTCGTAGCTCACCAGCAGGCGCATCAACCTGCGCAGCCCGTCCTCGTCGACGTCGACTGCCCGCGCCAGCTCGACCGACGTGCGCGGTCCGTCGGCCAGCTCGTCAGCGATCCCGAGCTCAGCGGCCGTGCTGATCGCCTGGGACAGAAACCCCGCGATCTGTAGTTCCAGCAGCGCTATGTGGCCGGGTACCAACTTCCGGTACGCCGAGGAGAGAGTGTCACGCACCCGGTCGATCGCACGGAGCACGGGCAGCGGGGGAATCTTCTTCAGTGCTGTGGACGTCATGACGACTCCATCGTCGGCCGGTTGACCTGCACGGACGGACTGAGTTTACGGGAATGGGGAGGGGTCGGGGGAGAGGGCGCGGCAGACCCTGAGGTCGGTGGGCCTTCGCAGTGCCACGTCGGCCCGCGGCGTACAGGGTCGTGCCGGCTCCGCCGGAGCAGGCGATGGGGATCAGGTCGGGGTTGCGAGGGCGAACGGCAGGACGGCGTCCGCGCCGCTGGTGCGCAGGGCGTGGGCGGCGACGGTCATGGTCCAGCCGGTGTCGGTGAGGGTGTCGACCAGCAAAATGGGGCCTTCGACGCCGGTGAGGTCGGGCACCTCCCACGAGTCGAACAGGCCGGCCACCCGGTGGGCGGAGTTCGCCGCCGAGACCGGCGGCCGGTCCGGCCTGGTGTGCAGGATGCCCAGGTTGTCCAGCCGCCCGATCTGCGCGAGCCGGGCGGCCAGGCTCGCGGTGAGCTGGGGATAGCGGGGCGATTCCAGGGCAAGGACCGAGGTCGGGCGGGTGGCCCAGTTCCAGTCGCGCAGCACGGCGATGCACGCGTCGAAGACGGCATCGGGCACCGGGGCGTCCGGGCCGTCGAGCAGGGCGCGCAGGCGCTGACCCCAGCCGAGGTCGGTGAGCCTGCCGAGGACGCGACCGGTGTCGGCGCCCGCGGAGATCTTGCCGGACAACGGGATTCCCAGCTTCGCCATGCCGGTGGGCCACTGCTTGCGCGGCGCCAGGTCGAGGCCGGGGCGGTCCAGCCTAGCCCTGGTGGCGGCGACGGCGGCCGCGTCGACGGTGGTGTCGGGGCGGGTGCCGGTGCAGTTGTCGCAGCGCCCGCAGTCGGGGGTCGCGGCGTCGAGCGCGCCGAGACCCGGGTCGTCGAGCTGGCGGCGCAGGAATGTCATCCGGCAGGCGGTGGTCGCCTGGTAGTCGATCATCGCCTGCTGCTCGGTATCGCGGGCGGCGGCGAGACGTTCGTAGCGCTCGGTGTCGTAGGTCCACGGTTCGCCGGTGGACAGCCAGCCACCGCGCACCCGGCGCACCGCACCGTCCACGTCGAGCACCTTCAGCACCATTTCCAGCCGGGACCGGTTCAGCTCGACGAGCGGTTCCAGCGCGATCGTCGACATCGGCCGATCGGTGTCGAGAGCGGCAAGCACCGCGCGCACGATGTGCTCGCGCGGGAACGCCACCGAGGCGAAGTAGCTCCAGATCCGGCTGTCTTCCGCGCCGGGAAGCAACACCACCTCGGCCCGCTCGGTACCTCGGCCCGCGCGTCCGACCTGCTGGTAGTAGGCGATGGGGGACGACGGCGCACCGACATGTACCACGAACCCGAGATCGGGTTTGTCGAAACCCATACCCAGCGCCGAGGTCGCGATCAGCGCCTTGACCCCGTTGTTCAGCAGCGCGCCCTCGAGCACTTCGCGTTCGGCCGGGTCGGTCTGGCCGGTGTAGGCGGCGACGGTGTGACCGTGCGAATTCAGCACGTCGGCCAGATCGTGCGCGGCGGCCACCGTGAGGCAGTAGATGATCCCGGATCCGGGCAGCCGGTCGAGTTGCCCGGCCAGCCAGGCGGTGCGCTGCACGGCATCGTCGAACCGCACCACCGACAGATGCAGCGACGCACGATCCAGCGTGCCGCGCAACACCAGCGTGTCGGTACCGATCTGGCCCGCCACATCGGTGACCACACGGTCATTGGCGGTCGCGGTGGTCGCCAGCACCGGCACGTCGGAGCCCAGGTCGGCGATCAGCGTGCGGATACGGCGATAGTCGGGCCGGAAATCATGCCCCCAGTCCGACACACAGTGCGCTTCGTCGATCACCACCAGCCCGGCGTCGGCGGCCAGCCGCGGCAGCACCTGATCGCGAAAGTCGGGATTGTTCAACCGTTCCGGGCTCACCAGCAGCACATCGACCGCGCCGTCGGCCACCCGCTGATGGATCTCGTCCCACTCGGTGACATTGCCCGAGTTGATCGTGTCCGCCACCACCCCGGCCCGCTCGGCGGCCGCCACCTGGTTGCGCATCAACGCCAGCAGCGGCGACACGATCACCGTCGGCCCCCGCCCGGCCCGCCGCAGCAATTTCGCCGCGATGAAGTACACCGCCGACTTGCCCCAGCCGGTCCGCTGCACCACCAGCGCCCGCCTGCGCTGCACCACGAGCGCTTCGATCGCGATCCACTGGTCCTCCCGCAACCGCGCCTCGGGCCCGGCCAGCTCACGCAACAACTCCTCCGCGCGTTCGCGCAGGTCGGGAGCCGTCAGATCGAGCACGTCGTTGCCGGTCGCTGAGGTCATGCGCCCCATGCTGCCCGACCCCACCGACAGGTTTGATCAGCGGTACAGTCCCGCCTCTCCGCGATTCAGGCCAGAGCTAGGTGCGGTGGGCGGAGGCAGGCGGCCGACGGAGGGGGCGGTGGCTTGGTTCGCCCGTGCCCGGGGAGTTACCCATGTTCTTGCGAGATCAGTGGGCAACATAGGGCGATGCGGCATGGGATGGGGCATTCGTTCCGCGTAATGCCGAGTAGGAGAGGACAATAGGGCGAGTTACCGGATTGCCGGAGGGGCTCCATGGCGAACAGATTCGATCCGCCTGCGGGGTGGACGCCGCCCGGGTCACAGTTCCGGTCGAATTCTGGAACGTCTCGCACGGTGGCAGGCCTGTTTCTCGCGCTGGTTGTGACACCCGTCGGGATGGCATTGGCCGCGCACGGTGCGCTGGACACCAGTCGGTGGGTGATCATTGGTGACGCCGCAGATCGGCTCGGCTCGACCTTGCAGATCATCGTGGGTGCGCTGCTGTTGTTGCTGGTCAGCGCGCTGGCAGGGTCCACACCGATCGCGACGATCCTGGCCGGGTTGGTGTGGGGTGTGCTGCCCGGGCTGATCTACTTCGTGTCGCCGGAGAGCACCTGGCGGCTGGTGGGGGATCTGCCGCTGATGACCGACGAGCTGCATATCGCGCTCAACGCGTGGATCACCAGCGGCTTCACCTTCGTCCTCGGGCTGTTGCTCGTCGGCGCTGGTGTGGCGGGCACCCTGCGCCGACGATGACTCAACCCTTCACGCAGAGGACCTGACGCAGCGTCGCCACCACGTCGACCAGGTCGGCCTGGGCCGCGATCACCTCGTCGATGTCCTTGTACGCGGCCGGGATCTCGTCGACCACACCCGCGTCCTTGCGCGATTCCACGCCCTCGGTCTGGGCAACCAGATCCGCGACGGTGAACTGCTTCTTGGCCGCGGTCCGGCTCAACCGCCGCCCCGCACCGTGCGACGCCGACTGGAACGAGGCCGGATTCCCCTTGCCACGCACCACATACGACCGCGTCCCCATCGATCCGGGAATCAACGCGAGATCACCCGCGCCCGCCCGCACCGCACCCTTGCGGGTCACCAGCATCGGCACGCCGTCGATGATCTCCTCCGCCACATAGTTGTGGTGACACGAAATCGGCTCGTCGAAACGCACGTCACGGCCTGCGAATTCGTCGCGCACCGCCCGGCACACGAGCGACAGCATCACCGCGCGATTCCGCGCGGCGTATTCCTGCGCCCAGGTGAGGTCACGCCGGTAGGCGTCCATTTCCGGTGTCCCGGTGAGGAATACCGCCAGATCGCGATCGGGCAGTGACTGGTTGTGCGGCAGCCCCCGCGCTATCGCCATGTGCCGCTCCGCCAGCTCCTTGCCGATATTGCGCGACCCGGAGTGCAGCAGAATCCACACGGCGTCGTCCTGGTCGAGGCAGACCTCGATGAAGTGATTGCCGCCGCCGAGCGATCCGATCTGCTTGTGCGCCTTGGACTCCAGCGACGACACACCGGGATGCAGCTCGCCGAACTCACGCCAGAACCGGTCCCAGCCCTTCGTCCGCGCCGACTGCCCGTGCGAACCGGCATGCAGCGCACCGACGTTCACCGCCTCCTTGTGCGCGTTGAACCCCACCGGCACCGCCCGCTCGATTCGCGACCGCAGCGACCGCAGATCATCGGGCAGGTCCGAGGCGGTGAGCCCGGTCTTCACGCTCTCCATCCCGCACCCGATATCGACACCGACCGCCGCAGGCGCGACCGCGTCCCGCATGGCGATGACCGACCCCACCGTCGCGCCTTTGCCCAGGTGCACATCGGGCATCACGCGCAGTCCATACACCCATTTCAGTTCCGCGATATTGCGGAGCTGACGCAGCGCTGACTGCTCGATCTCGTGCTCGTTGGCCCACATGAGCGTCTGCGCTCGGGTACCGCGCAGCTCGACGGGAAACATGGTCGGTCCTTTCCTTGATGTACTACCCACGGTAGGACCCCGAACCGTGTGGTGCACGTGAATTTCGCCGGGCTCGGCGGCGGATCAGTCCACCGCGAGCGCGCGCTCGATCCGGGCGCGGTCCGGGATCGAGGAGCTGGCGCCGAGACGGGTGGTCGCCACGGCACCGGCGGCATTGGCCCAGGTCACCGAAGCGTGCGGCCCGGTCGCCCAGGTCGCGACGAGGGCGCCGGTGAAGGCGTCGCCCGCGCCGGTGGTGTCGACGACATCGACCCTGCGCCCGGCGACCGCGAACTCGGAGCCGTCGGTGGATCGATACACCGCACCGCCGCCGCCGAGGGTTCGCACCACCTGCGGTATCTGGTTCAGTTCGGCCGAATACCGGTCGGACTCCAGTGAATTCACGATGGCGAGGTCGACGTCGGCCCACAGCGCGGCGGGTAGCGGTTGCACGGGTGAGGGGTTGAGCGCGACGATCGTGCCCGATGCACGGGCGTGCCGGGCGGCGGCGGCCACCGTGTCGAGCGGAATCTCCAACTGGCACAGGAGGATGTCGGCGGCCGCGATCGCCGCGAGTTCGTCTTCGGTCAGGTGGGTCACCCGCCCGTTCGCGCCAACGACGACGATGATGCTGTTCTCGCCGGTCTCGTCGACCACGATCGTCGCCACGCCGCTCGGCCCGTCGACCGTGCGCAGCAGCGCGGTGTCGACACCGGCCTCGGCCAGCGTGGATCGCAGTGTGGTCCCGAACGCGTCGTCACCGACGGCGCCGAGGAAGCGCACCGGTGCGCCTGAGCGCGCCGCCGCGATCGCCTGGTTCGCGCCCTTGCCGCCGGGGACGGTCGCGAAACCGGACCCGAGCACGGTCTCGCCCGGTGCCGGCCGTTGCGCCGTGGTGGTGACCAGATCCATGTTGACGCTGCCGAGCACGACGACGGTGGATGCGGCGAAGTCCATGGCCGCAAATTTAGCGGCGGCGGCATGGTCGGCGGCGATTTCGGGTGGCGAGCGCGGCGTGACCTGTGGACAAGTCACGCGGCAGCGCGAAATCCTGTGGACAACTCGGTCCCGCCGCCGGTCGGAGCCGTATTCCGGGGTCCGGGTGGCGGCGAGCGGGACAGCCGCACTGCGTACGCTGATACCCATGACGGTAGAAGTGACCCCCGAGCTCGACATCCGCGCAGCGGTGCACGACGCCGCCCGCAGGGCTCGCGTCGCGTCCCGCGTGCTGGCTCAGCTGACCACGGCGCAGAAGAACGACGCATTGCACGCGGCGGCCGACGCGCTGCTCGCCGCCGCCGATCGCGTGCTCGCGGCCAATGCCACCGACATCGCGACCGCGCAGGCCGCCGGTACCGAGGAGAACCTGCTCGACCGCCTGCGGCTGACCAAGGAGCGCATCGACGGCATCGCCTCGGGCCTGCGCCAGGTGGCAGGCCTGCCCGATCCGGTCGGCGGCGTCATCCGCGGTTCCACGCTGCCCAACGGGCTCGAGATCCGCCAGACCCGCGTGCCGCTCGGCGTCGTCGGCATGGTCTACGAGGCCAGGCCCAATGTCACCGTCGACGCGTTCGGCCTCGCGCTGAAGTCGGGCAACGCGGCCCTGCTGCGCGGCTCCTCCTCGGCGGCGAACTCCAACGCCACCCTGGTCGAGGTGCTGCGCGAAGCCCTTGTCACCCAGGACATCCCGGCCGACGCGGTGCAGCTGCTGCCCAGCAACGACCGTTCCAGCGTCACCCACCTGATCCAGGCCCGCGGCCTCGTCGACGTGGTCATCCCGCGCGGCGGCGCGGGCCTGATCAACGCGGTGGTGCGCGACGCCCAGGTGCCGACCATCGAGACCGGCACCGGCAACTGCCACGTCTACGTGCACGCCGCCGCCGACCTGGACATGGCCGAGGCCATCCTGCTCAACGCCAAGACCCGCCGCCCCAGCGTCTGCAACGCGGCCGAGACCGTGCTGATCGACGCGGCCGTCGCCGAGACCGCCCTGCCGCGCCTGAGCAAGGCGCTCGAGGACGCGGGCGTCACCATCCACGGCGAGCTGCCGGGTCAGGTCCCGGCGACCGACGCCGACTGGGGTGAGGAGTACCTCACCATGGATATCGCGCTGAAGGTCGTCGACGGTCTCGACGCCGCCGTCGAGCACATCAACACCTGGGGCACCGGCCACACCGAGGCCATCGTCACCGCCGACCTGGCCGCCGCACGGGAGTTCACCTCCCGCGTCGACGCGGCCGCCGTGATGGTGAACGCGTCCACCGCCTTCACCGACGGTGAGCAGTTCGGCTTCGGCGCCGAAATCGGCATCTCCACCCAGAAGCTGCACGCCCGCGGCCCGATGGCACTGCCCGAACTCACCTCCACCAAGTGGATCGTGTGGGGCGACGGCCAGACTCGGCCGGTGTGATCGTGACACTGGTACAAGAACCGATCTTCACCTCGGTCGACGACGTCATCGCCCGGCTCGCCGACACCGGCTACCTGGCCGACAAGGCCACGGCCACCTCGGTCTTCCTTGCCGACCGGCTGGGCAAGCCACTGCTCATCGAAGGTCCCGCCGGTGTCGGCAAGACCGAGCTCTCGCGTGCGGTGGCCCAGGTCGCCGGGGCCGAGCTGGTCCGGCTGCAGTGCTACGAAGGCGTCGACGAGGCCCGCGCCCTCTACGAGTGGAACCACGCCAAGCAGATCCTGCGGATCCAGGCCTCGAGTGAGAACGATTGGGCCGAAACCAAAGCCGACGTCTTCACCGAGGAATTCCTGCTCTCGCGCCCGCTGCTCACCGCCATCCGGCGCAGCGAGCCGACGGTGCTGCTGATCGACGAGACCGACAAGGCCGACGTCGAGATCGAGGGCCTGCTGCTCGAGGTACTGAGCGATTTCGCGGTGACCGTCCCGGAACTCGGCACCATCACCGCGACCCGTAAACCGTTCGTCGTCCTCACCTCGAACGCCACCCGTGAGCTGTCCGAGGCGCTCAAGCGCCGCTGCCTGTACCTGCACCTGGACTTCCCCGACGAGGAACTCGAGCGTCGCATCCTCGCCAGCCGGGTGCCGGAGCTGTCGGTCACGGTCGCCGAGCAGCTGGTGCGGATCGTGCACGTCCTGCGCGGGATGCAGCTCAAGAAGCTGCCGTCGGTCGCCGAATCGATCGACTGGGGCCACACCCTGCTCGCGCTGGGCGCCGCAGACCTCGACGACGCCACGGTGCGCGCCACGCTCGGCGTGGTGCTCAAGCATCGCAGCGACCACCAGCGCGCGCTGGCCGAGCTGAAGCTGGCCTGAGATGACAGCGCCTGGCCCGCACGGACTCGGCGGGCATGTCGCCGGGTTCGTCGCGGCGCTGCGGGCCCGCGGCGTGCCGGTCGGGCCCTCGGAAACTGTCGACGCGGGCCGGGTACTCACCGTGCTCGACCTGCTCGATCGCGAGTCGGTGCGCGAGGGACTCGCGTGCGCGCTGCTGCGCCGTCCCACCCACCGGCGCACCTTCGACGGATTGTTCGACCTGTGGTTCCCGGTCGCGGTGGGGGAGCGCGGTGCCGAGGCCGCCGACCTGCCGCGCACGCCGGAGGGCCAGGTCGACCTGCCGGCTCTGCGTGAACAGCTGGCCGAACTGCTCACCGCCGAGGACAGCGGCGCCCAGTTGCAGTTGCTGGCCGGGCAGGTCGTCGAGCAGCTGGGTCAGTACCAGTCGGCGCGCGGGCCGTCGTTCTCGGCGTATCAGGCGTTGAAGGACCTCGCGCCACAAACCTTGCTGGCCCGGGTACTGGCGGGTCTGGGCCTGCCCCCGGACGCGAGCGACCGCGATACCGAGGTCGCGCAGCGGATCGTCCGGGAACGCATCGCCGGCTTCCGGGCGAGCGTGGAAGCCGAGACCAATCGCCGGGTCGCCGAGCAGATCGGTCGCGATCGCGTCGCCACCTACGGCGTCGCCCGCCAGGCCGAGGACGCCGACTTCCTGCGCGCCTCCGAACGCGAGCTCGTCGAACTGCGGCGTGGCAGCCAGCGGCTGGCCCGGATCCTCGCCTCCCGCCTCGCGGTGCGGCGCAAGAAGGCCCGCCGCGGCGAGATCGATCTGCGCAAGACGCTGCGGGCCTCGATGTCCACCGGCGGCGTGCCGATCGACCTGGTGAACCGCAAGCCCAGGCCCGGCCGCCCGGAACTGGTTCTGCTGTGCGACATCTCGGGCTCGGTCGCCGGATTCAGCAACTTCACCATGCTGCTGGTCAGCGCGTTGCGCGAGCAGTTCTCCCGGGTCAGGATCTTCGCCTTCGTCGACCGCACCGACGAAGTGACCACCTTCTTCGACCCGTATGCCGGCCTCGACAACGTGCTGACCAGGATCTTCACCGAGTCGCGGATCATCGACGCCGACGGGCACTCCGACTACGGCCAGGCGCTGACCACCTTCGCCGACAATTTCGGTGACGCGGTCACCAGCCGAAGTTCCCTGCTGGTGCTCGGCGACGGCCGCACCAACTACCGCAATCCGCAGCTGGACACCCTGCGGCAGCTGGTCGACACCGCCCGGCACGCGCACTGGCTGAATCCCGAACCGCGGAATCTGTGGGGTACCGGCGATTCGGCGGCTCGCGAGTACGGCGAGGTGATCGAGATGCACGAATGCCGATCCGCGCGCCAGCTGACCGACGTGGTCTCCCGGTTGTTGCCCGTCTGAAGGAGCTGGTGATGAGCGAGGATCTGCTGACCTACTGCCTGGCCAAACCCGGTGCCTGGCAAGACGAACCGTGGGAGGGCGACGTCGTCGCCAAAGTGGGCGACAAGATCTTCGCCTTCCTCGGGGAAGGCACGTCGATCGGGCTCAAATGCGGGCGCGACCGCGGCGAGGCCGACGAGCTGGTCCACATCTACCCCGATGACGTCAGCGCGTCCGCCTATATCGGGCGCTACGGCTGGAACAGCATCAGTGTCGGCGGCGCCGTCCCGCCCGACGAATTGCGCGAGCTGATCGACGCCTCCTACGACGCCGTCGTGGCCAAGCTCCCGAAGTCGAAGCGCCCCAAGGCCTGACGGCTTCAGCGGACGTTAAGCCGCTCATATGGCCTGCCCACCAAGATCACCGCCATGCTGGCAGGGGCGTCGCGCGACGACGAGCGGTCCGACCGACGGGTATCGGACAGGGTGACAGCGCGGCGGGCCCGAGCCGTCGCGCGGTGGATGTGGTTCGCCTGGTGACCGACCCATCCTCCAACGAGAGTTTGTGTGCAGCAGTCGAACCCGCCGGCGAGCCGGTGCAGGCCGGGCACCTGCCCCCAGGTTCCGGAGCACGGGCAGCGCGCAGGCTGGCCGGGATCGCGGCAGCGCGGCTGGCCGACGCGCCCGCCGCCGCCGAAGAGCAGCTGCGTCGCGCGCTGGTCGTCGGCTTCGGCGAAATCGGTGGCCGGGAACTCGCCGAGTTGCGCACCCGGCTGGTCACCGCGATCGCCGCCCAACCGGGCCGCGACCGCGATGTGGCCAGGGCAGCAGCCTCGGCCGCCGCGTGCTGGCACTCCATCTCGGCGGCCGATTCCGCGCACCTGTGGCTGGTCGCGGGCCGGGCCTGGCATCGGGCGGGCAGGCACGTCGAGGCCGTCACCGCCTTCGACCGGCCCCTGCTGAGCGGCGTCGCCGGCTATCCGTCCGGCGAGCTCGCGCTGGTCCGCGCCGAGTTCGCCGAGTCGCTGATGCGGCTCGGCCGTCACCGCCAGGCCGCCTGGCAGTTCACCGAGGCGGCGCGGCTGCTCGCCGGTTCGGCCACGCAGCGGCATCGGCACGCCGATCTGGTGTGGTCGGCGGCCGTGGCCCGGGAATGTTGCGGGCAGGAGTCGGCCGCGCTGGGCGGTTATCTGCGGGCCGCCGGCCTGTGGGGTGAGCTGGGCAAGATCGCGCCGCGTGCCCGCTGCCTCCGCGCGGCGGCCTGGCTGCAGCTGCGTGGACCCCGGGGCAGGGTCCGCGGGCCGTGGTGGGTCACGATCGACGTGCTGATGGCCGAACTGAACAACCGGCTCGCCACCGATCCGGGCCCGCACATCGCCGATGAGCTGGATCGCACCCGCGCCCAGTTCGCGCAGATGTGCGCGCAGGCGTCGGGTCCGTGCTGACGCCGAGCTGCCACGGAGCGGTCCGGTCCGCTCCGACGGTGGCAGTCCCGTTAAGCTCGGACCTCATGCACGAAACAGCTCGGCCGCGCCGCAAGCTCGGCGTCATGGGCGGCACCTTCGACCCCGTCCACCACGGCCACCTGGTCGCGGCCAGCGAGGTCGCGAACCGGTTCGAGCTCGACGAGGTCATCTTCGTTCCGACCGGTCAGCCGTGGCAGAAGGTGAACAAGCAGGTCAGCCCCGCCGAGGACCGGTATCTGATGACGGTCATCGCCACCGCGTCCAACCCGAGGTTCTCGGTCAGCCGGGCCGATATCGAACGCAACAAGGTCACCTACACGGTGGACACCCTGCGCGAGATGCAGAGCGCTCATCCCGACGCCGAGCTGTACTTCATCACCGGTGCGGACGCGCTGGCCAACATCCTGACATGGCAGGATTGGACCGAACTGTTCGAACTGGCGAAGTTCGTCGGGGTGAGCCGTCCGGGGTACGAGCTGAACACCGACCATCTCGAGGAGCATCTGCGGGACCTGCCCGCCGATGCCGTGACGATGATCGAGATCCCCGCGCTGGCCATTTCGTCGAGCGAATGCCGCCGCCGCGCCGCGGAGGGTCGGCCGGTCTGGTACCTCGTCCCCGACGGCGTGGTGCAGTACATATCGAAGCGGCACCTGTATGGGCCCGCAGGAACGGAAGGTAGCTGACGTTGAGCCACACGATCGAGGGTCTGACCTGTCTGGGGGAGGACGCATGAGTGCCACCGCCGAAGCGGTCGAAATGGCCAAGGTCGCCGCACTCGCGGCAGACGACAAGCTCGCCACCGATGTCGTCGTCCTCGACGTCTCCGAACAGCTGGTGATCACCGACTGCTTCGTGATCGCCTCGGCGCCCAACGAGCGCCAGGTCAACGCGATCGTCGACAACGTCGAAGAGAAGCTGCGCGAAGCCGGGCACAAGCCGGTCCGTCGCGAAGGCACCCGCGAGGGTCGCTGGGCGCTGCTCGACTACGTCGACATCGTCGTGCACATCCAGCACAACGACGAGCGCAATTTCTATGCGCTGGAGCGGTTGTGGCGTGACTGCCCGACCGTCCCTGTCGATGGCATCGCCGCCCCGCCGACTCCGGCCGCCGACGACGCACAGGTAGAGGGCGACACCGAGTGAGCAAGTACGCCCATGTGCGCACGCTGATCCTGCTGCGGCACGGGCAGACCGAATGGAACGCGGCGGACCGGATGCAGGGGCAGATCGATACCGATCTCACCGAGCTAGGTCGTCAGCAGGCCAAAGAGGCGGCGCGCGAACTGGTTTCGCGCAATGCCATCGCCATCCACGCCTCCGATCTGCGGCGCGCCAAAGAGACGGCGCAGGCGCTCGGCGACATCAGCGAGCTGCCGGTCGTCACCGATCAGCGGCTGCGCGAGACCCACCTCGGCGACTGGGAGGGTCTGACCCATCTCGAGGTCGACGCCGACTACCCGGGCGCGCGCGTGCAGTGGCGGCTCGACGCCACCTACACACCGCCCGGTGGCGAGAGCAAACTCGAGGTCGGTGCGCGTTCGCTGCCCGTGGTGCGCGAACTGTACAACGAGCGACAGGATTGGCCCGGCCGGACTATCATCCTGGTGGCGCACGGCGGGCTGATCGCTGCCCTCACGGCCGCGTTGCTGGAACTGCCCCCAGAGAACTGGCCTGCCCTCGGTGGGCTGGCCAATACGAGCTGGGTACAGCTGTCCAGTCACGGCCCTGACATCGACCGACCCGGCTGGCGCCTCGATGTTTGGAACGCAGCGGCGAAGGTAGCTCCCGATGTCCTCTGAAGAGCCCGTCCGATCGGTACCGGACGAACTGTTCCAGCAGGTGACGGCCAAGCCCGGACGGCAATTGCCGGACGCGCTGTTCGGCCCGCCACCCGCTCGGCCCGCACGCCCTGAGCGTGAGGAGCCCATCCGTTCGGTGCCGGACGAACTCTTCAAGCAGGTCACCGCGCGCAGCGAACGCTCGCTACCCGACGCGCTGTTCGGCCCGCCGCCGGCGCCGGTAGCCGCCGAGCCCGAGCAGGTCGACTCCGCGGCAAGCGATTCCGCGTCGGTGGGCGACTCGTCGGAGGACTCGGACGCCGATGTCGACGGCGAGCCTGCCACAGCGGGCGATGGTGTCGCCGAGGCCGCGGCTGAGCCCGAGGTCGCGACTGAGGTTGTAGCGGACTCTGCCGGGCAGCCGGATGCTGCCGACGCCGAATCGGCTGTTGCGCAGTCGGATACCGACGAGTCGGCGGTGTCCGTCACGGAGCTGTCCGACGGCACCAGTCCCGCTGCGGATGCTGACGATCTCGTGGCGACGACGAACTCCGTGGCAGAGCCCGCCGCGGCGCAAGACCTCCAGTCGGCCAGTGCGGCTGGTGGTTCCAGCGATCCGTCGGAGGCCGACACCGCTGCCGTTGCCGAGACGGTGGGCGATTCGGCCGAGACGGTGGCGGAGGAGTCCGTCGCGGTGTCTGCGGACTCTGCCTCGGTGGCCGAGGTGTTCGCTCCGGACTCGCTGGTTGGGGAGACCGCTGTCGCACAGGGGGAATCGCTCGCCGAGGCGGCCGTGGAGGTCGTGCTCGTCGAGGAATCGACCGCGCCCCGGCCGGTGGAATCCGCGTCGCCGCGCCCCGTGCTGCTGGTGATCGCCGACTCCCTCGCGTATTACGGCCCCAAGGGTGGTCTGCCCGCGGACGATCCGCGGATCTGGCCGAATATGGTGGCCGCCGAACTGGATTGGGATGTGGAGCTGATCGCCCGGATCGGCTGGACCTGCCGCGACGCCTACTGGGCGCTCATCGGTGACCCCCGGGTCTGGGCCGCGGTGCCGCGGGCAGGCGCGGTCGTGTTCGCCGTCGGTGGTATGGACACCCTGCCCTCCCCGCTGCCCACCGCGCTGCGGGAGCTGATCCGCTACATCCGTCCCCCGAAGCTGCGCCGTGGCGTGCGCGCTTCCTACAACTGGCTGCAGCCCAAGCTGTCGAAACTCGGTCGGCCCGTGGCGCTTCCGCCGAAGGTGAGTGTCGACTACCTGGAGCAGTCGCGCGAGGCGCTGAACCATCTGCGTCCCGAGCTGCCCGTGGTCGCGGTGCTGCCGTCGGTACACCAGTGCGATGCCTACGGGCGGGTGCACCGGGGCCGTGCGCGCGCGGTCAAGGCGCTGCAGGCGTGGTCGGGCCGTACCTCGGTGCCGCTGGTCGACCTCGGTGAGGCCGTGCGCGAGGACATCGAGTCGGGTGCGGCGAACCCGGACGGCATCCACTGGGGCTGGGCGGGGCACGCGGCGGTGGCGACGGCGATGACCAAGGCGCTGCAGGAGGTCCGGTAGTCCGTGGCCGTTGTGGTGGTCACCGATTCGGCGGCCGGGCTGTCCGCCGACGTCGTCGCCGAGCTCGGTATCGAAGTGGTGCCGTTGCATGTGCTCGTCGGCGACCGGGAGATCCGGGAGGGCATCGATCCCGTCGAGATCGACTACTCGACGGATTCGGTCACCACTTCGGCTGCCTCGCCGGGAGAGCTGCGCGAGGCCTACGAACGCGCGCTGAGCCATAGCGACGGCGACGGTGTCGTCGCCGTGCATTTGTCGCGCACCCTGTCGGCGACCTGGGAGTCGGGGCGGCAGGCGGTCCGCGATATGGGCGCCGAAGATCGTGTGCGCCTGGTGGATTCGCTCGGCGCCGGCTTGGCGACCGGTCTGCCTGTGCTCGCCGCCGCGCGCCGGGCCCGTGCGGGCGAGGCGCTGGATGCCGTCTACGAACGCGCGGTGGCGGCCGCCGCGCGCGCCCGCACATTCATCCTGGTCAACCGCACCGAACAGCTCCGCAAGGGCGGCAGGCTGAGCAGTGCCGCCGCGTTCTTCGGCAGCGAACTGGTGACGAAGCCACTGCTGCAGCTGGTCGAAGGCAAACTGGAGCTGCGCGAGAAGGTGCGGACCAGATCGCGTGCCTACGCGAAGCTGGTGGCGGCCGCGGTGGATGCCGCGGGCGGGGACGGCGCTGCGCTGGCCGTCCAGCATCTGGGGGCCGCCGATGCCGCCGAGACGATCGCCGCCCAGCTGCGCGAACAGGTGCCCGAGGTCGAGGAGCTCTACGTCGCCGAGTTCGGCCCCACCCTGGGCGTGCACCTCGGTGTCGGCGCGCTCGGCGTGCTCGTTGTGCCCGGCGGGTGTTCGTGACCGGCACCGAGTTCCGCTGCGGGCTGCCACGCCGGTAGCCTGCGCCGACGGTCTGAACCCGCGGGCATCTACGATGCCCCGGTGACCGGATACGACGACTTCGACTACCCCGACACCGCGCACCTGCCGCATCGCAGGCAACACATCCTCGCCGTGATCCGGGATTCGGTGCTCGCGCACGGCTACCCGCCCAGCGCCAGGGAGATCGCCGACGCCGTCGGCCTTCGCTCCACGTCCACGGTCTCCAAGCATCTGAAAGCGCTGGAGGAGGACGGCTTCCTGCGCCGCGGTGCCGCGATGACCCGCCCCATCGATGTGCGTCTGTTCCTGCGGCACGCACCGGCAGGCGGCTCCGGCGGGTCGGTGACCGTGCCCGTGGTCGGTGACATCGCCGCGGGCACCCCGATCCTGGCCGAGCAGCACGTCGACGACCTGCTCACCCTGCCGCGTGAACTCGTCGGCCGCGGCGAGGTTTTCGGCCTCCGCGTCCGCGGCGACTCGATGATCGACGCCGCGATCTGTGACGGCGACCTCGTCGTCGTCCGCAGCCAGCGCGAGGCCGACTCCGGTGACATCGTGGCCGCCATGATCGGTGAGGAAGCCACGGTCAAGGTGTATCGCCGGCGCAACGGCCATGTGCAACTCGAGCCCCGCAACCCCGCCTACTCGGTCATCGACGGCGACGAGGCCGTGATCCTGGGCCGGGTCGTTTCGGTGATGCGCAGGATCTGACGTCGACCGCGCTACGCCGGGCCGAACCAGTCCAGCGACTGGCCGTGCGGCCCGGCGTAGGCCACCGGCTCGCCGTCCACCGCGAGCACCATCCGCGCTGTGCCCGAGTCTGTTGCGGGCAGCCGGTCGGCGAACTCCGCGATCACACCGGTGCCCTCCTGGGACACCCAATGACAGGGCAGCGCACGCACCGAGGTGATGAACTCCTCGCGGGCCTGTGCGGGCAGATAGGTGAGCACCGCGCTGTGGAACACGACCACCGTGCTGTCGGGCGGCGCGGTGTGGACCAGTTCGGCGACCTTCTCGTTCACGTCGCCCGCCACCAGGAGCGGTGGATTCGCTGCAGCGATCGCGCAGGACGCTCGCAGCCTCGCGAGACGTTCGTCCTGTCCCGGCCAGACCAGTGCTTCCAGCCATTCCCGATCCCGGATGTCTCTCGCGTCCAGCGGGTTCAGGTCGACTCCGGCTCGATGTACCACTTCGGGTAGCCGAGCCGGTATCGGTGCGTCGCCGGTTACCGTGCACGGCAACACCACTGGGGACGGACCATCGGCGGGATCCAGTGCTGTCCCGTCGTAGCGGTAGCTGAAACGGTCCGGGTACAGGCACAGTCCCGCCGAGGCGCCGACCTCGATCAGCGCCAGCGGTCCGGGAAGCCGGGCGAGCACCGGTAGCAGTGTTGCCGCGCGGCCGGCTTCGTTCGTCTGGGTGCGTCTGGCCAGCGCTGTCGCCGAGATCGCGGGCCAGCGCGCGATCAGCTGCCCGCGGAACTCGCGGTAGGGCACCGCGATCGCGCCGTTCACGCGCGCGGCCGCCAGGATCAGGTTGGGTTGCTGCTTGTCCGTTGGCAGCTCGGCGATCAACGCCAGCACCGCGGGGTCCTCGGCGATGTCGACGGCCCGCCGAAGGTAGAGCGGGGAATTGCTGTGTACCTCGCGATACGCGAAGTCGCGGAATCGGTGTGCCAGGTCCATGGCACCATCCGTACGTCGTTTCGGCCATGCGCGCACCGTATTCGCTCGGACCGCGCGGATTCCGCGCTCAGCGCTCGCTGACCGGACGTTGTCCACAGGCTCGCCGTTGTCCACAGGTTCGTTTCCTGCGTCGCTTCGGCCCTGCCCGCCAGCTCGAGGTCGAGTTCGCCGCGCTGTGCGAGCAGGTGGGCGCCGGGCGACAGTCGGGGCGGGATCGTCTGGTCGGTCGGCGGCAGTATTTCTACGGCGTCGGCGCGCCAGAGGGCGCCCATGGGGTGATCGGAAACCGAGTGAGCGAAGTATGGGAGCCTCACCCGATTCGTGTGAAGCGTGAGCGGCACTTTCGGAGGAAGCTATTGCTGAACTGGCCTATGACGCCGGCCTGATACTGCGTGGCCGTGCAGTCGGCCGAGCGTACTCACGCCAGATTCTGTCCGACATCGCCTACCCGGATGGAAGGGAATACCGAGAGATGAGCATCGATCGCGACACCGTTCCGGCACGGATCACATTCGGACTTCCCGGCCACGGCCGTGGTGCGGGCGGACTGTTCCTGATCGTTTCCGCGGAGCACGCGTGACGTGGGCATTACCGACGATCGCCACGGTGTTGTTGATCTTCGCGTCGATCTCGGGACGGGTCTCGGGTACACCGATCACCGCACCGATGATCTTCACCGCCGCCGGCCTGTTACTCGGGGGCGTGTCGCTGAGGCTGATCGATGTGGAAGCCACCGCCGAGATCATCAAACTCCTCGCCGAGGTGACGTTGGCGATGGTGCTGTTTTCCGATGCCTCGCGGGTGGACCTGGCCGAGTTGCGTGCTGAGATCTCTCTTCCCGTGAGGCTGCTCGGAATCGGCTTGCCATTGACTATCGCGGCGGGTTTCGCTGTAGCGGTGGTCGTGCTCGGCGACCTCGCTTGGCCAGAGGCGCTGCTGCTCGCGGTCATTCTGGCTCCTACCGACGCCGCGTTGGGACAGGCGGTGGTCACGCTTCCGGTGCTGCCGGCACGGGTGCGGCAAGGCCTGAATGTCGAAAGTGGTCTCAACGACGGAATCTGCGTGCCCTTGTTCTTGATCGTGCTGGCGATCGCACACGCCGAATCCGGTGCGATCGGCGGCGGCGCCGCGGCACGGCTGGTCTCCGAACAGATCGGGTACGGCGTCTTGGCAGGACTGGTCGCCGGGGCGATCGCCGCCACGATCCTGGTCACTGCGCAGCGGCACCGCACAATCGACCCACTATGGGCGCAGATCGTTCCCGTCGCGGCCGCCCTACTCGGTTACACCGTCGCCGTGCCACTGGGCGGGTCGGGATTTATCGCGGCGTTCGTCGGCGGACTGACGTTCGGCACGATCCGCCGCCGCACCGCGAACGACAGCGACGACGCCGGCCTGCTCGACGAATCCGGCGACCTGTTCAACGCCGTCACCTTCATTGTCTTCGGCGCCGTGCTGCTCGGTCCCGCCCTCGGCCACCTGTCCTGGGCGGTACTGGGCTACGCGGTGCTGAGCCTCACCGTTGTCCGGATGGTCCCGGTCGCGCTATCGATGATCGGCACCCACGCCCGGGCCCCGACCATTGCCTTTGTCGGCTGGTTCGGCCCCCGCGGGCTCGCCACCATCGTCTTCGTCATCCTCATCCTCGAAGAACACCAGGAACTGCCCCACGAAGATCTTCTCTTGACCACCGCGGTCGTGACGATCGGACTTTCGGTACTGGCCCATGGACTCAGTGCCGCACCCCTGGCCCAGCGTTACGCCGCCTGGACCCGGCACCATCCTCGAGCCGAGCAGCACACGTCCCAGTCGTGACGTGGCCGCCTTTCCGATGATGACGACGAGGCCGACCAAGCCCTCGCCGTGCACGCGTGCGGCCGCCAGGATCGGGAGTTGTCCACAGGCTCGACGTTGTCCACAGGTTCGTTTCCCACCCAGGTCGGCGGCGGTTTGCCGAGGTCGCTGCCTCGTAGCGTCACTGCCATGTCACGACACGACGAGCACGAGCGGGTACGGCAACGGCTGGGCGGGCTGGCGGTACGCGAGAAGGTGGGACAGGGCGGCTTGCGCAGCGAGTCAGTTCGCGGACCCACACCGGCAGGGGCCCGCACCGATGGCGGCGCCGAGGGGCGTTGGGACGACGATGAACTCACGCCGTCGGGCGGGGAGGTGCGTGCGCCGGGTTGGCTCGACGACGGCGCGCAACCCGGCGGCCTGCAACGGCTTGTGCCCGAACGGTTCCGCGGGGCGCGCCTCGATCCCGGCCGCCGGGGTGCGCTGGTACTCGGCTTGGTGGGCCTGGTCGCGGTCGTGCTCACCGGCATCATCGTGGTGCGCGATCAGCCGACGCGGCAGGCGATACCGCCGGTGCCGGTAGTTCGTGCGGAGAGCATCGGCGGGCGAACCGAGCCGACCGCCACAGCCGCCGCGGTGGCAGGAACCGGACCGAGCGCGAGCACGGAAGTCGTTGTCAGCGTGGTGGGTTTGGTCGACCGCCCGGGTCTGCACCGTCTGCCCGGTGGCTCCCGCATCGCCGACGCCATCGAGATCGCAGGCGGTGCCCGAGACGGCGCGGACCTGGCGGGCTTGAACCTGGCGCAACGCCTGTCCGACGGCGATCAGCTCGTGGTCGGCGCGACCGGCCCCCAATCAGGACCACCACGCCTGGGCAGCACCATGATTGGCTCCGCCGACCCCGCCCCCGCTACCGCACCGAGCGCGGCGAGTGTCACGGGCACGAACACCGCCTCGAACGGAATAGGCGGCAAGGCTCGCCTCAACCTGAACACCGCGACGGCAGCGGAGCTCGACGCACTACCCGGCGTCGGACCGGTAACCGCCACAGCGATCCTCGCCTGGCGCTCGACCAACGGCCGATTCACCGATGTCGCCCAACTAGGCGAAGTAGACGGTATCGGCCCTGCCCGCCTCGCCCGCCTGCGCGACCTGGTGACGACATGACCAGGCCGCCCGATCCGGTCGGCATCGGCGAAACAACCGACCCCACCAGAGATACCGATCCGCAGGGCGAATGCCCGGCATCGGTCGGCCCCGCACCAACCTCAACCCCCAACCACCTGACATCGACGGCCGACCTCGTGGCATCGGTCGCAGACCCTGTCGCATTGGCCCCGGGCAGCGTCGCGTCGAGACCAGGCCACGTGGCATCGACCGCCGCACGTGTGACATCGGCTGCCGCAGTATGCGTCGGGTCAACTGCGGACAACGTGGCGTCGAGCGCCGACCACGTTGCTTCGCCAGGTGATTTCTCGCCCTGCTTCGTGGACTGTGTCGGACATTCGTACAGCAGTGTGGAATTCGGGTGCTTCGGGGTCGGGTCGGTCGTCGGGCGTAGTGCGGTACGAGGCGATGGCCCGGGCGCGAATCCGGCTGGCGAATGAAGGCGGCACCGCGCGAAGAGGAGGTGGTGGACGAGCCGGAGCGGCAGGTTCTCGATATGCGGCTGGTGCCTGCCGCACTCGGGTGTTGGGTTGCGACGATCGTTGCGGTGTCCCTTGGCTGGTTCGCGGGGCTGGTCCTGGCGGTCGGTGCCGTGGTGGTGGCGATCGGGTTATGGGTCGTGTTGTTGTGGGCGATCGCGCACAAGCGGGAGCGGTGGCGAGTCGTCGCGGTGGCGGGGCTGGCGACGATGCTGCTCGCGGCTGGTTTCGGGGCGGCGGGTGCGTGGCGTGAGTATCACGTGCAGGCGCACCCGTTGCGGGAATCGCTCGGGCGGTCGGTGACGGTGCTGGCCGTTGTCACCGATGACGCGAAACCGATGCGTGCCGGCGGGTTCGGTGGGCAGCGGCGGTGGATTGTCCATGCCGGGCTGCGCGAGTTCGGTGGCGGTGCGTCGACGATGCGGGTGGGTGGGGCGGTGGTCGTCCTCGCCGGTGGTGACGAATGGGCCCGCCTGTCGCCTGGGCAGGTGATCCGGTTCCGGGCCCGGGTGAGTGAACCGAATCGGGCGGATCTGACGGTGGCGACCCTGAACGCGGTGGCCGATCCGGAGCTCGTCGGCACCCTGCCGTGGTGGCAGCGGCTCGCCGCGGACGTGCGGGCAGACCTTGTCGAAGCAGCAGGGAGAGCGCTACCGCCCGCCGCGGCGGGCCTGCTACCGGCACTGGTCGTCGGCGATACCTCCGAACTGTCCGATGATGTTCGCGATGCGTTCGAAATCGCAGGCCTGCAACACCTTTGTGTGGTCAGCGGGGCGAATTTCACGATCTTGCTGACTGCGTTGCTGGCACTCACCCGGCTGCTCACGGCAGGTCCGCGCACCAGCGCCGCGGCAGCCGCCGGGGTGGTTGTGCTGTTCGTCGTCCTCGCGCGTCCCGACCCCAGTGTGCTGCGCGCGGCGGCAATGGGCTCGGTGACGGTGCTCGCGCTGCTCACCGGCCGGCGCAAACAGGCACTGCCTGCGCTCGGTGCCGCCGTGATCGGATTGCTCGGTGTGGCACCGCAATTGGCGGTGAGTGCGGGATTCGCGTTGTCGGTGCTCGCCACCGCGGGGCTGATCCTGCTCGCCCCCAGCTGGGCGGATTGGCTGCGGGCACGCGGATGGTGGCGTGCGCCCGCGGAGATCGTCGCGGTGTCCGCCGGGGCCTTCGTCGTGACGCTGCCACTCATGGTCGCGCTGTCAGGACGGGTGAGTCTCGTGGCGATCATCGCGAACGCACTCGTCGCGCCGGTGGTCGGGATCATCACGGTGATCGGGGCAGTGGGCGCGGTGCTCGCGTGCGTGTGGGACGACGCGGCGGTGTGGGCGCTGTGGTGCGCACGCCCACCGCTGTGGTGGTTGCTCTCGGTCGCCGACTACACGGCCGCTGTACCCGGTGCCACCGTCACGGTGCCGTCGGGCCTGACCGGAGGACTGGTCGCAGCGGCGATCGTCGTCACAATCGTGGCGGCCTTGCGCTGGTCGAAGACCCGTCGGCTCCTCACTGTCGGAGCCCTGGGCGTCGCCGTGGTGCTCGTCCCGGTGCGGCTCTGGCAACCCGGATGGCCGCCCGACGGCTGGGTACTGGCCATGTGCGACGTGGGCCAGGGGGACGGCCTCGCGCTCTCGGTCGGACCCGGCGCGGCCGTGGTCATCGACACGGGCCCCGACCCTCGCCCGATCCGCCGCTGCCTCGACCGGCTACACATCACCCAGATCAGGCTCCTGGTACTCACCCACCCGCACGCCGACCACATCGACGGCCTGGCCGGCGCACTCCGCGGCCGCACCGTCGACGCCATCGCGACGGCTCCAGGCGAACTCCGCGCCACTAGCGACCACTGCCCGGACGACAGGCATCCCCACACCCCACCGGCACCTACCACCCGACCACGCCACTCCTCCGGGAACTCGGAACAGTCACTCCCAGGCCAGGCGTCCATGCCGGCGACACCCGCGACAGCACCCCATCCCGCGCCCGGGCCTGAGGCTTCTGCATCGCCCTCGGCAGATGTGGCGGAAGTGTCCGGGGGACATCCAGCGCACCCCGGCGAGGTGACAGCGTCGTGCTCGGGCGGAACTGCCGAGGGTTCACGCGATCGAACCCGCAGTGAATCAGCTGTAGCGCAGCGGCATTCGGCTGATCATGGCACTGGGTCCGGCGGTGTCGAGCGGGTTGTCGAGATCGCGAAGTTTGCCGGAATCCCGCTGATGGAACTCCATGCGGGGCATGTGCTGACCTTTGGGGCAGTGGAACTGGCGGTGCTCGCACCGAGCCGTGAGGTGCCGTCCTCACTGGAATTGGACGAAGCCAACGATCGGTCCCTCGTGCTGAAGGCACACACCGCAGTGGGTTCGATCCTGTTCACCGGTGACATCGAGGCCGCCGCACAGTCCCGTGTGCTGCACGACAATGACATCCGCGCCGACATCCTCAAAGTGCCACATCACGGATCCCGCACCACCACACCGGAATTCCTCCGAGCGGTCCGGCCACGCCTGGCGTTGATCAGTGCCGGAACCGACAACACGTTCGGTCATCCACACCCCACGATCACCGCCGCTCTGGACACACTCGGCGCCACCACCGCCCGGACAGACCGCCATGGTGATGTCATCGTCCTCGGCACCGCCGCCGACCTACGGACGGTGACCTCCCGCCGTCGGACCCGCGGCGGTCACGGTCGGCTCGGAGACCGCGGGCGATCAGCCTGTCGGTGGCCGAACGTAGGATCGCCTCGTGAGCGAACGCCCTGCCGCGGTACATCTGGTTCTCGGTGACGAGGAGCTGCTGGTCGAACGCGCCGTGGCGCAGGTGACCGGGCAGGTGCGGGCGGGTGCGCCCGATCCGGAGTCGGTGCCGGTCGACCGGCTGCGCGCCGGTGACGCGAGCACTGCCGAGCTGGCGGAGCTGCTGAGCCCGTCGCTGTTCGCCGAGGACCGGGTGATCGTGCTCGAGTCGGCGGCCGAGGCGGGCAAGGACGCGGTCGCGGTGATCACCGACGCCGCGGCCGACCCGCCCGCCGGGGTGGTGCTGATGGTGTTGCACTCGGGCGGTGGCCGGGCCAAGGCGCTGGCGCCCGCGTTGCAGAAGCAGGGTGCGGTGGTGCACGAATGCGCCAAGCTCACCAAGGCCTCCGAGCGGATGGAGTTCGTGCGCGGAGAATTCCGCGCTGCGGGGGTTCGGGTGGCCGCCGACGTGGTGCAGGTGCTGATCGAGTCTGTCGGCTCCGAACTGCGCGAACTCGCCGCCGCCTGTTCACAGTTGGTCGCCGACACCGGCGGCAAGGTCGATGTGAACGCGGTGCGCCGCTACTACTCCGGTCGTGCCGAGGTCACCGGCTTCGACGTCGCCGAACTCGCTGTCGCGGGCGATCGCCCCGCCGCGATGGAAGCCCTGCGCTGGGCCACCGACCGCGGCGTACCGCACGTCCTGCTGGCCGACGCCCTCGCCGACTCCGTGCACACCATCGCCCGGGTCGGCTCCGCCGGCCGCGGCGACCCGTTCAAACTCGCCCAGCAGCTCGGCATGCCCCCCTGGAAAGTCAAGAAGGCCCAAGCCCAGACCCGCGGCTGGAACCCCGCCACCATCGGCACCGCCCTCCAAGTGGTCGCCACCCTCAACGCCGACGTCAAGGGCGGCGCCGCCGACGCCACCTACGCCCTCGAACACGCGCTCTCCCGCATCCTCGACCTCCGCGCCGCAGGCTGAACCCAGGACGTCGGTGCCGCTCCTGATCGCACAGCTGGGGCACCACCATGAAGCGACACGCCGTGCCGCCATGTAATCGGGATCGAATCGCGATGTCTTCCCGCTATCAGAGCTGGCACAGTTGATCATGACATGGACGACCCGACGGTTAGCCGGACCGGGGAGCGCGAGCTAGGTCGACGCGCTCGCAGTTCGGCGGGCTGGTGGGCCAGGGGCGTGGTCAAGGGGATGGCGGCCGGTCTGTCGGCCGTGGTGGTCGCGGTCACCGCGTACGGGTGGTCTACCGCGGGCACCTTCGACGCGGGGTTTCTGCGGTCGCAGGCCATCGAAGACGACGCGCCCCATTCGCTCGGTGGCGATCTCAACATCCTGTTGATCGGGCTGGATACCCGGCGCGATCAGAACGGCAACGAGCTGCCGCGCGAGGTGCTCGACCAGCTGCACGCCGGTGACGGGGACGAGGGCGGGTACAACGCCAATACGCTGATCCTGGTGCATATTCCGGCCGCGCTGAACAAGATCGTCGCGGTGTCCATCCCGCGCGACAACTACGTGCCGGTCAGCGGCATCCCCGGCTATACCCACGCCAAGATCAAGGAGGCGTACGGGTTGAAGAAGGCCGCCGTGCAGGACCAGCTGATCGCGCGCGGCGTCACCGATCAGCGGCGGCTGGAACAGGCGGGACGGGAGGCGGGGCGGGCCGCGATCGTCAGGACCGTGCGTGAGCTGACCGGCGTGCCGATCGACCGGTTCGCCGAGGTCACCCTCGCGGGCTTCTACGATCTGGCCGCCGCGCTCGGCGGGGTGGAGGTGTGCCTGAATCATCCGGTGCGCGACCTCGAGTTCTCCGGCGCCGACTTCCCGGCAGGCCGCCAGCATCTCGATCCGGCACAGGCGCTGGCCTTCGTGCGGCAGCGGCACGGCCTGGAGAACGGCGACCTGGACCGGACGCACCGTCAGCAGGCGTTCCTCACCTCGGTGGCCCGGCAGTTGCGCCGCGCGGGCACCCTCACCGATCCGGGCAAACTGGGGCAGCTGATGGAGGTGGCGCACCGCAATATCGTGCTGTCGGACGGCTGGAACATGACCGAGTTCGTGCGCACCCTCGGCACCGCGGAGAACCCGCAGGTCGAATTCCGCACGCTACCGGTTCTTCGCTTCGACGTCGTCAACGGCCAGGACGTGAACATCGTGGACCGGCAGGCGATCCGCCGCGAGATCGCCGCCGCGTTCGGGATGCCCGTCCCCGCCGCCACGACGACCCGGCGCACGGCGGCGCGGACGGAACCACCCGCCGCGTGGCCGGGCGAAACATCCACGGGCGCCCGGCAGACCAGCACGACCGCGCCGGTGTCGGGGACTCCCGACGCGGGCAAGCCGGTCCGCGGCGACATCACCTCGGGGCAGATCCCCTGTGTGAACTGAGCCCGATCAGTCGCCGATGACGGCGAGCTGCTCCTCGTCGTCCTCGAGGTCCTCGTAGCGGCCCTCCCACTCGTCGTAGAGCGGGACCTCGTCCTCCCTGGTGACGATCCACGCGGCCGTGAAGCCACCGTCCTCGTCGGGCACCATCACGTTCTCGATCTTGAGACCGATCCCCAGGATCTCCGCAGCGCGGATCACCTCGGCCAGGTCGTCGCCTCGTACCACCGTCTGATTCGCGTACACCGTCAACATGCGCGGAATGGTAGCCGACGACAAAAGCCGCCGTGGTCATCGAGGCCACGGCGGCTGCGTCTTGCGAAGTGTTGCTGAGCGGGTACCAGGCCCGCTCCGATCAGATCTTGTTCAGAGCCAGCGCGAGCGCGGACTTCTTGTTGGCCGCCTGGTTGGCGTGGATGACGCCCTTGGAAGCGGCCTTGTCGAGCTTGCGGCTCGCGAACTGCAGCTGCTCGGCAGCCTTTTCCTTGTCACCGCTGGCGGCAGCTTCACGGAAGTTGCGGATCGCGGTGCGCAGCGCGGACTTGACCGACTGGTTGCGCTTGCGCGCCGCCTCGTTGGTACGGATCCGCTTCATCTGGGACTTGATGTTGGCCACGCCTGTATCCTCTGGTTTCCTGTCGCTGGGTGGTATGCCTTGAAAGCTCGTCGGGCGCGCGCCCACGATGCAGCAGATGGTGCTGAACTACGGGTAACACCGCGCCGAAGATCGAGGTTACCAGCTCGGCACCGCCGGGCGAAATCGGGCATCGACCGCGCGGTCGTGCGCCCTAGGCGGATTTCACCCGTTTCAGGTGATGCAAGAAATTTACCTGTGTCTCACACGGCCTCGCTCCCGGGTGATGCACAGTTTTTCTCATGACCTCCACCACAGCGCCGAGTTCGGCTCGATCCGCATCACCGGCGTTGGTGCGAACGAACGGTCACCCGGCACACACCGGTTTGTTCGAGGGGTACGGGCCGGGCCGCTTCGCCGACGCCTTCGACGAGATGTTCGACGCGGCGGGCCGCGTGCGGGCTCCCTACAAGGGCATCCACGCCGCGATGGCGGCCAACGACGTCGGCGATCTGGCCAAACGCTCCGACGCGCTGGACCGGGCGTTCATCGATCAGGGCATCACCTTCTCGCTGTCCGGGCAGGAGCGGCCGTTCCCGCTCGACCTGGTGCCGCGGGTGATCGCGGCCGCGGAGTGGGCCAAGCTCGAGCGCGGCATCAAGCAGCGGGTGACCGCGCTGGAGTTGTTCCTCGCCGACGTCTACGGCGAGCAGAACATCCTGCGCGATCAGGTGATCCCCAAGCGGCTGGTCACCTCGTGCGAGCACTTCCATCGCGAGGCCGCGGGCCTGGTCCCGCCGAACGGGGTCCGCATCCACGTCTCCGGCATCGACCTGGTGCGCGACGAGCGCGGCGACTTCCGCGTGCTGGAGGACAACCTGCGCTCGCCGTCGGGGGTGTCCTATGTGATGGAGAACCGGCGCACGATGGCCAGGGTCTTCCCCGATCTGTTCTCCTCGCACCGGGTGCGGGCGGTCGGCGACTATCCCGCCCACCTACTCCGGGCGCTGCGGGCTTCCGCGGCGCCGAACGAGGCCGACCCGACCGTGGTCGTGCTCACCCCCGGCGTGCACAACTCCGCCTACTTCGAGCATTCGCTGCTGGCCAGGCAGATGGGCGTGGAACTGGTCGAGGGCCGCGACCTGTTCTGCCGCGACAATGTCGTCTATATGCGGACGACGGCGGGTGAGCGGCAGGTCGACGTGATCTACCGGCGCATCGACGACACCTTCCTCGACCCCATGCACTTCCGGCCGGACTCGGTGCTCGGCATCGCCGGCGTCCTCAATGCCGCCCGCGCGGGCAATGTGGTGATCTCCAGCGCGGTCGGCAACGGCGTCGGCGACGACAAACTCGTCTACACCTACGTGCCGACGATCATCGAGTACTACCTCGGCGAGAAGCCGATCCTGCCCAATGTCGACACCCTCCGCTGCTGGCTCGACGAGGAACGCGAGGAAGTGCTCGACCGGGTCGGCGAGCTGGTGGTCAAGCCGGTCGAGGGGTCGGGTGGCTACGGCATCGTCATCGGGCCCGACGCGACGCCGCGCGAGCTGGACACGATCAGGCGCAAGATCAAGGCCGACCCGCGCGGCTGGATCGCCCAGCCGGTGGTGCAGCTGTCCACGGTGCCGACCAAGATCGGCAACGACCTGGCGCCCCGGCACGTGGACCTGCGCCCGTTCGCGGTCAACGACGGCGAGGACATCTGGGTGCTGCCCGGCGGGCTCACCCGGGTCGCGCTGCCCGCGGGCTCGCTGGTGGTGAACTCCAGCCAGGGCGGCGGCAGCAAGGACACCTGGGTGCTGGCGGGTCGCTCCGGCCCGGTCGACCGGGAACTGGCGGGCCCGGAACTGGTGAGTGATCCGCCGCAGGCCGATTCGTTCGAGATCGGCCGCGAGCTCAGCGCGCCGCAGGCCAATCAGCAACAGCAGCAACAACAACAGACGCAGCGGCTGATCGGGGAATAACACACATGCTTGCTCGTAACGCCGAATCCCTCTTCTGGATCGGCCGATACGTCGAGCGCGCCGACGACACCGCGCGCATCCTCGACGTCGCCGTGCACCAACTGCTCGAAGACGCCACCGTCGACGCCGACCGCACCTCTCGCGTGCTGCTGAAGGTGCTCGGCATCGAACCGCCCGACGGCCTGCGCCTAGATGTGTGGTCGGTGACCGACCTCGTCGCGTTCAGCCACGACCACGGCGTCTCGATCAGCGACTCGATCGGCAAGGCCCGCGAAAACGCCCGTGGCGCACGCGAAGTCACCTCCAGTGAGATGTGGGAATGCCTCAACGCCACCTACAACGGGCTGGCGGCGGCGGAGAAGGCGGCGCGCGGCCTCGGCCCGCACGAGTTCTTCTCCTACATCAAGGACCGGGCCGCGATGTTCACCGGTCTGACCGACTCGACGCTCTCGCGCGACGACGGCTACCGGTTCCTGCTGCTCGGCCGGTCCATCGAACGGGTGGACATGATGGTGCGCCTGCTGCTCTCGCGCGCAGGCGACCGCACCTCCTCGCCCGCCTGGGTGACGGTGCTGCGCTCGGCGGGCGCCCACGACACCTATCTGCGCACCCACCGCGGTGCACTCGACGCGGCAAGGGTCGCCGAATTCATCCTGATCGACCGGCTTTTCCCGCGCTCGGTGTTCCACACGCTGCGCGTCGCCGAGGCCTGCCTGACCGAGCTCGACCAGCGGCCGGGCAGTCGCGTCGGCGCGCGGCACGAGGCACAGCGAGTGCTGGGCCGGGCCCGCAGCGAACTCGAATTCCTGCCGCCCGGTGTGCTGCTGGAGGACCTGCAGAACCGGCTGCTCGCGCTGCAGAAATCGTGCCGCGAGGTGAGCGAGGCCGTGTCCCGCCAGTACTTCCATGCCGCACCGTGGGTGGCGTGGACCGATGTGCGCAGCAGCTCCGACGGGCGTGTGCAGGTGGAGGGGGAGCTGTGAGTTGGCGGATCAGGGTGGTGCACACCACCGGTTATGTCTACGCCGCGCCGGTGACGCGGTCGTTCAACGAGGCCAGGCTGACCCCGCGCGCGGACAGCAGGCAGAACGTGATCCTCAATCGCGTCGAAACCGTGCCCGCCACCAGGTCGTATCGCTACACCGACTACTGGGGCACCGCGGTCACCGCGTTCGATCTGCACGCGCCGCACACCGAACTGGAGGTGACCGGGTCGTCGGTGGTGGAGACCGAGCCGTTCGCCGAGCCGGCCGAGGAACTGACCTGGGACGAACTGCGCGGCGGACGGATGGTCGATCGCTTCGACGAAATGCTCGGTCCCACCGCCTATGTGCCGCGTGACCGCAAGCTCGCGACTGTCGCCCGCCAGCTCGCCCGCGGGGAGGAGCCCGCCAAGGCGGTGGTGCGCGCCGCCGAGTGGGTGCACAAGGAGATGGACTACATCGCGGGCACGACCTCGGTGCACACCTCGGCGGTGGAGGCCTTCGCCGAGCGGCGTGGCGTCTGCCAGGACTACGCGCATCTGACGCTGGTGTTGTTGCGCAGCATGGGAATTCCCAGCCGGTACGTCTCCGGCTATCTGCATCCGAAGCCGGGCGCTGGGATCGGCGAGACGGTGGCGGGGCAGTCGCATGCCTGGGTGGAGGCCTGGACCGGGCAGTGGTGGGGCTATGACCCGACCAACAATCTGGCTGTCAACGAGCAGCACGTCTCGGTCGGGGTCGGGCGCGATTACGCGGATGTGCCACCGCTGAAAGGGGTTTTCTCCGGCGGTGGCTCGACCGACCTGGAGGTCGTTGTGGAGGTCACCCGCCTGGCGTAATGTCCAGTTCGCTCGTGCGGACCCCGCTCGCCGCGGGGATGATTCCTCCCGGAGAGGTGGTGGCCGATGCCCACTGCACAGGAACTCGTCGAACCCGAGGTCGTATCCGAGCCGAAGAAGTGGGCCGCCGAAGGACTCGGCACCTTCATCCTGGTGATCTGTGGCGTCGGCACGCTGGTGCTGGCAGGCGACCGGGTCGGTTCGCTCGGCGTCGCCTTCGCGTTCGGCCTTGCGCTGCTGTTCCTCGTCTACGCGATCGGGCCGATCTCGGGATGCCACGTCAACCCGGCGGTCACGCTCGGACAGCTGCTGCTCGGCCGGATCTCGGCCGTCGGCGCCGCCGGGTATGTGATCGCCCAGTTGATCGGCGGCTTCCTGGCCGGGCTCGTACTGTTCGCCCTGGCCAAGAATTTGCCCGCCTACGACCGCTCGGTCGACGGGCTCGGCGCCAACGGCTGGGGCCCGCACAGCCCCTCGGCGGTGCGCGGTCCGCTCGGTGAGGTCGTCGTCCAGAACGGTTACGGCCTCGCGGCGACGATCATCATCGAGGTGATGCTGACCGCGCTGCTGGTGTTCGTGGTGCTGGCCTCCACCGACCAGATCTCCGATGTCCCGCTGGCCGGGCTGTCGATCGGTGTCACCCTCACGGTGATCTACCTGGTCTCGCTGCCGATCGACAACACCTCGGTGAACCCGGTGCGCAGTCTGGCGGTCGCGCCCTACCAGGACGGGGCGATGGGCCAGGTGTGGGTGTTCGTCGTGTTCCCGCTGGCAGGCGGCGCGCTGGGTGCGCTGATCTACGGGTTGATCTTCGGACGATCCAGGGACGTGCTGAGCTAGCGGTCACCGAACGACGAAACCCCGATCCGGCACGGGCTGGATCGGGGTTTCCTGTTGTGTTCAGCTCCAGCTGTATTCGGCGACGAGCCGGTGGGCGACCAGGTCGAAGGTCTTGCGCTCGACGATGGCGCCTTCGCGCCGGATGCCGTCCTCCGGCACGTCGAGCACCCGGTCCAGCCGCACCCAACTGGGGCGTCCGTCGTGGTCCCACGGGCCGGAGCCGATCCCGACCCAGTTGCGGTCGTGCGCGCGTTCGGCTTTGGACGACAGCATCAGCCCGAGCAGGGTCTTGCGATCGCGCCCGACGACCAGCACCGGCCGGTCCTTGCCGTTGGACGGGTCCTCCTCGTAGGGCACCCAGGTCCACACGATCTCGCCCGGATCGGCACGGCCGTCGAGCTGCGGGCAGTAGACGATCTGCCGGGCCCGGTGGGCGGTGGGGACCGGCGTCGACGCGGTCGGGCGGACCGCGACGGCGGGTTCCGGCTTGGCCGCCAGTGCCGCCACCAGCTTCTCTAGCAGCCGCGGCCCCTGCTTGCGCACGATCTTCGGTCCCTGCTCCTTGGCGATGACGCCGAGTTGCTTGCCGAGAGTGTTCCAACTGCTGGCCATCCCTGAAATATAACGGTGACTCGCGCTTCGGTGCACCGGTGACAGGGGGGCGATTCGGCCCATGGGACGATAGAAGCAGTTCGCCGATACCCCTCGAGGAGTGGAGTGGCTTCCAGTTTTGCCGATACGACGTTCACCGATCCGTCCCGGATCCGGAACTTCTGCATCATCGCGCACATCGACCACGGCAAGTCGACCCTGGCCGATCGGATGCTGCAGCTCACCGGTGTGGTCGAGGAGCGGGCGATGCGCGCCCAGTACCTGGACCGGATGGACATCGAGCGCGAGCGCGGCATCACGATCAAGGCGCAGAACGTGCGCTTGCCGTGGAATGTCGACGGCGAGGACTATGTCCTGCACATGATCGACACCCCGGGCCACGTCGACTTCACCTACGAGGTGTCGCGCGCGCTCGAGGCCTGTGAGGGCGCGATCCTGCTGGTCGACGCCGCCCAGGGCATCGAGGCGCAGACGCTGGCGAACCTGTACCTGGCGCTGGAGAAGGATCTGACGATCATCCCGGTGCTCAACAAGATCGACCTGCCCGCCGCCGACCCGGACCGCTACGCCGCCGAGATCGCCCACATCGTCGGCTGCGAGCCCGACGACGTGCTGCGGGTGTCGGGCAAGACCGGCGTCGGTGTGGCCGAGCTGCTGAACAAGGTGATCGCCGAGGTGCCGCCGCCGGTCGGTGACGCCGACGCCCCGGCACGCGCCCTGATCTTCGACTCGGTCTACGACACCTACCGCGGCGTGGTCACCTACGTGCGTGTGGTCGACGGCAAGCTGACCCCGCGCCAGAAGATCAAGATGATGTCCACCGGCGCGCAGCACGAGCTGCTCGAGATCGGCATCGTCTCGCCCGAGCCCAAGCCCACCCAGGGCCTCGGTGTCGGCGAGGTGGGGTACCTGATCACCGGTGTGAAGGACGTACGTCAGTCCAAGGTCGGTGACACCGTCACCACCGCCCGCGACGGCGCCACCTCGGCACTGGCCGGCTACCAGGAACCGCGCCCGATGGTCTACTCGGGCCTGTACCCGGTCGACGGCTCCGACTACCCGGATCTGCGCGATGCGCTGGACAAGCTGCAGCTCAACGACGCGGCGCTGACCTACGTGCCGGAGACCTCGGTGGCGCTCGGCTTCGGTTTCCGCTGCGGCTTCCTCGGTCTGCTGCACATGGAGATCACCCGCGAGCGCCTGCAGCGCGAGTTCGGGCTCGACCTGATCTCCACCGCGCCCAACGTGATCTACCGGGTCGTCATGGAAGACGGCGCCGAGCACATCGTCACCAACCCGTCGTTCTGGCCCGAGGGCAAGGTGCGCCAGACCTACGAACCGGTGACCAAGTGCACCGTGATCGCGCCGAGCGAGTTCGTCGGCACCATCATGGAGCTGTGCCAGAGCCGCCGCGGCGAGCTGCTCGGCATGGACTACCTGTCGGAGACGCGCGTGGAAATGCGCTACACGCTGCCGATGGCCGAGATCATCTTCGACTTCTTCGACTCGCTCAAGTCGCGTACGCGCGGTTACGCCTCGCTCGATTACGAGGAGGCGGGCGAGCAGTCGGCCGCGCTGGTGAAGGTCGACATCCTGCTCCAGGGCGAGGCTGTCGACGCGTTCAGCGCCATCGTGCACAAGGACGCCGCGCAGGCCTACGGCAACAAGATGACCACCAAGCTGCGCGAACTCATCCCGCGTCAGCAATTCGAGGTGCCCATCCAGGCCGCGATCGGCTCGAAGATCATCGCGCGCGAGAACATCAGGGCGATCCGCAAGGACGTGCTCGCCAAGTGCTACGGCGGTGACATCAGCCGTAAGCGCAAGCTGCTCGAGAAGCAGAAGGAAGGCAAGAAGCGCATGAAGACCATCGGCCGGGTCGACGTGCCGCAGGAGGCCTTCGTGGCCGCGCTGTCCTCGGACGCGGCGTCGGACAAGCCCAAGGGCAAGTAACTCTCACCCAGGCTCGGCGGTGACGCGCACCAGCAGGCGCGTCCCGCCGAGCGGGCTTTCGGCGAGTTCGGCGGTGCCGCCGTGCAATTCGGCCTGTTGCCGGACCAGAGCCAGGCCCAGACCCGAACCGGGTGAGCCCGGTCGTTTGGCGAAGCGGTCGAAGGCGATGGGGGACAGGTGTTCCGGGATCCCCGCGCCATTGTCGTCGATGGTGATCTCGATCCCGTCGGCGCCGGTGCTTGCCGCCACCGCGATCTCGGTGGCATTGCCGTGCGCGACCGCGTTGGCGACAGCGTTGGTGACGATCAGCATGATGCCGCCGGGCAGGCCGGTCATCGGGACCGGGTCGCAGGCCGTCAGCGTGATGTCGACGCCGGGCTGCGCGCGCCGGGCGTTCTGGATGGCGCGATCGAGGGTTTCGCACAGCTCGAACGGTTCGAACGCGTCCGCGTCGGTCAGTTCGCCGACGGCGAGACGTTCCAGATCGGTGAGTGTGCGCTCGATCTGGCGCTCGGCGGCCAGCACGTCGGCGAGGACGGCCCCGCGCTGATCGGCGGGGAGTTCGTCACCGGCGAGGACCTGCAGGTCGGTGCGCATCGCCGTGAGCGGGGTGCGCAGTTCGTGCGCGCAGACCGCGGCGAAATCGCGGGCGCCTGCCAGTGCCTGTCTGGTCTCGCCGTGCGCGGTCTCTAGCCGCGCCAGCATCCGGGTGATCGCGTCGGAGAGTTCCTCGGCTTCCCTGGCGCCGCGGCCGGACAGTGGCGGGAGTTCGTCGAGGGTGTCGATCTCGTGGGTTGCGGTGGCCAGCCTGCGCAACGGTCGCGCGGCGAAACCGGCCAGCACCCAACCCAATCCGGCGGCAACCAGCACACCGGCGACGCCGATGCCGAGGCCGATCAGCTGGCTGCGGGTGATCGCGGCGCCGACCAGGTCGCGATCGGGATTCAGCCGGACCAGCAGGCCGGGCGCGCCCTGGACCCGAGCCAGCGCGGGGTCGGTCGGCACGGCCATCGGCGGCCCTGGCAGCGCGGTGGCATCGGGGAACGGGCGCATATCCGTCGGCACCGGAATCGGCAGGGCGGGAACACCGTCGAGGCGTTCGGCCACCTGGACGTGCATCGTCGACACCGTCTGATCGAGCTGCCGGGTGCCCGCCACCTTCAGCAGCGCCGCGTAGGTGAGGCCGAGGGTGATCGCGACCAGCGCGGCCACCACCGCCGACACCACGGCCACCCGCATCCGCAGCGACCACGACCCGGTGCTCACGGGCGCTCGCGCAGGACGAATCCGACGCCGCGCACCGTGTGCACGACCCGCGCGACGCCGTCGGTCTCGAGCTTGCGCCGCAGATACGAGACGAACACGTCGACGACGTTCGTGTCGGTGGCGAAGTCGTAACCCCAGACGGCGGACAGGATCTGCTCGCGCCCGAGCACGATGCCCACATTGTCGGCGAGCATCGCCAGCAGCTCGAACTCGCGTTTGGTGAGCTCGACCTGTCGCCCACCGGCGTGCACCCGATGGCCTGCCAGATCGATGTCCACCTCGCCCACCCGCACCGTCTTGCCCTGCGGCACAGCGGTTGCGGCACTGCGGCGCAGCAGCGCGCGCAGCCGGGCGACCAGCTCGCCCAGGTCGAACGGTTTGGTGAGGTAGTCGTCGGCGCCGCGCTCGAGCGCCGCGATCCGATCGCTCACCGCGCTCCGGGCGCTGAGCACGCAGATGGGGATGTCGTTGCCCATCGCCCGCAGGGCGGTGACCACGCCGACGCCGTCGAGCTCGGGCATGTTCACGTCGAGGACCATGGCGTCGGGCGCGGCGGAGCGCACCAGGGCGAGCGCGCGGGCGCCGTCACCGGCGGTGACGACGTCGAAGCCCGAGAGTTCGAGGCCGCGCCGCAGCGACGCCAGCACCCTGACCTCGTCGTCGACGACCAAGATCTGCTGTCCGGTCATCCGTCCACCCTAGTGCGATCCATCGTTTCTCCTGGTCAGCGCACGTGCGGCGGACGAATCACCACGACGCCACCCGGCGCGTCGCCGTGCTCGGCGCGCTCGCAGTCGCCCGGCAGCTCGACGCTCGGTTCACCCGGCCGCGCGGGCAGTGCGGGCAGCGGCGTGGCGGGCTCGCCCTCGAAGTGCTCGAGGTGGATGCGTGGTCCCGGCGCCACCCCGTTCGGTAGCAGCGGCAGCGCGGGCACGCCGGGTGCGCCGGGCGCGGAGCAGATGATCAGCGTCCGCTCGGGCCCGATCTCCCTGGTCACGGCGGGATCGGCGGTCGCGGCGCCTGCGACGCCGGCGATGGTCCCGGTCAGCAGCGCGAAGCCGCCGACGAGGGCGACGGCGCGGGCGCGGCGGCGTTGGGTGATGACGGTCATGGTCTTCGACTCCTCCGGTGGGGATTTCGGCCGGTCGGATCGACCGGCGAAACCGACGCTAAGCAGCCGATCTTCACGCTCCGTTGAGCAATCGTTAGAGTTCTCTTGGGATCGCGACCCCCCCGATTCCACCGGGTCGCCGAAATACGTTGCTCGCCATAAGGTGGTACCAACCGTTCTGGTCGAAATGACAGTTCGGTGTTCCGGAAATAGTGTTGGATGATCTTCACTTCGCCTCGACCGTGGTGGGGGGCCGACAGTGATGCGAGTGTTGGAGCATTGATGACGCGTGATCTGGGTTTCGATGACGGTGCCGCGCGCGCAGAAGGGACCGATACCGCCTACCGCGTCGCCAACGGTGTCGCCCGCGTAGCCCGGGCGGGCGCCTACGTCACCGGTGGCGCCTTGGTCGCCGCGAACGGCACCGACACCAGCAACGCCGACAGCAACGCCGACAGCCGCTACGCGGGCTGGTCATCGAAGGTTTCTTCCGATCCGAGCCCGGACGCGCCGAGCCCGGTCGTGACGTTCCCCGATCTCGCGGATCTGCCCGCGCCCGTGGCGCCGCACGCCCCGTTCGCCGCGCACCCGCCTGCCGCGCCTGCCGCGCCTGACGTCTCGATGGTCGCCCGATCCACCGAATCCGAGTGGCGCCCAGAGATTCCCGGCTCCGACGGCGACACCGACATCCGCATCCCCGGCGTCGGCGACCACTCGTCCGGCTTCGGACTCCCCGGCTACGCACCCGTCCAGTCCGGCTTCGGCGACGACGAGGACAACCAGCTCGGCCTGCCGAACTCGCCTGGCTTCGGCCTGCCCGGCCATGGCATCGGCATCCCCGGCTTCGACGGCCTGCCCGGCAACGGTGTCGGTATCCCCGGCTTCGACGGCATCGGCCTGCCCGGCGGACCCGGCGCTCTGCCCGGCGCCGGCGGTGCGGCCGGTTCGCCGCCCGCCGACGGGCCGTTCGACGGCATCGGCGACATGTTCGACGGCATCGGTGCCATGGTGAACACCGAATGGCAGGTCGACGCGCACGTCGGCCTCGACGGAGTGTGGTTCACCTCGCAGATGAAGGTCACCGGCCAGGTCGGCCAGGTCGGCGATCAGCTCGACGACTACGGCAAGTGGCTCGGCGACGGCCTGAAGGTTCCCGGCGACACCACCGGCGGCGCGACGGGTGGCGGCATGACCTCGCCCACCGGCCCCAGCCTGCCCGGTTCCTCGTCCTCCGGTGTCGGCCTGCCCGGCACGACCACCGCGCCGTCAGGCGTGGCACCCGCGCCTGCCCCGGCGCCCGCGCTGGCCCAGACCCCCGTGACCGCGCCTGCCACGGCACCCGCGCCGATCGCACCCGCCCCGGCTCCGGTCGCGCCCGTCGCGCCCGCGCCGGTCGCCACCAGCCCGGTGGTCAGCACACCGCTGCAGACGACCATCCAGCCCGATGCCGCGTCCACGCCGATCGCCAACGTCTTCGGCGGTGCAGGCGCCGCCTCGCCGCTGACCGCGCCCGCCGCCTCGGTGCCCGCGCTGTTCGCGCCGACCAAACCCGTTGTGGTGCCGGATGTCACCGGTGGCAGCTCCCCGTCGACGGTTCCGGTGACGGTGCCGTCCAAGCAGCCGACGGTCGATCTCGACACCCCGACGACGGTGAAGCTGCCCGATCTGCCCAAGCCGACAACGGCTCCCACCATGCCGGAGATCACAAAGCAGCCCCAGGTCACCGTGCCGCCGACCGCGGGAAACAGCGGCACCAAGCCGACCGTCCCGGACGACGGCATCGACACCACCAAGCCGGGCACGACCGGCGGTGTCACGGCGCCCTCGACCAACCCGAGCACGCCGACCGTCGACGTGCCCGACCCCACCGGCTCGCAGCCGACGGCGACGGTGCCCACCCAGCAGCCGACCGCGCCGACCCAGCAGCCGACGATGCCGACCAAGCAGCCGACCGTCGACATCGATCCGCCGACCGTGGTCACCCCGCCGCCGGTGGTGACCGTGCAGCCGACCGTGGCTCCGGTGAAACCGCCGGTCATCGACACGAAGCCGATCGCCGCCGACTTCGATCACCAGCCCGACAGCTACCATGGCGTGTCGGCCGGACTGTTCGATTCCGGGGTTGGCGGCGCTGATCTTTCGGGTGCCGTGTTTCCCGCCGAACACCATGGGTATGACTTCGTCATCTGACGACCAGGTCGTCTGACCAAATGACGTGGTCCCAGTCTCGGCCGGGCACCTGAAACGAGAGTGAGGAACAGGTTGTCTGCCGCTGCCGGACTGCAGGCTGCGACGGTGAAGCATCCGGATGTGATGGCTCCGGTCGTGTCCCTTGTCGACGAATTGCGGGAACTGGTCCGCAGCGGCGGCCGGGACGACCTCGACGCGCGGCTCGGGATGGTGCGAGCCAGGCTCAGCGACACCAGGGTTCGCCTTGTCGTCGTCGGTGAACCGCAGGCCGGGATGAGCACGCTGGTCAACAGCATGGTCGGCACCCCGGTCAGCGCCACCGACGGCAAGCCGAGCGTCCCGGTGATCGTCGAGTACGGGCCCGCGCCGGCCGCGACGCTGGTGAAGTCGGCCCAGCGCGGCCGCGTCGAGCGGGTGCCCGTCGACCCGCTGAACCCCGGCCCCGCGCTGACCGCCCTCGGCGTGCTGCGCGCGGAGTTCGCCGAGCCGAGCCCGCTGCTGGCCGACGGCCTCGTGGTGATGGACGCCCCCGGCGCCGCCACCCACGAGAGCGCGGCCTGGTCGATGATCGCCGCCGCCGACGTGGTGCTCTACGCCGCCGACGCCGCCGCCGAGCTGACCGAGGCGCAGCTGGACTACCTGCGCCGGGTCGAGCAGGTGTGCGCGTCGGTGGTGTGTGTGCTCACCAAGATCGACCGCAACCCGCACTGGTCGCTGACCCAGCGGCGCAACCGCGCGCTGCTCGACGGCGCCGGACTGAATTTCGCGGTCGCCCCGGTCTCGGCGCTGCTGCACCGGCAGGCCGAGGAGACCGGCGACCAGCAGCGCGACATCGAGTCCGGGATACCCCAGCTCATCGATCACCTGCACGACTATGTTGTCGCCCAGGCCGATTCGGTCGCCGTGGCCGCCGCGGTGCGCGATATCGCCCTGGTCACCGATCAGCTCGGCGTCACCCTGCGGGCCGAGGCCGAGACCCTGCGCGATCCGCGCAGGCGTGCCGAGATCACCCAGCGACTCGCGGCCGCCCGCGCCGAGGCCGATCAGCTGCGTCAGCGCACCGCCACCTGGCAGGTCACCCTCGTCGACGGCAGCTCCGAGCTGAGCGCCGACATCGAACACGATCTGCGGCATCGACTACGCACCCTGGTCCGGGAGGCCGAGGCCGAGATCGCCCGCACCGATCCGGCGCGCAAGTGGTCCGATTTCGCCACCGAGCTCGACGCGCGGATCTGCGAGGCCGTCGAGGAGAACTTCGTGATGGCGCACTACCGCGCCGTCGAACTCGCCGAGCAGGTGGCCACGAAGTTCCCGCCCGACAACCGCACCCCGCCGCTGCCCGAGCTGCGCCTGACCAACCCCGGCGACGTGCTCGATCCGGTGCAGCCGCTGGAGACCCTCGAAAGCGCGAAATCCAGTGTCGGACAGCAGGCGCTCTCGGCGCTGCGCGGTTCCTACGGCGGCATCCTGATGGTCGGTCTGGCCACAAGCCTGCTCGGAATGTCGCTGGTCAACTGGTATTCCGCGGGCGCGGGCGTGCTGCTGGGTGTGAACGCGCTGTGGGACGACCGCCGCAACCGCAAGCAGCGCAGGCAGTCCGAGGCCAAGGTGGCCGTGGCCCGGCTGGCCGACGACGTGATCTTCCAGGTGGGCAAGGAATCCCGCAACCGCCTGCGCACCCTGCAGCGGGTGCTGCGTGACCACTACACCGAGATCGCCGCCGAGGTGGGCCGCACCGCCGAGGAGGCGTTGCGCGCCGCCGAGGAGACCGGCCTGCGCTACGGCGACCACCGCGAACTGCGCATCACCGAGATCGATGCGGGCCTGCGCACGCTGGCCGGGCTACGGGAACGCGCCGAACGTCTCACCTACTGACGCTCAGGCAGGCCGGTTCGACGGCGTGTGCGCAGGCTGGAACTGACCGGCCTGGCGGGAGTCCTCCGCCCTGATCACGTGGGTCACCGCGTTGATCAGCGCCAGATGGGTGAACGCCTGCGGGAAGTTGCCCAGGTGCCTGCCGGTGTGCGGGTCGATCTCCTCGGCGTAGAGGCGCAGCGGGCTGGCCAGGCCGAGCAGCCGCTCGCACAGCTGGGTGGCGCGTTCGAGTTCGCCGATCTCCACCAGCGCCGACACCAGCCAGAACGAGCAGATGGTGAAGGTGCCCTCCTCACCGGTGAGCCCGTCGTCGGTGGTGTCGGTGTCGTAGCGCAGTACCAGGCCGTGCACGGTGAGCCGGTCGGCGATGGCGAGCACGGTCGCCTTCACGCGGTAGTCGTCCGGGGGCAGGAACCGGGTCAGCACCACCAGCAGCAGCGACGCGTCGAGGGTGCGGCTGCCGTAGGTCTGGGTGAACACGCCGTCCTCGTCGACGCCGTTGGCGAGGACGTCCTCGCGGATCTCCTCGGCGATGTCGAACCACTCGTAGGCCCGTTCGAACTGGCCGTGCAGCTGGGCCAGCCGGGCGCCGCGGTCGAGGGCGACCCAGCACATCACCTTCGAGGAGGTGAACTGCTGTGGCTCGCCGCGCACCTCCCAGATGCCGCGATCGGGTTCGCGCCAGCGCGAGATCGCGGCGTTCACGGTCCGTTCCAGCATCGGCCAGAGTGATTCCGGCACTTGCTGCAGGGATTTCACGTGCAGGTACACGGCATCGAGCATGGTGCCCCAGATGTCGTGCTGGTCCTGGTTGTAGGCGGCATTGCCGATACGCACCGGTCGCGAGTTGTCGTAGCCGGACAGGTTGGGCAGGATCTCCTCGGTGATCCGGCGTTCGCCGCCGATGCCGTAGAGCACCTGCAGGGGCAGCGCGTCACCGTTGTCGCCGGTGGTCGCGTCGTTGAGGAAGTTGAAGAAGTCGTTGGCCTCGCGGTCGAGGCCGAGGGTGTACAGACCCCACAGCGCGAAACTGGAGTCGCGCACCCAGGTGTAGCGGTAGTCCCAGTTGCGCTCTCCGCCGGGGGTTTCCGGCAGCGAGGTGGTGGCGGCGGCCAGCAGCGCGCCGGTCGGCGCGTAAGTGAGGCCCTTCAGTGTCAGCGCGCTGCGCTGCAGGTAGCTGCGCCACGGATGGTCGGGGAAGTCACCGAGAGTGATCCAGCGGCGCCAGCATTCGGCGGTCGTCCACATCTTCTTCGCCGCCTCGTCGAAGGAGGCGGGAGCGGGCAGATCCGACCAGGACAGCGCGACGAACACCGAATCGCCCTCGCTCATCCGCGTGCGCGCCCGCGCCTCCCGGCCCTCCAGGCCGATGCGCAGGTCGGTGGTGAGCACAAGGGACGCCCCGGTCTCGGGATTGTTCACCGCCACCGCCGTCACCTCCTCGTAGACGTTGCCGGTGTACGCCCAGCGCGCGCCGCCGCGGTGATAGTCGAACGAGGGCTGGCAGCTCATCTCCAATTCGACTGTGCCGCTGACACATTTCACCGTCCGCAGCAGGATGTGCTCGGCGTCCCAGTCCATCGGGGTGCGGCGGTGGGTCTTGGAACGGGCCATATTGTTGTGCCACGGGCCGAGGACCAGCGCGTCGCGCACGATCAGCCAGCCGGTCTCGGTCTGCCAGGTCGTCTCGAGGATCATCCCGCCCGGCAGGTACCGCCGCGCGGCGGGCACGTGCTTGCCGTAGGGCCCGATCCGGAAATGCCCGGCGCTGCGGTCGAGGATGGCGCCGAACACGCTGGGGGAGTCGGGCCGGGGGACACACATCCACTCCACCGAGCCGCTGCTGGCGATCAGGCAGTTCGTCTCGCAATCAGAGAGAAAGGCGTAATCGTCGATCGGCGGGAAGGCGCCGCGACGGCCGCTGGAGGAGACCGGACTCAGAATCGGCAGGCTGTCGGCGCTGGAAGACTCCATACCCCATCATCAGCGCGCTGCCCGCTCTCGTCCACCGTTGCCGCGTCGACGGTGCAGTTCCGCCGGTCACAGCCACGCCGATTCGCCCGTTCACCGTCACCGACTAGTGTGGTCGGGGTGCAACGCATCGCAGGTTGGTGGGACGGCTTCGAACTCTGGGTAGCCGGGCTGCCCTTCATCCCCCAGTTCCTCGTCGTGCTGGTCGGCATGGTCCCGATCAGCTTCGCCATCGCCTTCCTGCTCGACCGCGCCCTGCGGGCGGCCTTCCGCCTGCTCGGCCGCGGGGATCGCATCGAGCCGTCGATCCCGGCCGCCGTGCCGGTGACGGCGGCAGCGCCGGTACCCGTCGCCGCCGCGCGCCCGACCGTCGGCAGCGGTGCCCGCTGATGCCACGTTCCCGCGTTCAGCTCGCCCTGGTTGCCCTTCTCGTTCTCGTCGTCATCGCCTGGTTCTTCACCCGGTGACGCACCGGCGCGAGCAGTCGCCCGCGCCGGCGCTTCCGGTCTAGTTCTTGCGCCAGTCGTCGAAGCGTTTGCCCAGGTCGGCGACCGTTCGCCCGACTTCATGGCCGACGGTGTTCACCGCCGAACCCACGTCCTTGCCCAGGTCACGCACGGTGCGCACGAACAGGTCCTCGGACTGGTCGAAGGACTCGCGGTAGCTGCGCGCCGCCTGCTTGACCTCGTCGCTGATCCGCGCGTTCTTGTCGTGCTCGCGGCGCGGGTAGCTGCCGCCGAGAACCCGCTCGTACTCGCCGGACTGGATCCAGCGGCGCAGTTCGGCGGCGCGCAGCACCGAGAACGGATGCGACTGCAGTTCCAGGTTGAGCAGCTTGAGGACGCCGTCTCGCAGATCACCCGAGCGCAGGTAGTCGTCGGCCTGGTCGAGGAACGCGCCGTGGTTCATCTCGTGCAGCCAGGCGCCGCCGGCGGTCTTCATGTGCACCCGCACCGAGGCTTCCACGTCCTGGCAGCACAGCAGCCCGGCCCGGTCGCCGGACAACTCCGACTTGCGGCTCCACTCCATCAGCGCCGCCACGATCGCCCGCAGCGCCCAGCCGCCGACCGGCAGCCAGCCGACCGAGGCCGACAGCCGCATCAGGTGCATGAGCATCGTGCGGTACACCGCGTGCCCGGACAGCGCGTGCCCGAGCTCGTGGCCGATGACGAACCGCAGTTCCTCGGTGTCCATCAGTTCGAGCAGGCCGGTGGTGAGCACGATGAACGGCCGGTCCATGCCGATGGTGAAGGCGTTGACCGACGGGTCCTGCAGGACATACATCTCCGGTGTGATCTGCGCGTCGAGCACTCCGACACAGTCCGCGCGCAGCTCGTGCAGCGTGCGGAACTGGCGGTCGTCGACCCGCACGGCGGTCGCGAGGTACATCAGCCGGTGCTGACGTTCCCGCAGCAGGCTCGACAGCGCACGCAGCACCGTGTCGAAGCCGCTCAGCGAGCGCAGCGCCACGAGTGCGGTGCGGTCGGCGGGGTGTTCCCAGGCGCGCGTGCTGATTTCCGGCAAACGCACCCGGACGCGGTCAGGAGCCATGGTCATAGGATGAAATCCCCCCTCGGTGTGGAACTCTCGTCGATTCGAATCATCATGTCGCAATCTGCTACAGTCTGCCTGTGTCATCGAGTGTCGCCCCGCAGATCCGCCATGAACTGGCGTTGATCGCTGTCGGCAACCTCGCTGTCGCGGACATCCTCTGTCGGTGATCGGCCACCGGACACGTCTGCGCGTTTCTGCCCAGTAGACTGGCGCGCGCTTTTCCTTTCGCAGTCGTAGTCCGTTACTCCGGGGGTCAATGGGCCCGAGTCGCGCCAACTGCCGTGTGTCCATCGCACGGCAGGTCTACCGATCGACGAGCGTAATCCTGTCGCAACGAAAGACGTTGTCCGGCAGGTCCTTTCCGAAAGGTTCACCCGATGTCTCGCAACACCTGGATCGGCTCGCGCCGCCGCGCCGCCGCTGTCGCCCTCACTGCTGTCGCCGCGGTCACCCTGGCCGCCTGCGGCGGTGGCGCCAGTGACTCGACCGACGGCGCCGCGGGAGCCGACGGCAGCGGGGGCACCCTCAATCTCTACGCCTACGCCGTCCCGAAGCCGGGCTTCGACAAGGTCGTGCCCGAGTTCAACAAGACCGAGGCGGGCAAGGGCGTCCAGGTCCAGGCCTCCTACGGCGCCTCCGGTGACCAGTCGCGCAAGGTCAAGGACGGCGCCGAGGCCGACGTCGTCAACTTCTCCGTCGAGCCCGACATCACCCGCCTCGTCGACGCGGGCCTGGTGGAGTCGAACTGGAACGCCGACGCGAGCAAGGGCATCCCGTTCGGCTCGGTCGTCACCCTGGTCGTGCGCAAGGGCAACCCCAAGGGCATCAAGGACTGGGACGACCTGCTCAAGCCCGGTGTCGAGGTCGTCACCCCGAACCCGTTCAGCTCGGGCTCGGCCAAGTGGAACCTGCTCGCCCCCTACGCCGCCAAGAGCGACGGCGGCAAGAACCAGCAGGCAGGCCTGGACTACCTGTCGCAGCTGATCTCGCCCGAGCACGTCAAGGTGCAGCCCAAGTCGGGCCGCGAAGCCACCGAGACCTTCCTGCAGGGCACCGGTGACGTGCTGCTGAGCTACGAGAACGAGGCCATCTTCTCCGAGCGCAAGGGTGACCCGATCGAGCACATCAACCCGCCGACCACCTTCAAGATCGAGAACCCGGTCGCGGTGCTGAAGAACTCCAAGAACCTGGCCAAGGCCACCGCGTTCCGCGACTTCCTGTTCACCCCCGAGGGCCAGAAGGCGTGGGCGCAGGCCGGCTTCCGTCCGGTCGACCCGAAGGTCGCCGCCGAGTTCGCCGCCGACTTCCCGACCCCGGCCAAGCTGTGGACCATCGATGACCTCGGTGGCTGGAAGGCCGTCGACAAGGAACTGTTCGCACAGGGCACCGGCAAGGTCGCGGTCATCTACGACCAGGCCACCAAGTAGGTCGTGACCCAGCGCACACGCGATACTGGACAACTGTGACTGACAGCAGTGGGCACGCCGGGACCGGGACAACTCCCGATCCCGGCGTCGCCGGTAAGTTTCGAGGCCCGCGATGGTCGTGGCTGCGCGTGACCGGCTCGGTGGGCCCGCTCGGTATCGCCATCGCCGTGCTGTGGCTCAGCGTCATCGTGCTGCTTCCGTTGGCGGCGCTGACCGTCAGCTCGTTCGAGGACGGCTGGTCCGGCTTCTGGGACGCGGTCACCGCGCCCGCGGCGCTGGACTCGTTGCGCATCACCGTCGGTGTCTCGGTGGTCGTCGCCGTGCTCAACGTCGTGATGGGCACCCTGATCGCCTGGGTGCTGGTGCGTGACGAATTCCCCGGCAAGAGCGTCGTCAACGCGCTGATCGATCTGCCGTTCGCGCTGCCGACGATCGTCGCCTCGATCGTGCTGCTCTCGCTCTACGGCCCGAACAGCCCGATCGACATCCACCTCAACGCCACCCAGCCCGGTCTGGTGGTGGCGCTGGCCTTCGTCACGCTGCCGTTCGTGGTGCGGTCGGTGCAGCCGGTGCTGATCGAGGTCGACAAGGAAGTGGAGCAGGCCGCGCTCTCGCTGGGCGCGAGCAACTGGATCACCTTCCGCCGCATCGTGCTGCCGACGCTGGCCCCGGCGATCATCTCCGGCGGCGGGCTCGCCTTCGCCAGGGCGATCGGCGAATACGGCTCGGTCGTGCTGATCGGCGGCAACATCCCGCGCGAGACGCAGATGACCTCGCAGTACATCCAGCAGCAGATCGAGGTGGACCGGCCGATCAACGCGGCCGCGGTGTCGGTGGCACTGCTGGCCATCTCCTTCGCCAGCCTGCTCGTCCTGCGGCTGCTCGCCGAGCGCACTGCGCGGAAGGAAGAGGCGGCCCGATGAAGCTGTCCCTGTTCACGCGGCTCTCGCTGCGCACGGTGGCCCTCGGCTATCTGCTCGTGCTGCTCGTGCTGCCGCTGGTGATCATCTTGTGGCGCACGTTCGAGCGGGGGATCGGGGCCTTCCTTGCCTCGATCACCACGCCCGCGGCGATCTCGGCGTTCCAGCTGTCGATGCTCATCGTGGCGATCGTCGTCCCGTTGAACGTGGTCTTCGGCGTCGTGACGGCGCTGGCGCTGGTCCGCAGCAAGTTCCCCGGGCGCAGCCTGGTGCAGGGCATCGTCGACCTGCCGTTCGCGGTGTCGCCGGTGGTCGTCGGTGTCTCGCTGATCCTGCTGTGGGGTGCGGGCGGCTGGTTCGGCGGCTTGGAATCGGCCGGCTTCAAGGTGATCTTCAGCCTGCCCGGCATGGTGATCGCCACCATCTTCGTGACGCTGCCGTTCGTGGTGCGCGAGGTCGAGCCGGTGCTGCACGAGATCGGCGACGACCAGGAACAGGCCGCGGCCACCCTCGGCGCGTCCCGCTGGCAGACCTTCTGGCGGATCACCCTGCCCGCCATCCGCTGGGGCCTGACCTACGGTGTCGTGCTCACGGTTGCCCGCGCGCTCGGCGAGTTCGGCGCGGTGATCATGGTCTCGACCGCACTGCCCGGCAAGTCACAGACGCTGACCCTGCTGGTGCACGGTCGCTACATCAACGACCACAACACCTTCGGCGCCTACAGCGCGGCCACCCTGCTGATGGGCATGGCCCTGGTGGTACTTCTCCTGATGACTCTCCTCGAACGCAAGCGGGGCACCGAATGATCACCGTGACCAACGCGCGCAAGAACTACGGTTCCTTCGCCGCTCTCGACGACGTCAGCATCGACATCACCTCGGGTGAGCTGACCGCCCTGCTCGGCCCGTCCGGTTCGGGCAAGTCGACGCTGCTGCGCTCGATCGCGGGCCTGGAGTCGCTGGACTCGGGCATCGTCTCGATCGCGGGCAACGACGTCACCCACGTGGCGCCGCAGAAGCGCGACATCGGCTTCGTGTTCCAGCACTACGCCGCGTTCAAGCACATGACGGTCCGCGACAACGTCGCCTTCGGCCTGACCATCCGCAAGCGGCCGAAGAAGGAGATCGACAAGCGCGTCGACGAGCTGCTCGGTATCGTCGGGCTCGACGGTTTCCAGCATCGCTACCCGGCGCAGCTCTCCGGTGGCCAGCGCCAGCGCATGGCTCTGGCGCGCGCGCTCGCCGTCGACCCGCAGGTGCTGCTGCTCGACGAGCCGTTCGGCGCCCTCGACGCCAAGGTCCGCACGGACCTGCGGAAATGGCTGCGCAGGCTGCACGACGAGGTCCACGTGACGACCGTGCTGGTCACCCACGACCAGGAGGAGGCGCTCGATGTCGCCGACCGGATCGCGGTGATGAACAAGGGCCGCATCGAACAGGTCGGTTCGCCCGAGGACGTCTACGACCGGCCCGCCAACGAGTTCGTCATGTCGTTCCTCGGTGCGGTGGCCCGGCTCAACGGTCATCTCGTGCGCCCGCACGACATCCGCGTCGGCCGGGATCCGAGCATGGCGATGGCCGAACACGAGGGCACCGCGGAGTCCGCGGGCGTCACCAGGGCCACGGTCGAACGCATCGTCCGGCTCGGTTTCGAGGTGCGCCTCGAACTGCGCAATGCCGCGACCGGCGATCAGTTCGCCGCGCAGGTCACCCGCGGTGACGCCGCGGCCCTGCATCTGAGCGAGGGCGAGACGGTCTACGCCAGGGCCACCCGGATCCCGGATCTGCCGCAGAGCTGAGATCCCGCGCCCCTGTTGCCCGGGGTCACCCGGTGGAACGATATGGGTTCGGTGCGGTCGCGGCCGCACCGAACCGGGCGGGGCCGAGCATGCGGGGAGCACGCGGGCTTCGTCGATTGTGCTCGGGAACCTGGGGGCCGAGCTCGACGGCACGGCCGCGGCCCGGGGACTGGCGGTGACCGGCGGATTCATCAGCGACACCGGCATCGGCGGCGGTGGCGACGGCCGACGCGAACATCCCGCCCGCGCCGCCGCATGAGTTGTCGAGCCGTTCGCTGGCGCCCACAGTGCTGTCCCTCCGCGCCGCGTCCGCGCAGGGTAGCCGGTACCGGCGGTACATACGGCGAAACGGCGCGCTCGGCGCGAACCAATTTCCCGTGCCCGCCCGGCGGCTTCCTACAACTGTGCATGACGCAGTGTCACAGGTAGAACCATTTTTACTGGTGAGTAGCTTTTCCTCCAGGCATTTCGACACGCCGGGCCTGGGAAAATCGGGAAGGTGGCAGAGTTGACGTGACTCCTCGTAGGTGTAACTATTGGAAACAGTAAACGTCCCTTGAGGAGAGGCAGTGACGACGATGTCTGCGCCCACCACCCCTGACGTCGATCCCGTAGTCGCGGAGGCTCAGGCGTACGCCGAGAAGTTGCTGATGCTGTCGGAGGCGTCGGTCAACCGCCACTTCGACCCGTTCGAGGACATCGACTGGGACAACCCCGAGTTCGACCCGGACTACAAGCCCGAGCGCTGGGTCCTGGTCACCTCGGCCGACCCGATCGGCCGCCACGCCTGGTACCAGGCGCTGCCACTGGATAAGAAGATCGAGATCGGCAAGGTCCGCCAGGCCAATGTCGCCAAGGTCGGCCTGCAGTTCGAGGCCATCCTGATCATCGGCATGATGCAGCACATCTTCAACCTGAAGAACAATGACCCGGAGTTCCGGTACTGCTCGCACGAGATGATCGAAGAGCACAACCACACTCTGATGTTCCAGGAGATGGTCAACCGCGTCGCCGACGTGCCGGGCATGAACCCGCTCGTGCGTCAGCTGCGCCACCTGGCCGCGCCGGCAGGCGCGCTGCTCCCGAACTTCTTCTTCATGGCCGTGCTCGCCGGCGAAGAGCCGATCGACCACATCCAGAAGGACATCCTGCGCTCGGGTGACGACATCCACCCGATCATGCGCGGCGTGATGGCGATCCACGTGGCCGAGGAAGCTCGCCACATCTCCTTCGCCCACGAGTTCCTGAAGAAGAACGTTCCGGCTCAGCCCGCGTTCAACAGGTTCGTGCTCTCGGTGGCCATGCCGATCATCATGTTCGTGCTCGGCCGTGCCATCGCGACGCCGCCGAAGACCTTCTTCAAGCAGTTCGACATGCCGGCCGATGTCCGCAAGGAGCTGTTCTACGGTTCCAAGGAGGCCAAGCAGGTCTTCGCCGACTACTTCATCGACGTGCGTGCGCTCGCCGAGGAGATCGGCCTGATGAACCCGGTCGCCAAGAAGGTGTGGAAGCTGCTCGGTATCGACGGCCCGTCGAGCCGGTACCGCTCGGAGCCCAAGCGATCCGCGAAGCACGCGGCCTGAGACGCGGTAGCGACCATGCCCTACGTCGTCACCCAGTCGTGCTGTAGCGACGCCTCGTGCGTCTACGCATGCCCGGTCAACTGCATTCATCCCACCCCGGATGAACCGGACTTCCGCACCGCGGAGATGCTCTACGTCGATCCGGCGGCGTGCGTGGACTGTGGCGCCTGCGCCACCGCGTGCCCCGTCGACGCCATCACCTCGTCGAAGAAGCTCACCGAAGAGCAGAAGCCCTTCATCGAGATCAACGCCGATTTCTACCGCATCCAGCGCGACCGGCCGACTCTGGCCAGGCCCGTGATGCCGCCCGCGATCGACACCCAGCGTTCGCCGCTGCGCGTGGCCATCGTCGGCTCCGGCCCGTCGGCGATGTACGCCGCCGACGAGCTGCTGACCCAGCCCGGCGTCGCGGTCACCATGTTCGACCGGCTGCCGCAGGCCTACGGTCTGGCCCGGCTCGGTGTCGCGCCCGACCACAAGCGCACCCGCCAGGTCGCCGACCTGTTCGACGTGATGTCGAAGCAGGAGGACTTCGGTACCTACCTCGACGTGGAGATCGGCAAGCACATCAGCCACGCCGATCTGCTCGAGCACTTCCACGGCGTGATCTACGCCGTCGGCGCGTCCTCGGATCGGAAGCTGGGCATCCCGGGTGAGGGTCTGTCCGGCAATGTGTCGGCCACCGACTTCGTCGCCTGGTACAACGGCCATCCCGAGCACGTCGACGACCAGTTCGATCTGAACCAGAAGCGCGTGGTGATCGTCGGCAACGGCAACGTCGCCCTCGATGTCGCCCGCATCCTGACCGTCGATCCGGCCACGCTGGCAGGCACCGACATCGCGCCCTACGCGCTGAAGGCGTTGCGGGAGAGCAAGATCGAAGAGGTCGTGATCCTGGGTCGTCGCGGCCCCGCCGAGTCGGCCTTCACGGTGCCCGAGTTCGTCGGCCTGCTGGCCGCCGACATCGACATCGCGATCGAGGGCGAGCTGCCCGAGGTCACCCCCGAGCTGCCGTACAAGATCGAGCAGAAGCTGCGCCTGCTGCACAGCGTCGCGAATCGCCCGTTCGGCGAGCGCAGGCGCATCGTGTTCCGCTACCTGTCCTCGCCGGTAGAGATCCTCGGCACCGACACGGTGACGGGTGTGCGGGTCGAGCGCAACGAGCTGGTCACCGACGCCGATGGCCGCACCAGTGCGGTGCCGACCGGCGACACCGATCTGCTCGAGGCGGGCGTCGTGCTCACCTCGGTCGGCTACCGCGGGGTGCCGACCAAGGATCTGCCGTTCGACGACGCGCGTGGCGTCATCCCGAACGAGCAGGGTCGGGTGCTCACCGCCGCGGGTGGCGCGGTCGTCACCGGCACGTATGTGACCGGCTGGATCAAGCGCGGCCCGACCGGCTTCATCGGGACCAACAAGTCCTGCGCGCAGGAGACCGTGCAGCAACTCGCCGAGGATTTCAACACCGGCAAGCTGCGCGAGCCCGCCCGTGACGCACGGGAGTTCGATCGTCTGGTGCGCGCCCGCCGACCCCAGGCGCGCGCAGGCGGTGCCGCGGCGTCGCACGAGCGCCCGCTCCGGCGGCTGCTCGCTCGCGGCTGATTCGCGCGAAACCGAAGGCCCGCTACGTCGTCCGCATGCGACGTAGCGGGCCTTCGGCGTTCACTGCGCGGTGAAGCCGCCGTCCACCGTGACCGCGGCTCCGGTGACGAAGGACGCCTCGTCGCTGAGCAGGAACGCGCACAGTGCCGCGATCTCCTCAGGCTTGGCTATCCGCCCGATCGGGTGCAGCGCCGCGATCGCCGCCTCGCCCTCCGGGGTGGCCCCCATCGACGCGCGGAACGCCGGAGTGTCGACCGCGCCGGAGACGAGCGCGTTGACCCGCAGGCCCGCCGCCGCCGTCTCCAGCGCCACCGACCTGGTGAGCCCGACGACGCCGTGCTTGGCCGCCACATACGGCGCCACCGACGCCATGCCGACGACACCGAGGTTGGACGCGTTGTTCAGGATCGTGCCGCCGCCGGAGCCGATGATCGCGGGCACCTGGTGCCGCAGCCCGTGGAACACCCCGGTCAGGTTCAGGTCGAGCTCGGCGCGCCACGCCGCGTCGTCGATCTCGGCGACCGAACCGAACGCGGTGACCGCGCCCGCGTTGTTGAACGCCGCGTCGAGCCTGCCGTACTCGGTGAGCGCGGCCTGGGTGAGGCGTTCGACATCGGCGTCGACCGTGACGTCGGTGGGAACGAACAGCGCGCGTCCGCCCGCCGCGCGGATCTCCTCGGCGACCTGCTCGCCCTGATCCTTGCCGCGGGACCCGAGGACCACGGCGGCGCCCTCGGACGCGACCCGCTGCGCGACCGCCTTGCCGATGCCGGAACCGGCGCCGGTGACGAGGACGACCTGGTCGGCAAAACGAGTGGACATAGTTATTCCCTTCTCTCCCTTGCTATTCGGAGTTCGACTCGGCGTCTCTCCGCGTTTCGAGTCAACCGCGGCGAGCAGGGCTGTGCTGGCGGGTATCGGCCGTGACGTTGACGCGTCATAGGCTTCGGCGCGTACTTCGATATGCGGCACTGCAATGCGGCGATATTCGAAATCCGCTAGGCAGTAATTGAATTGATTACCAGTCGGTAAGTGCATTAATCGGTGGCCATAACAGACCGAGAGAATGTATTCACTAGGGGCTCAAGTCGATTACTCGCGAGTAGCTGGCTCTCGGAGTCTGTCAGTCGCTTCGGAAGCGTTCAGGGGACTGGACGCTTGTCCGTATACCTAGTAACCTGCGAAAATCTCCCAACAAGGGCCAAAGGTCACGTCTTTTGTATCAATCAGGCAGCAATTCGGCTTTGTGCCGGTTAATCTGTGCGAGCTGTTTGGAAGACGACCGCGGCCACATGGTGCGCTCGCGTGCTGGACGTGGTCACGGTGCGTTGACGGGATAGCAAATACATGACCAGAGGTCTGGGCTTAAGCATCGGTACGGTCAATGCGATTACGGCGGTAGTAGCCGATGATCCGGCCAAACCGGCGGTGCGCGCACGGCGTACCGCACTCACCTTCGACGAAGCGGGTCGGCCCCGCATCGGAGCGATCAACGAATTCGCCTCGGCGGTGACGGATTTCGCGGACCTGGGCCGCGAGCCGGAGCCGATGGTGATCGGTGGCCGGTTCTACTCGGCGACCAACCTGATCGCCGCGGTCGTCACGGGGCTGATCGAGCTGGCCGAACCGGCCGCCGGCGCCGTATTGACGTATCCGGCAGTGTATTCCGACAAACAGGTCGGGCTGCTCGGGCAGGCGCTGCACCTGGCAGGCGCCGGACAGGTGCTGCTCGTGCCGGAACCGGTCGCGGCCGCGGAGTGGCTCGAGGTCGATCAGGGGCCGTTGGCTCCGGGTTTCGTCCTCGTCTACGACCTGGGTGCGAACAGTCTCGACCTCACCGTTCTGCGCGTCGGGCCGGACTGGCCGCATCATCCGATGGTCGGAACTCCGATGCGCTCCACCGATTTCGGTGGCAAGCCGCTGGGTGAGATGGTCGCCCGCTACGCCGGTTCGCCCCGGTCGAGCCGCGCCACGCAGACGCTCACCTCGATGGTGAACATCGACGCGCTGCGCTCCGAGCACATCCGCGACACCTTCCCGCTGGTCAGCAAGAGCGTGGCCGGCGCGGGCCTGCGCCTGGCCGATCTCTCGCGCATCCTGGTAGTCGGCGGGGCTTCGCGTCCGCCCGAGGTCGCGCGCACGCTGGCCGAACTCGGCGTCCCGCTGGTCACCGTCGCCGACCCCGGCCAGGTGATCGCCTCCGGCGCGGCAGCCTTGGCGGCCCGCACATTCGCCCCCGTGCAGCAGGGCGGCTCCGCGGCGCCGCATGTCGCCGTGTTCTCCAGCGCGGCAGTCGTCTCCGCGCTCGCCATGTCGGCGATGACGGTGTTCGGCAGCCCCTTCGACCCCGGCCTGACCCCGGTCCTCGACCGTTTCCCCGCCCTCGGCGCCCCCGCCGAAGCACTGCTCTACGACATGAGCGCCGACCTCGTCGCCGCCCAGAACTCCGGTCTGCTCGGTGCCGTCGACCCACTCACCGGCCGGGTCCGCGTCGCAGCCGCAGCCGCCGTCGCCGCGCAGACGGCCTACGAAATGATCGTCGCCCCCGCGAACGCCGGCCGCGACACGACCCGCACCGGCGGCGAGCGCGGCGGCCCCAGCCACAGCGACGACTGTCGTTCACCGCTGGCCAGGACCACCTACGGCGACCCGGCCCGCTTCATCAACCCCCTGCCCTTCTACCTCGGGACGCCCTCCCAGAACGCCCCGACCAACCCGGGCACTCCCGGGCACCCGGGACCGGTCACCGGCCCCGGCTCGGGCACCCCTTCGATCCCCACGCCGTATACACCCACCGAACCCGGTGCCACGACTCCCGGCACGGCGCCCGCCCCCACCTCGCCAACGGGCGGCACGACATCGCCCTCCACCGACACCTCGGGATCCGCCGGCGGAAGCGGCACGGGCACAGCCCCGTCCGGCACGACCGGCGGCACCGAAACCAGCGGCACGACCCCCGGGGGTACCTCGCCCGGCGAAACAGCCGGCACCGGCTCGACCGACGGCGGCGCCCCCAGCGGTGGCACAACGGGTGGCACCGAGAGCTCAGCAGGCGGTGCGTCCGGCGGCACCACGGGCGACACCTCCGGCGGCGCGTCGGGCGGTGAGACCAGCGGTGGTGAATCCAGCGACGGATCGGACAGCGGTGCTTCCGGCGGTGGTGCGTCAGGCGGTGAAGATTCCGGTGGTGGCGCGTCAGGCGGTGGCGCATCTGGTGGTGGTACCTCGGGTGGTGGCGCATCTGGCGGCGGAGCCTCGGGTGGTGGTCATTCCGGTGGCAGTGCTTCCGGCGGAAGTGACTCGGGCGGTGGTGCTTCGGGCGGTGGCGCTTCCGGTGGTGGCGCTTCCGGTGGTGGCGCTTCCGGTGGTGGCGCCTCAGGCGGCGGTGCTTCGGGCGGTGGCGCTTCCAGTGGCGGTGCGTCCGGCGGTGGTACATCCAGTGGCGACTCCAGCGGAAAAGCATCCCCCGGCGGGGCATCGTCGGGTGGCGCCTCTTCCGGTGGCGCGTCGTCCGGTGGCTCAAAGGTCGGCGGCGGTGGCGTCGGTGGTGGTGGCGTCGGCGGTGGTGGCGTCGGTGGTGGTGGTGGCGTCGGCGGTGGTGGCGGCGTCGGCGGTGGCGGCTTCGGTGGTGGTGGCTTCGGCGGTGGTGGCGGCGGCGGTTTCCGCCGCTGAGGTGACCACCAGCCTCATTCAGCTGGAGAATCTTTCCGGTACACGGCCGCCGCTCGCCATCGTCCCTGTGCGGAACG
>NZ_JBSGVQ010000037.1:0-85129 GCF_053608525.1 Nocardia sp. NPDC055029
CGCGTGGTGTTCTCGCCTCGGATCAGGGCTGGCCGGTGGCGAACGCGATGACGGAGTCCAGGAATTCCTGGCCACCCATCACGTAACCGCCGATCAGCATCCCGGCCGGGATGCTGATCAGCCACAGGAACGGGACGAACGCGCCGATGATGCCGCCGATGACGATGCCGGGCAGGTTCTTGTTGACCTGCTCCATCAGCCGGTCGTAGGAACTGATGTCCTTCAGACCCGCGACGTTGCCCAGCTTCGCGGTGTCCTCCTGCGTCATCGACGCGGCCAGCTTGACGGTGCGGCCGTCCTCGCTGATCTGCGGCGTGACCGCGATCGGCAGCCCGGCGACCTCGGAGCGCAGCGGCGCCTGGTCGACGGTCACGCCGTCCTCGGTGCGCAGCTGCACCGCGGAGCCGTCGGCGGCGAGCACGAACCGGCCGCTGTCGACCGCCCAGGTGATGGTCTTGTCGGCGGGCGACACCGCGGTGGTGTAGTTGATGCCGTGGGTAACCCCAGAAGTCGCGCCCCCCGAAGCCACTACGGCAGGCTGCTCGGTCGCCACGGCGGGCTGACCATTGGCGGTGGCCGCGGTAATCCCCATCGCGGTGATCGCCAGGAATGCAGCGGTAGTGATCTTTCCGAACTTCATTTCGTGTGAATCCCTCCGTTTCCAGCCGCCCGGATAAAGGCAGCGCGAGAACGCTAGCGCGGCGGAATTCCATTGCCGTGCAAGGGGGTTCATCGTCAAACAATTGTAATATTTGCCCTTGGTTCGCTCAGCCGGTCGGTGTCCGTACTACTGTCGAGAGGTGACTTTCGATTTGCATGCCGACCCCATTCAGTTGACGGCCGCCCTGGTCGACGTCCCCAGCGTGTCGCTGGACGAGGCCAAGATCGCGGATCTGGTCGAGCAGGCATTACGGGAGCAGACCACCGGGTTCGAGGTGCTGCGGCACGGCAACGTGGTGCTGGCGCGGACCCACCGCGGGCTGCCGACGCGGGTGATTCTGGCCGGACATCTGGACACCGTGCCGATCGCCGACAACGTCCCGAGCCGCCCGGACACGGTGGCCGGGGAGCCGGTGCTGTTCGGTTGCGGCACCGTCGACATGAAGTCCGGCGACGCGGTGTTCCTGCACCTCGCGGCCACCATCGCCGAGCCGGCGCACGACCTGACGCTGATCTTCTACGACGCCGAGGAGATCGCCGCCGAACACAACGGGCTCGGCCGTATCGAACGGGAATTGCCGGAATGGCTCGACGGTGACCTGGCGATCCTCGGCGAACCCTCCGGCGGCTGGATCGAGGCCGGTTGCCAGGGCACGCTGCGGGTGCGGCTGAGCACCTCGGGCGTGCGCGCGCATTCGGCAAGGGCCTGGCTCGGCGTCAACGCGATCCACGGGCTCGCGCCGGTGCTGGCCCGGTTGTCGGCCTACGAGGCGCGCGAGGTCGACATCGACGGCTGTGTGTACCGCGAGGGCCTGTCGGCCGTGCGTGTCTCCGGCGGGGTCGCGGGCAATGTGGTGCCCGATGCCGCCGAGGTGGACGTGAACTTCCGCTTCGCCCCCGATCGCACGGTCGAGCAGGCCATCGCCCATGTGCGCGAGGTGTTCGACGGACTCGATATCGACTTCGTGGTCACCGACTCCTCGCCCGGCGCGCTGCCCGGCCTCACCGCGCCCGCCGCGCGCACCCTCATCGACTCGGTCAATGCCCACGGTGGCGGCGGCGTCCGCGCCAAGTACGGCTGGACCGATGTCTCGCGCTTCGCCGCCCGCGGCATCCCGGCCGTCAACTTCGGCCCCGGCGACCCCAATCTGGCCCACAAGCGCGACGAACACGTCCCGCTGAGCCAGATCACCGCTGTCACCGCGATGCTGCGCACCTACCTGTCAGCCCACTGACGACTGCCGTCGACGCGGACCCAGTAGCGTGGGGGTATGTCTACCGATTCCGCTGACCAGGCCGGGAAGGTCAAACCCACGGCGAAGTTCCGTGGGCCGGTGATGTTCCGGCGGGACCGCAAACCCGGCGTGCGGACCGCGGACCGGAACCTGCTCGACACCCGGCAGGACAGCGACTGGGTACACACCGATCCGTGGCGGGTGCTGCGGATCCAGGCCGAATTCGTCGAGGGCTTCGGCGCGCTCGCCGAGGTTCCGCCCGCGGTCACCGTGTTCGGTTCGGCGCGCACGCCGAGCACCGATCCCGAGTACGCGGCGGGCAGGGCCATCGGCGCCGCGCTCACCAAGGCCGGTTTCGCGGTGATCACCGGTGGCGGACCGGGTGCGATGGAAGCCGCCAACCGCGGGTCGTCGGAGGCGGGCGGCTACTCGATCGGGCTCGGTATCGAGTTGCCGTTCGAGCAGGGTCTCAACGACTGGGTCGATCTGGGCATCAACTTCCGGTACTTCTTCGTGCGCAAGACGATGTTCGTGAAGTACTCGCAGGCCTTCGTCTGCCTGCCCGGCGGCTTCGGCACCCTCGACGAACTGTTCGAGGCGCTGACCCTGGTGCAGACCCGCAAGATCACCCGGTTCCCGATCATCCTGTTCGGCACCGCCTACTGGTCGGGCCTGGTCGACTGGCTGCGCGATTCGCTGGCCGGCTCGGGGAAGATCTCCCCCGAAGACCTGGACCTGATCCAGCTCACCGACAGCGTCGACGAGGTCGTGCGCATCATCCAGGGCGAGACCGGCAACCACGCGAACATCGAGCGTCTCGGCACCGAGGACAAGTGGTGAGCGCGCCCTACTCCGTCTGCGTGTACTGCTCGGCCAGCACCACCGATCCCGATCTGATCAGCCTGGCCGCGCGCGTCGGCACCGAGATCGCCCGGCGCGGTTGGCAACTGGTCTCCGGCGGCGGTCACGTGTCGATGATGGGCGCGGTCGCCACCGCGGCGCGCGCCGGTGGTGCGCACACCGTCGGGGTGATCCCGAAACATCTGGTGCACTCCGAAGTCGCCGATGTCGACGCGGGCGAACTGCTCGTCACCGACACCATGCGTCAGCGTAAACAGCTGATGGAGGCCCGATCCGACGCGTTTCTCACGCTGCCGGGTGGGATCGGCACGCTCGAGGAGTTCTTCGAGACGTGGACCGGCGGCTACCTCGGCGAGCATGCCAAACCCGTTGTCGTGCTGGACGCGAACGGCTTCTACAGCGGGCTGTTCCGCTGGATCGATGAACTGTACGAACGCAGAATGGTGACATCACTGGCGCGCGACCGCCTCACCGTGGCCGCCGACCTGCCCGCCGCATTCGCTGCGCTGAAACCGGCTGTGGCCGGCTAGGAGAGATTCGACGTGAGCAACGACGCCCGCTCGACCGTGACCGTATTCGACCTGGCCAAGGCGCTGCCCGGGATGGCGCTCGACGCGCCGGGCATGCTGCGCAACGCGCGCGGAATGCTGGTGGGGCCCAAGGCCAAAGCCTCCATCGGCCTGTATTTCCAGCGGGTCGCCCACCGCAGGCCCGACCGCGTGTTCCTGCGTTTCGAGGGCCGCTCCTACACCTATCGCGCCGCCAACAGCGAGGTGAACCGGTACGCGGCAGTGCTTTCCGCGCGCGGTGTGCGGCGCGGTGACGTGGTCGGCGTGCTGATGACCAACCGGCCGGAGACCCTGTTCACGGTGCTCGCCGTGCTCAAGCTCGGCGGCAGCGCCGGCCTGCTCAACTACAACCAGCGTGACCAGGTGCTCGCGCACAGCATCGGCCTGCTCGACGGCGTGCTCACCGTGGTCGGCGAGGAATGCGCCGAGGCGCTGGACTCGCTGCCGGAGCCAGCCGCGAACGTGCTCGCCGCCGAGGAACTGGCCGAATCCGCCCGCACCGCACCCGATGCCGACCCGGCGGTGTGTACCGAGGTCACCGCGGGCGAGCGGGCGTTCCTGATCTTCACCTCCGGCACCACCGGCCTGCCCAAGGCCAGCGTGATGACCCACTACCGCTGGACCAAGAGCATGGCCGGGCTCGGCGGGCTCGGCGTGCGGCTGCGCGCGGACGACGGTCTGTACTGCTGCCTGCCGCTGTACCACAACAACGCGCTCACGGTCGCGCTGTCGGCGGTGCTGGCGGGCGAGGCGACCTACGTGCTCAGCCGCAAGTTCTCGGCGTCGGGATTCTGGGACGAGATCGCCCGCGAGCGCGCGACCGCGTTCATCTACATCGGCGAACTGTGCCGGTACCTGCTCAACCAGCCGGTGCGGCCCGCCGAGAAGAACAACCGGGTGCGCCTCGCCGTCGGCAACGGTCTGCGGCCGGAACTGTGGGACGAGTTCCGCAGGCGGTTCGGGATCGGCCGGGTGGTCGAGTTCTACGGGTCGAGCGAGGCGCCGCTGGCGTTCGTCAACGCCTTCGGCCTCGACCGGACCGCGGGACTGTGCCCGCTGCCGTACGCGGTCGTGGAATACGACGACGAGACCGGCAGGGCTCGCCGCGGCAGCGACGGGAAACTGCGCCGCGTGCGCTCGGGCGGGGTCGGTCTGCTGCTGGCGAAGGTGAACGACCGCCAGCCCTTCGACGGCTACACCGACAAGCGGGCCTCCGAATCCAAGCTGGTCCGCGACGGCTTCAAGAAGGGCGATTGCTGGTTCGACACCGGCGACCTCGTCCGCGATCAGCACTTCTGGCACATCGCCTTCGTCGACCGGCTCGGTGACACCTTCCGCTGGAAGGGCGAGAACGTGGCGACCACGGAGGTCGAGGGCGCCTTCGACCACGACGAGAGCATCGCCCAGGCCGTCGTCTATGGCGTCGACATCCCCGGCACCGACGGCAAGGCGGGCATGGCCGCGGTCACCCTGCATCCCGGTGCGGAGTTCGACGGAAAGGCGCTGGCGGCGACGGTCTACCAGCGACTGCCGATGTACGCGATCCCGCTGTTCGTGCGGGTGGTGGCGGAGCTGGAGCAGACCTCGACGTTCAAGAGCCGCAAGGTGGAGTTGCGTAAGCAGGGCTATGCCGTGGACGGGGACAGTCAGCTGTACGTGCTGTCGGGTCCGGCTACCGGGTATGTGCCTGCCTACGACGGGTACGCGGCCGACGTCGCGGCCGGTCAAGCGCCGCGGTAGCCCGGAACGCCCCGCGACAGCAAGGTAACGTCTGATTTCGCATGAACATGGGTAACTCGTCGGGCACGCCCGAACCGCGACCACACGTACAACCGCCTGCCCGGAGCACCAGCAGTAGCGGCGCTGAGTTGTCGGCAAAAGTCGCGGGGAGGCGGCTCTGTGGGCGGCCGGTGGCGACGGATCGTGCCCTGGTCATGGCGATCGTGAATCGCACCCCCGACTCCTTCTACGACCGGGGCGCGACGTTCAGCGACGAGGCCGCCATGGAACGGGTGGCGCGCGCGGTCGACGAAGGCGCCGATCTGGTCGATATCGGTGGCGTGAAAGCGGGCCCCGGCGTCACGGTCGACGCCGTCGAGGAAACGCGGCGGGTGGTCCCGTTCGTCGCGGCGATCCGGGCGAAGTATCCCGACCTGTTGATCAGTGTGGATACCTGGCGCAGCGATGTCGCGCGGGCGGCTGTCGGTGTCGGCGCCGACCTCGTCAACGACACCTGGGCCGGCGCCGACCCCGATCTGGTGCACGTGGCCGCCGAGACGGGCGCGGGCATCGTCTGCAGCCACACCGGCGGCGCGGTGCCGCGTACGCGCCCGCATCGGGTCCGCTATGCCGATGTGGTGGCCGAGGTGACGGCGACCGTTGTCGCCGCGGCGGAAAACGCGGCGGCCGCTGGTGTGCGCCGGGACGGCATCGTGATCGATCCCACCCATGATTTCGGGAAAAACACCTATCACGGGCTCGAGTTGTTGCGCGGAATCGACGGTCTTGTAAATACCGGATGGCCAGTCTTGATGGCACTGAGCAACAAGGATTTTATCGGGGAGACTTTAGGTGTCGGTCTGACCGAGAGGGTCGAGGGCACATTGGCGGCGACCGCATGGTCGGCCGCCGCGGGCGCTCGAATCTTCCGGGTTCACGAAGTCGCCGAAACCAGGCGAGTCGTGGACATGATCGCCGCGATCCAGGGCATCCGGCCCCCCGCACGAACTCTGCGAGGTCTGGCATGAAAATCCAACACCGCGAGCCCGCCTGGGCCATCACCCACACCTGGGACACCCCTGATTGGACGGTCGGCGAGCTCGTCGCCGCCAAGGCAGGCCGCACCGTCTCGGTGGTGCTGCCCGCGCTGAACGAGGAAGACACCGTCGCCGAGGTGGTGGCCAGTATCCGGCCGCTGCTCGGCACGCTCGTCGACGAACTGATCGTGCTCGACTCCGGCTCCACCGACGCCACCGCCGCCCGTGCCCGCGCGGCGGGCGCCGAGGTGTTCTCCCGCGAGGAAGCGGTTCCCGAACTCGAGCCGGTCCCCGGCAAGGGTGAGGCGCTGTGGCGCTCGCTGGCCTGCACGACGGGCGATCTCATCGCCTTCGTCGACTCCGACCTGATCGACCCCGACCCGGCCTTCGTGCCCAATCTGCTCGGCCCCCTGCTGACCACGCCTGGCACCCACCTGTCCAAGGCCTACTATCGCCGCCCGCTGCGCCAGGGCGAGTCCGTCGACGCCAACGGCGGCGGCCGCGTCACCGAACTCGTCGCCCGTCCCCTCCTCGCGGCCCTTCGCCCCGAACTCTCCCAGGTCCTGCAGCCCCTCGGCGGCGAATACGCGGGCACCCGCGAACTCCTCACCGCCGTCCCCTTCGCCCCCGGCTACGGCGTCGAGATCGGCCTGCTCCTCGACACCTACGACCAGCTGGGCATGGATGCCATCACCCAGGTCAACCTCGGCGTGCGCACTCACCGCAACCGCCCACTCGCCGACCTCGGCGTCATGAGCCGCCAGATCCTCGGCACCGCCCTCGGCCGCAGCGGCGTCACCGACTCCGGCGCCGCCCTCACCCAATTCCCCCTGATCGGCGGCGAATTCATCGCCCACTCCACCGAGGTCTCCCTCGAAGATCGCCCCCCGATGAAAACCCTTCGCCCGGAACAAGTCGCGGCGTAATCCACCGCACCGGGCGCCTCGTCACCTCGACGAGGCGCCCTTCTGCTGCCCAGGTTGCGGGCGCCTTCGCCGATCCGTACTGTTTGCCGGTTCTGGCGAATGAGACTGCGGGAGAAGAAGATCGGTGTCGGACGGATTTCAGTACGACGGTGTCCGGTGCAGGCACTGCGGTGCGTCACCCGCGATCGATGTAGACCTCGCGGGCCATTGGGGTCTGCTGCTGTTTCGGGTGGAAACCACCGAGGTGGGCCCGTTCTGCCGCGATTGCGGCTTGGCGACGTATCGCAGTATCACGATCGGTAGCGCCTGGTTCGGATGGTGGGGTATCCAATCGCTGTTCTACAACCTGGCCGGATTCGTCGTCAACGCGATGAACCGCCGCCGCATCGCCGCACTGCCCGCCCCTGAAACCTACTGGGGCCACACCCCGATGGACCCGGGCAAGCCCCTGTTCCGCCGCCCGGGCGCCCTCGGCTTCGCCCTGCCTTTCGTCGTCGCGTTCGGCGTGGTCGCCCTCTTCTACCTCCGCGACCAGATCGCCATCGACGAATCGATGCAACGGGTGACATCCGGGCAATGCGTAGGCCGAGTGCAGGTCGGCTGGTTCGGCAACGAGGTCCGCCTGCAGAAGGTCGCGTGCGCCGACTCCGCGGCAATGGGGCGGGTATTGCGAAAGGTGGTCGGTTCCCCGGACAAGCCGACCGGACCGCAGGACTGCGCGGGAATCCCGACAACCCTGTTCACCCACACCGAGCACGGATTCACCCTGTGCGTCGGTCCACGGAATTGACGCGGTTCTCGCGGGCGACGAGTGATGCGGCGGTGGCCAGGACGGCCAGGAGGATCGCGGCCAAGAGGACCTGGGGGTGGAGGCCGAGGAGGGAGGGGTTGTCGAATTCGGGGTCCTGGATGGCGGTGCCGGGGAACGCGAAGGCGGCAAGCAGGCCAAGCCACGGGGTGGCGAGGATGGCGCAGGAGGTTCGGATCCGGGACGGGGTGGCGCCGCCGGGGCGCACCAGCAGGAGCAGGGCCAGGGCGCCGAGCAGGATGGACATGACGATGTATTGGGCGTCGTGGAATTTCGCGTGTGGCGGCCAGGCGTCGTTGCGCAGGTGCTGGTCGGCGCCGCCCGGAATGACGAAATCGGCCAGTAGTGCGCCGAAGACGGTGACGACGGCGACCAGGATGGCGAGCAGGCGTGCGGTCATGTCACGAAGGTCCTTGCTGGTATGGGGTTTTCGTGGGGTGGCAGCGCAGGAAGTCGTCGACGACCGCGTGCACGTAGTCGAGGTCGAAGGTGCGGTGGGCGACGAGCCGGCGAAAGAACAGGGGGCCGTGCAGCTGATCGACGGCCAGGTCGACATCGAGATCGGCGGACAGGTCGCCGCGGGTGACGGCATCGGCCAGGATCGAGCGCACCACCCGGGTTCCCGAGCGGTACAGCGCCTCCTTGACCTCCGCGAATTTCGGGTCGACAGCGGCTCGTTCGATCAGCACGCGCATCGCCTGCTCGCTGGCCGGCTGGTGGAGCATCGCGCGGGTGCCCGTCAGTTCTGTCAGGAGATCGGCGCGCAGATCACCGGTCGGCGGTGACTGCGCGAGGGCGATGTGCCAGGTGATGGTGGCGCGCACCAGATCGGCCGGTTCCGGCCAGAGGCGATACAGCGTGGCCCGGCTGATCCCGCTGCGCATCGCGACAGCGCCGTGCGTCAGACCGGCCAGACCCTGCTCTACCAACAACTCCCTGGCCGAGGCGAGCGCGGCATCGCGACTACGCACGGTTCGGGGATCGGGTGGGCGCATGGAACCTTCTTGCGAGACAAAATGTTTCATAACTATGAAACAAACTGTATCGAAGTGCGGTCGATGTGTACAGAGATCCCGGCGGTTCGAGCTAGGAGCGGTGGTGGATCGGGCCGTCGAGCGCGGTCAGCGGCAGTGCGGTGGCGCCGGTTCGGTCGGCGAGGATTTGCGCGAGGATGGAGATCGCGGTCTCTTCGGGGGTGTGGGCGGCGAGGTCGAGGCCGAGGGGGCTTCGGATGCGGGAGATTTCGGTGTCGGTCAGGCCGAGTTCGCGCAGGCGCTGGGTGCGGTCGGCGTGGGATCGGCGGGAGCCGAGGGCGCCCAGGAAGGCGATGGCGGGGAGGTCGAGGGCCGTTGTCAGCGTCGGGATGTCGAATTTGGGGTCGTGGGTGAGGACGCAGATGACGGTGCGGGTGTCGATGCGGCCTGCTTCGTTCTCCGCGGTGAGGTAGCGGTGGGGCCAGTCGACGACTACCTCGTCGGCGGCGGGGAAACGGGCCGGGGTGGTGAAGGTTTCGCGGGCGTCGACGACGGTGACGTGGTAGCCGAGTTGGGTGGCTGCCACCGTGAGGGCGCGGGTGTAGTCGTCGGCGCCTGCCAGGATCATGCGGGCGGGGGCGCGGAAGACCTGGACGAAGGTGCGCGGGCGGGTCGCGGCGGCGGGGGTGCAGTCCTGGGCGCCGATGAGGCCGCTGTGGCCTGCGGTGAGGAGTGCGGCGGCATCCTGGTCGAGGTCGCGCCATGATTCGATCCCACCGGGGTGCAGGAGTTTTCGATCGGGGGTTGATTCGAGCGTGGTGGCGTAGGCGACGGGCTGGTGCGCGGTGAGGGCGGTGTGCAGGTCGCGCAGCAGGGGGAGGTCGGTGTGGTCGAGGCGTTCGACGAAGACTTCGATCTCGCCGCCGCAGGGGAGGCCGACGGTGAATTCTTCGTCGGCGGCGAAGCGTTCGGTGCTCGCGTGGCCGTCGAGCAGGACTTGGCCCGCCGTGGTGACGACCGCCGATTCGACGCAGCCGCCGGACAGCGAACCGATGACTCGCCCGTCCGTGGTGATCGCCATCGCCGCGCCGGTATCCCGGGGGCCCGCACCGGTGCGGTCGACGATTCTGGCCAGCGCCACCGGCTCGTCGGGAAGCAGGTCGAGCACCTGCCCGAGCAGATCACGCATCGCGCACCGGCCTTCCCGCGGCCACCGTCCACGGGTCGTGACCGTCGTGACCAGCCTAGCTACGGTGCGGCGTCCGCGCGCGGATCAGTCGAGGATCTCGCGGTGCTGCAGCCAGCCCGGCACGATCCCGTCGTGGAAGAAACCGCGGAAGATCTCGGCGGCGCGCTCGGCGGTGAACACCTCTTCGGGATAGACGTAGGTGTCGTCGTCACCGTGCGGCACGTACACGGTGGGCAGGCCGAGCCTGGTGCCGGGGAAGCCGAGGGTGTAGCGGCGGGTGACGTGGTCGACCGTCATGCGTAGCTGCAGGGTCATCGCGTCGGCCGAACCCGTGCACCGCAGGGCGAGATCGCCGCGCGCCGCGCTCACCGTCGCGGTGACCTCGGTGGCGGGCATCGGCTCGGGGAGCGCGGTCAGATCGAGCGCGAAGCGCTGATGACCGTCCATCCGGCGCAACGGGCGTAGAAAGCTGTCCACGTCCTCGTTGGGGCCGATGAAGACCTTCAACCGGTCACTGTAGGTGACGCGATGGGTGGCGACGATGACCTCGGCAGCAGCCGGCTCGGCATCGAACGGGGGGACGGGCCGTGGATCCGGCGTGCCTGCCGCGCGGACGGGCAGAACCCGGCATGCGCTGGCCTCGGGAGACGAGAACATGTGACGCTCACCTACTCACACTCGGTTACTCGCTAGCAATCTAACCATCGCGGACAGTTTGTGAACCATAACAGTAGCGTGATGGAGATCACAAAGCATGGCGAGTTTAGATCTAACTATGGACGAACCCGGGTCGTAGCCAACCTCGGGTCGGTTTCATGCCGATAAACCGGGGTGAGTAGGTCGGCGTCGACAGGCTCGCCGGTGGTGCGGTCGTACCGGACCGCGATGAGGACCGAGAACAAATGCGTGCTCGCACGCTCGTGCAGGGTGGCCAGCCGGGTCGCCAGCAATCGGATCGCGCCCAGCGAGCCGGGCGGATGCAGGCCATCGATCAGCATGATGCTGCCGCGCCGGTCGGGGCGGGGCAGCCGGGCCAGGTAGGCGATGTCGTGCGGTTCGGTGCCGCCGGGGCGGTACACGCGGCGCGCTGCCCGGTCCTCGATGCCGCGGCGGGTGTCGCCCGCCCGGGTGACGGTCCGGCGCAGCCGTGGATCGGCGACGACCAGCTGACGCAGGCTGGGGGACAGCTCGGGGCCGCCGAGGATCACCAGGCCGTCGCGATTGAGGTCGATCGGCCTGCCGGGCAGGAAGGTCTCCACGTTCGCCACGAAGCCGAGCTGGCGCAGCAGCTCGGCCAGGCGCGCGGCGGCCGCGGGGTCGGGTGCGCCGAGTAGCCTGCCCGCGCGGACCTCGGGAGCGAGCACGGTCAGCGAGCCGTGCCCGAAGAACAGGCCCTCGGGGACCGGTCCCTGTGTGCTCACCTGGTGGATGCGCGCACGGGATAGTCCAGCCGCGGCGCCGATCCGGGCGAACGTCCAGCCCTCGGCATGGAGTTCGCGGATCACGGCGCGCCTGATCCTGGTGAGTTCGTTGATGGTCTGCTGGGCAGCCGCCACCCCGTCGGTGGCTGCTTTGAGTCTCTCGACCTTGTCCTCGATCGCGAAGACTCGTGCCACGTCATCGGCCGACATGTGCGAAGTCTAGACAGCTCGACAGCGTTCCGTGTCTATATCGGTTGACATCGAACTGTATTGCAGCACAACGGTAATCATGTTCGTCTGGTGGCAATCACAATATTTCGAGGTAGCCGGGGATGTGCGGAGGCTCTGCGACCCCGTGGCAAATGCCGACCGTGCGGTGTGTTCTGCCCGTTTTACGTGGCGTCGAAGTCGATCGGGGGACGCTCGTTGCGGTCCAGCGGCTTCGACAGCGAGGGCGAAGCGCCGGGCATCCCGCTACTCGCGCCGAACAGTTGCTGTGGGTCGGGCACCGCGCTCTCCAGATCGCGCAGCACCGAATCGTCACCACCCAGCAGATGCTTGGTGACCGCCGCCCGCGGGCTCATCCCGCGCAGTTCGTTCAGCTCGGCCAGCGGCTTGCGCAACTCGTCGAACTCCGGCCCGAGCTCCTGCTTCAACTGGGTGGTGGCGCCACTGGCGTAGTCGCGCACCTGGCGCAGGGAACGCGTGGTCCAGCGGACCGCGCCGGGCAGGCGCTCCGGGCCGAGGATCACGAGGGCGGCGACGAGCAGGATCATCATCTCGCTCCACCCGATGTTGCTGAACACGATTTCAGGTTACCTGGCGCGCGTCGGCCCAGCTCAGTCGGATTCGAGGGTGACGGGCACGTCCACCTGCCTGCCATCGCGGATCAACTGCACGTTCACCGTCTCGCCGATCTTGTGCGACTGCACGGCGACGACCAGCTCGTCCGGGCCGGTGACCTCACGGTCGCCGATCTTGACGATCACGTCGCCCTCGACGATGCCCGCCTTCGCGGCCGGGCTGCCCGGGGCCACGTCGGCGACGGCGGCGCCGCTCATCACCTCGTTGGCGACGGTCTTGGTGCGCGCGCTCAGGCCGATCACCGGGTGGTGCATCTGCCCGTCGCGGATCAGGGTCTGGGTGACGGCGGTCATCACGTCGACCGGGATGGCGAAGCCGAGGCCGACCGAGCCGCCGGTCTCGCTGCGGATCGCGGTGTTGATGCCGATCACCCGGCCCTCCATGTCGACCAGCGCGCCACCGGAGTTACCCGGGTTGATCGCGGCGTCGGTCTGCACGGCGTCGATCACGGCATTGGTGTCGCTGCCCTCGCCCGCCAGCTTCACGGGGCGGTGCTGGGCGCTGACGATGCCGGAGGTGACGGTCTTGCTCAGGCCGAGCGGGGAGCCGACCGCCAGCACGTCGTCGCCGACCTGCACTTCGGCGGACTTGCCGAGGGTGGCCACGGTCAGGTTCTTGGCCTCGACCTTGAGCACGGCGAGGTCGGTCTTGGGGTCGCGGCCGACGATCTGGGCGGGCACCCTGGTGCCGTCGGAGAACTGCACCTGGATGGCGGCCCGATCGGACTTGTCGGTCGCGGCCATCGAGATCACGTGGTTGTTGGTGACGACGTAGCCCGCGCCGTCGATCACGACGCCGGAACCGGTCGCGCCGTTGTCGCCGACGGTGACCCGGATCGAGACCACCGACGGCAGAACGGCATTGGCGACGGCGGCGATCCGGCTGTGCGGCTCCTCGATGCCCGCGCTCTGGTCGAGGGTGACCTTGCGTGAGGTCAGCGTCGAGGCGGTCTCGGCGCTGATCCGCCCGACCAGCCCGCCGACGACGGCGATGCCGAGCGCGAGCGCGGCCAGCAGGGCCAGCGCCTTGGGCGCGACGCGGGAGCCGAACAGCACCTCGCGGGCGGTCAGCTTGGGGGCGACGGGCAGACGTTCGGGTTCGGGCGTCTCGACGGCGGGCGCGCCGAGGCGCGCGCCGGCGGCCGGATCACGCCACGGGTCGACCGGACCGGCGATGCCAGGTCGCGGTTCGCCGGAGCCGGGTTCGCGCTGCAGCAGCTCGTCGGAGCCTTCGGGCCGGGCGAAGGCCTCGGCCAGCACGCCGTCCGGCGGCCGCTGGGTGACCAGCTGATCGGCGTCGGGGGTCGTGGCCTGCTGCTGCGGGTCGTGCGGTGCGAACGAGCCGTTCTGGCCGTTCGGGCGGCGGAAAGCACGCGCGGTATGGCTGTCGATGTGCGGACGGTACACCGGGCGCGGGCCGAGGTTCGGCGCGTCCGACGGCCGCAGGTTCCCCCGGTCGGCCGCCGAATCCGCGTGTTCGGTCGATCCGGAATTCGTCGATTCGCCTGTCACGTCCGAGACTCTACTTGCGACGCCAGGTTGTCCACCGGGTCGCGGTGAAGGAATCGGTGATGAATCCGAGAATCGCCTCGTTCCGGCGCGGCGGTTCGGGCGTGGTCCCGGGCAGTTCGGCCAGCGGGATGCGGGTCAGGCTGTCGTGCAGGCTGCGCGGCACGGCGACCTCGGCGGCCCGGCGCAGCGCGATGCGCGCCTGCTGCTGGGCATCGACCTCGGCCGCGCATTCCGGGCAGACCGAAAGATGCTGGGCGGCGCGCAGATACGCGTTCATGCGCAGTTCGCCGTCGACATAGGCCGCGATCGCCTCGCTGGCCAGGTGCTCGGTGGGCTGAAAGCGCGGGGTTCGACCACGACCTGAGGTACTTGGGTCCACGCTCATGCGGAGTTCATCCTTCCGACCGACATCAACCGAGTGGCCCGGTGATACCGAGAACGGCATCACCTTGCGTAGGCGTCAGCGGAGTACCGCTGCTCAGTTCCATTATGCGCAAGGTAGTCGCGCAGTGCCTGCCGCCCGCGATGGATCCGGCTGCGCACGGTACCCAGCTTCACGCCGAGCGTCGCGCCGATCTCCTCGTAGGACAGGCCCTCGATGTCACACAGGACCACCGCGGCACGGAACTCCGGCGCCAGTGAATCCAGCGCTTTCTGCAGGTCGGGGTCAAGGCGTGCGTCGTGGTAGGACTCCTCCGGGGTCGGGCCTTCGGCGGGGACCCGGTCGTAGTCCTCGGGCAGCGCTTCCATGCGGATGCGGTTGCGGCGACGGACCATGTCGAGGAAGAGGTTGGTGGTGATGCGGTGCAGCCAGCCCTCGAAGGTGCCGGGCTGGTAGTTCTGCAGCGAGCGGAACACCCGGATGAAGGTCTCCTGGGTGAGGTCGTCGGCATCCTGGGCATCGCCGGAGAGGCGGTAGGCCAGCCGGTATACCCGGTCGGCGTGTTCGCGGACCAGTTCGTCCCACGACGGCATGACGGTGCGGTCACCGGTGGCGTCGAAGGCCGCGGTACCGGTGAGTTCGGCTTCGAATTCCGCATCGTCGGCGGCAGTGAGATCGGTCGTGAGAGTCTGGTCGGGCAGTGTGGCGTGACGCGCCGTGTCTACCATCGGGATGGGACACCTCCTACTCGGGACCGCTGGCACGAAACCTCGCCGGTCCGGGTCGACGAACCTTGCTATCGGAATCAACCAGCAACTGTGTGAGGTTGTTCCCGCGTCTCGTGCCCGCCGCGATCGGCTGGCCTTGCGTAGGGCAACTATTTCCTGCCCCGATATGGGGCAGATGTGGAGATCCTGAGTGTGTCCTGAGAATCCTCGCCCGTGCTGACCCTAGCTCCGCCGGCAAGGGGAAACCAGCAGTTCCAGGCCTTTCGTGACCTTTCCGCAAACTTCTGGCAATTGTGTGATGTGTGCGCGACACATCGTCGAACCGGCGTATTCGCTGAGCACACAGACCCCTTCGGTGGCCTAGCCTCTTAGCTGTGGCATCGAACGTGGAGCGGAACCTGGCCTATGTGGAGGAGTCCGTCGTCGAGGACGACGTCCTCCTGGATGCGCGCGAGCGGGCCACCGAGCTGGGCGCCGTGCCGGTGCCCGCTTCCGTCGGCGCCGTGCTGAGCATGTACGCGCAGATGCTGGGCGCCCGCGCGGTCGTCGAGGTGGGCACCGGAGCCGGGATCAGCGGGTTGTGGCTGCTCGACGGCATGCGCGAGGACGGCACGCTCACCACGATCGACTCCGAGCCCGAGCATCAGCGCGCGGCCAAGGAGGCCTTCCGCACCGCCGAGATCCCGCCCGCGCGCACCCGGCTCATCAACGGCCGCGCGCTCGACGTGCTACCCCGGCTCGCCGACGGCGCCTACGACCTCGTCTTCGTCGACGCGGCCCCGATGGAGCACCCGCTCTACGTCGAACAGGGTGTCCGGCTGCTGCGCGAGGGCGGCGCGTTCATCCTGCACAACGCACTGCTCGGCGGTCGCGTCCCCGATCAGAGCCAGCGCGATCCGGCCACCCAGGCGGTGCGCGCGGCGACCAGGGCGATCGCGGAGAATCCCGAGCTCACCAGTGTGCTGATTCCGATCGGCGACGGGCTGCTCTGCGCCTCGCGGGGCTAACCGACCCAGATCCCCTTGCCGACGGTGACCACGCCACCGTTGCTGACGGCGAATCGTTCGCGGTCGCGGTCCAGGTCGACGCCGATGATCTCGCCCTCGGCGACCACCACGTTCTTGTCCAGGATGGCGTGGCGCACCACCGCGCCCTTGCCGATCCGGACACCGGGCATGAGCACGCTGCCCTCGACGGTGGCGCCGTCGTCGATCATCACGTTCGAGCTGAGCACCGAATTGCGGACGGTGGCCGCCGACAGGATCGAGCCGGCGCCGACGATCGACTCCTGGGCGAGGCCGCCGCGGGCGAACTTGGCTGGCGGCAGGTTCTCCGCGGCCCCACGGATCGGCCAGTGCTTGTTGTAGAGGTTGAACACCGGATGCACCGAGACCAGGTCCATGTGTGCCTCGTAGAAGGCGTCGATGGTGCCGACGTCGCGCCAGTAGCCGCGGTCGCGCTCGGTGGCGCCGGGCACGTCGTTGTCGGCGAAGTCGTAGACGGCGGCCTTGCCCGCCGCGACCAGCGCCGGGATGATGTCGCCGCCCATGTCGTGGTCGGAGTCGGAGTTCGCGGCGTCGGCGCGGATCGCGTCGACCAGCACGCGGGTGGTGAACACGTAGTTGCCCATCGACGCGAACGTCATGTTCGGATCGTCGGGCGTGCCGGGCGGGTGCGCGGGTTTCTCCAGGAACTGGGTGATCCGGCCCGACTCGTCGGAGTCGATGCAGCCGAACGCGCTCGCCTCGCTGCGCGGCACTCTGATGCCCGCGACGGTGACCCCCGCGCCGGAGGCGATGTGGCTGGCGACCATCTGCTCCGGGTCCATCCGGTACACGTGGTCGGCGCCGAAGACGACGATGTAGTCGGGATCCTCGTCGTAGATCAGGTTGAGCGACTGCATGATCGCGTCGGCGCTGCCGGTGTACCAGCGCGGGCCGAGCCGCTGCTGCGCGGGCACCGGGGTGATGTACTCGCCGGTGAAGCCGGACAGCCGCCAGGTCTGCGAGATGTGGCGGTCCAGCGAATGCGACTTGTACTGGGTGAGCACGCACAGGCGCAGATAGCCCGCGTTGACGAGATTGCTCAGCACGAAGTCGATGAGCCGGTACGCCCCACCGAAGGGAACCGCGGGTTTGGCCCGGTCGGCGGTGAGCGGAAATAGGCGCTTGCCCTCGCCACCGGCGAGCACGATCCCGAGTACGTGCGGCTGGCTCCTCACCCTGTCAAAGTACAGGCTGGGCGCCACCACGGTGGCCCATGTCGACCCGAGGGTCTAATTTGGACCAGTGAGTTTTGGCACCGACAGCGAGCAGGCGCCGGCGGGATCGGTGCGAGTCGCCATGCTGACCCGGGAGTATCCGCCGGAGGTGTATGGCGGGGCGGGTGTGCATGTCACCGAACTCACCGCCAGGCTGCGGGAGCTGTGTGAGGTGACGGTGCATTGCATGGGCGCGCCGCGCCATGGGGCTGTCGTTCATCGGCCCGATCCCGAGCTCTATGCCGCCAATGCCGCGCTGCAGATGATGTCGGCGCAGTTGCGGATGGCCGATGCGGTGGGCGCGGTCGAGGTGGTGCACTCGCACACCTGGTACGCGGGACTGGCTGGTCATCTCGCGGCGGCGCTCTACGGGATTCCGCATGTGCTCACCGCGCATTCGCTGGAACCGCGCAGGCCGTGGAAGGCCGAGCAGCTCGGTGGTGGATACCGGCTGTCGTCGTGGTCGGAACGCACTGCGATGGAGTACGCCGACGCTGTCATCGCGGTGAGCGAGGGGATGCGGCACGACGTGCTCGACGCCTACCCGGCGATCGACCCGGACCGGGTACACGTGGTGCACAACGGCATCGACGCGGGCATCTGGCATCCCGGTCCGCCCACGGGCGAGGAGATGCCGGTGCTGGAGCGGCTCGGGGTGCGCGCCGACCGGCCGATCGTGTCGTTCGTCGGCCGGATCACCCGGCAGAAGGGCGTCGGGCACCTGCTCGCCGCCGCCGCGGATTTCGACCCCGATATCCAGCTGGTGCTGTGCGCGGGCGCCGCCGACACCAGGGAACTCGAACTTGAGGTCGCGGCCGCCGTCGACGGGCTGCAACGCAAGCGCGGCAATGTGTTCTGGGTCAAGGAGATGCTGCCGACCGAGCAGGTCCGCCAGATCCTGGCCGCGTCAGCGGTCTTCGTCTGTCCCTCGGTCTACGAGCCGCTCGGCATCGTCAACCTGGAGGCGATGGCCTGTGCGACCGCGGTCGTGGCATCCGATGTCGGCGGTATCCCCGAGGTCGTCGACGACGGGGTCACCGGTCGGCTGGTGCACTACGACGCCACCGAAACGGAAGAGTACGAGCACGGACTGGCCACGGCGGTGAACGCGGTGGCAGGCGACCCGGCCCTGGCCGTCCGCTACGGCGAGGCGGGACGGGCGCGGGCCATTGCGGAGTTCGACTGGTCGCGCATCGCCGCGCAGACCCTCGAGGTGTACCGGAGCGTGCTGCGCTAGTCGGTGTGTCCAGTCCCGCGACAGACGAATTGGGGACCTTCCGCGTGTGAGGCGGACGCCGGGTGCTCGTGTCGAGTGGGAACTTGGCTTGCGCGGAATCCATGCCGAGGACTGCTGAGCGGCAACTAGTGCGGTTCCCGGAGGGTGTTCTCGCCCCAGGCGCGGCTGGACGATGTTGGTAAGTACGGCCGGTCAGGTCGAGACGTAGGCCGACACCGTCACCGACGCGGTGACCTCGGTGATGTCCGGCAGGCTCGCGATACGGGGGTCGTCTGCGGGGGTCCCGTGGAAGGCGGACGGGCCCATCGCGATGACGTTCGTGACGTCGGCGCGGGCGAGTTTCATGGGGAACTCGACGAGGGTGTGAGCGGTGCGAGTAAAGGAGCCCGACAGGGAATCGGCCAGGCGGCGCTCCTTGTCGGGGTCGACCCGGACCATGTCGAGTGAGCCGACCAGCTCGCTCAGATGGCGGGCGGTGGGGGTGACGACGACGAAGCGGCCGCCGGGGGCCAGGACCCGGGCGACTTCGGCCGGGTTGCGCGGGGCGAAGACCGAGAGGACGCCCGTGAGGGTGTCGTCGCGGATCGGGAGGCCGCGCCACGCGTCGGCGAGTACCGCGGCCATCCGCGGATGTGCGCGAGCGGCCCGGCGGGCGGCCGGTTTGGCCACATCCAAGGCGATGCCGGCCGACTCCGGCGCGGCATCCAACAAAGCTGCGAGGTAGTAGCCGGTGCCCGCGCCGACCTCGAGTACCGCGCTCTCGGCCGACGCGGTGTGAGCCGCGGCCGTGCCGCCGTGGGGCACCACGCTGCCGTCTGGAGTGGGGGGACCGGAGGTCCTGCCTACGCCGTCCGAGCTCATGATGTCCGTGGAGCCCGGGGTCGTGGCGCCGAAAACCTGGGTGATCGCCGCGGCGATGGGCGCGAAGTGCCCTGCGCCCTGGAAGGCGGCGCGGGCGTCGAGCATGGCGGCGGTGTCGCCGGTCATCTTCGTCGACGCGCCGGTGAGCAGCCCGACATAGCCCTGCCGGGCGATGTCGAAGCTGTGTCCGGTACCGCAGCGCAGCGCGCGTTCGCGCGGTTGCAGTTCGTCTCCGCACTCCGGGCAGGCCAGGAGTGCGGCCACCTCGGTGAGTGCGGTCAGCTGGTGACGCTCTTCAGTTCGTCACCGAGCGCCGCAGCCTCGTCCGGTGTGAGTTCGACGACCAGACGCCCGCCACCCTCGAGTGGAACCCGCATGACGATTCCACGACCTTCCTTGGTTGCCTCGAGGGGACCGTCCCCGGTACGGGGCTTCATGGCCGCCATCCTCTGCTCCCTCCAGATCTGCGCGGTCGAGTGCGCACCTGTTCTCTGGCTCGCCGGGTGTTCGGCGGGCCACACCGGTCCTATTCTTCCCTATTGCCGTCTCGGGCGGACACCTGAGTACGAAATGTGACTGCCGAGTCGGTTCCGTTCGGGGCCGCGCGCACCCAGCAAACCTCCAGGTGATCGTCCACCATCCCGGTCGCCTGCATGAGGGCATACGCCGTCGTCGGGCCCACGAAAGCGAAGCCCCGGCGCTTCAATTCCTTTGCCAGAGCAATGGATTCGGGTGTGGTGGCCGGCACGTCCGCGATCGCCGCCGGGCGCGGGCGTGGCGCGGGCGCGAAGGACCACAGCAGCTCGTCGAGGCTCACCGGCAGGTCCCGGGCAACCTTGGCATTGGCGATCACCGCGTCGATCTTGGCGCGGTTGCGGACGATGCCCGCGTCGGCCAGCAGCCGGGCACGGTCGTCGTCACCGAACTCGGCGACCTTCGCGATCTCGAAACCGGCGAACGCGGCCCGGAACGCCGGGCGCTTGCGCAGGACGGTGATCCAGGCCAGCCCGGACTGGAACGCCTCGAGACACAGCCGTTCGAACAGGGCGTCGTCGCCGTGCAGCGGCTTGCCCCACTCGGTGTCGTGATAGTCGCGGTAGAGCGGGGAGCCGATCGACCACGGGCAGCGGATGAGCCCGTCGTCGGCGAGCTCGGTCACGGTCGGTCCTGACCGGATGCGACCTGAGCCTGCCACTGGCGTACCTGTGCCAGCTCCAGCTCGAGTTCGTCGATGCGCTCGGCCAGCCTGCCCAGCGCCCAGTCGACCTCACCGGCCTTGTAGCCGCGCACGACCTGCTGGAACCGCAACGCGCGCACGTCGGCCCCCGTCACGCCCTGCGCGGGCAGCACCGTAGCCGTGGTGCCCTCGGGTAACGGACCGAGTTCCTCGGACCGCCCGAATACGGCGCTCGCCACCAGGAACAGCATGGCGGCGACCAACCCGACGATGAGCACGTAGAGCAGCAGCGTCAGCATACGAACAGCCTAGTTATCCCCACCGACAACTTTCGGCTCAGAGGTGGCGGGTGGTATCGATGCCCAGGGACATGCCCGCCAGGCCGCGCTTGCGGATGGCCAGCTTGTCGGCGACCTCGCGCAGGGCCTTGGCGGCCGGGTTGTCCGGGTCGGCGAGCACGATCGGAGTGCCCGCGTCGCCGCCCTCGCGCAGGGCCTGCTCGATCGGGATCTGGCCGAGCAGCGGCACCGTCGAGCCGACCGCGCGGGTCAGGCGATCCGCGACGACCTGGCCGCCGCCGGTGCCGTAGAGCTCCATGCGGGAGCCGTCGGGCAGATCGAGCCAGGACATGTTCTCCACCACGCCCGCGATCCGCTGCCGGGTCTGCAGGGCGATCGCGCCCGCGCGCTCGGCCACCTCGGCGGCGGCGATCTGCGGGGTGGTGACCACCAGGATCTCGGCGCTGGGGATCAGCTGGGCGATGGAGATGGCCACGTCGCCGGTGCCGGGCGGCAGGTCGAGCAGCAGCACGTCCAGGTCGCCCCAGAAGACGTCGGCGAGGAACTGCTGTAGCGCGCGGTGCAGCATCGGACCGCGCCACACCACGGGCGTGTTGCCCTGGGTGAACTGCGCGATCGAGATCATCTTCACGTCGTATGCCATCGGCGGCATGATCATCCGCTCGACCTGGGTCGGGCGGGCGTCGGTGCCGAGCATGCGCGGAATCGAGTGGCCGTAGATGTCGGCGTCGAGCACACCGACCGACAGGCCGCGCTGCGCCAGCGCGACGGCCAGGTTGGCGGTGACGCTGGACTTGCCGACACCACCCTTGCCGGAGGCGACGGCGTACACGCGGGTGAGCGAACCGGGCTGGGCGAACGGGATCACCGGCTCGGCCGAATCGCCACGCAGCGACTTGCGCAGCTCGGTGCGCTGTTCGTCGCTCATCACGTCGAGGTCGACGGTCACCGCACCGGCGCCTGGCACGTCGGCGACGGCCTTGGTGACGCGCTGGACGATCTCGGTCCGCAACGGGCAGCCGGAGGTGGTCAGATACACCTCGACGTGCACATCACCGCTGTCGGCGATGGCGATCGACTTGACCATGCCCAACTCGGTGATCGGCTTGCGGATCTCCGGATCGTCGACCTTCGCGAGCGCCGCCCGCACATCCGCTTCCGTCATCACTGGCATATGCCCGATTTTATGCTGCTGGTAATTCGAGCACGGTCGTGGGGCTGATAGGCGGTGCTCACGGCGTCTCGGCCCGGTTCCGCTCGACTGCCGCGGCGAAATCCGGGTGCGCGGAAACGATCAACTGGTCCGCGTCCTGGTTCATCCAGACGTCCGCGAAGAACCCGGATCGGCTCCACGCCAGCACCGCGACAAGGAGCGCGATCGGCATGCATCCGGGCACGACCGCGAATGCCAAGGGCAGATAGAACTGCTCGAGCCCGAGCAAGCGGGCAGTGATGATCGCAGCGATCGTCAGCGGTATCGCCAGCAGCGCCACCACGGCGATCCGCCGGAACCGCCGGACCTCGTGCAGACAGTATTCGCAGGCCGGACACTCGAACCTGACGCGTGCCTCGAGCGGAACTCGTTGCCCAGGCGCCATGGACCGCAGGAAGGCCCGCGCAGTCGGCAACTCCGAGAGGGGACCGCTGGAATTCACCGAACAGGCTCGCCTGTCAGCGGCAGGCAGGCCGTGCTCGCTACACACCTCGGGCATCGGCTCGGCCAGCACCAACTCTGTCGGCGCCGTTGCGAACATCGGCGTCAGGTCAGGGTTGATCTCGGTGTCGAAGATGACCTGCTGCCGGGACGTCCCGCTCGACGCTGGACTCACGTCAGCCACCCCCGCTGGTTTCGTTCGCGGAAATACCGGTCGTCCTCGTCCTCGTCATCCGGGGTGACGAGGCGCTCACGGTTGGGCTTGCGAGTCCCCGGAACGACGACGTTCGCGGCCGGTGCGGGTGTGGACGGGGGCGGCTGGTCCGCGACCGGCTTCGACCCGAACTCGTCCGCGACCGGCTGCGACCTGAGTCGCTGCAAGTCCGCTTCGCCCTGTTCTGCCAGCCGCTGCCGCTCCTCGTCCGACATCTCGGCGAACTGAGCCATGGCGGCAGGCATCGTCCGATCGAGAACCCGATTGAAGGCCTCGCTGTGCATCAGATCGCGGGCGCTGCCCCTCCCCTCGAGGATCCCGCGAAGCTGGTTCTTCAACTGCGGTTCTGTGGCGGTATCCATGAGCACCCGCAGCGCCCTGGACAGTTGACGGGAGACCCCGATGTCACCGCGGGCCAGATCATGAATCGGCTCAGGCGCGTTCACTCAGGCTCCCGGGTGGTCGTAGTTGGCGGTAGGCAGCACGGGCATTTCCGCCGACTCGACCACGGCGTACACGCCGAATCCGACACCGGCGATCCCCTCGAGCGCCGCATACCCCGTGTTGAACGTCTGGACCAACGTGTTCCACTCGTTGATGACCTTGAGCGTGGTCAGGGTGGCAGCCGCTACAAGTGCCGCCGTCGCGACGATTCCGACGCCGCTGAGCCCGGCGACTTTGACCGCGGCCCACTCGATCACCGCGATGGCACCCCAGTCCAGCACGGCCTGCAACGAGTTACTCATCGCGGTCGAGATGTGGTAGGCGGACGAGGCGAAGCGGTTGATCTCGTCGGCCATCTCTTGCAACGGGCCGACCTGGGCGGAGACGGCTGCCGTGAGCTTGGTGAAATAGTCCTGCGCGCTCGTCGCAGCGTTGCCATCCCACGTTGCGTCGACCGTGGTGGCGGCGGTTTTCACCGACTCGGAGAACGCCGAACTGTAGGCGGCGAGGTTCTCCACCGCCTTGCCTGCTTTCTGCAGGGCTTCCCAATCACCGGAGATCTTGGTGGTGACCCACTTCAGTGGGTCTGTTCCGAGGACGTTCTCGCACCACTTGCACGCCCAATACGTCGGCGAGATGGCATTGGAGGTGATGAGGAACTCGAACTTGTCGCTGAGCGGATCCTCGAGCGCAGGTTCGGTCAGGTGCTCGGCAGGGGCTGTCGTCACGGCTGACCGCCCGCGGGGTAGGTCCGGTCCAGCTCATCGGCCAGCGCCTTGTCGGTGGTGCGGTACACCTGCGCCACCTTGGTCAGCTCGGTCGCCGCGGCCTCGGCGAGTGTTCCCAGCGTGGCGTAGTTCGGTGCGAGTTTGCTGTGCGCCTCGCTGACGGCGCTGATACCCGTGCGGATCAGCCCGCCGTCGCCCCACACGGTGTTGTCCAGTACCAGCCACTTCTCCAGGTACGTCGCGACATTCGCGTTGGCTTCGGCGAGTGTCTGCAAACTCGCGGCGAACGTGTCCACCGCGGCTGGATCAACCTTGAAAGTCTCCGACATCGAGCCCCCTGTCCCGGCGGCGAAGCTGACGCCGCGCGAATGTCAGAGCACTTTCACATAAGTGGCTCGCGCAGTGCAACCGCGCCTTGCCCGGGGCCGGTCTAGCCCACCTTGGCAGCGGCCCTATCTGTGCCTCAGATTCGGGGGAGGTCCGAGGGTTTGGGCGCGAGCCCGCTCGAGTACGAGCCCGACCACGCCATCACGTTGGCGACGTAGGCCATCGAGTTGTTGTAGCGCAGGATCGCCTTGGACTGCTGGGAGAGGTCGCGCATGTTCAGTCCGCCGTCGCACAGGTAGCGGCCCGCGGTGAGCGCGGCGTCGAACAGGTTCTGCGGGTCGGCGACGCCGTCACCGTTGCCGTCGGCGGCGTAGCGGTGCCAGGTCTCGGGCAGGAACTGCATGGGGCCGATGGCGCGGTCGTAGCCGCCGAGGCCGTCGAGTTCGCCGCCGTCGCTGTCGTAGATGACATTGTTGCCGTACAGGCTGCCGTCGAGGACCGGGCCGTAGACCGCCTTGATCGGGTTGCCGTCGGCGTCGGCTTTGCCGTAGGCGTGGGTGGATTCGACGCGGCCGATGCCTGCCAGCAGCGACCAGGACATCCCGCAGTGCGGATTCTCCACGGCCAGTTGCTCTTCGGCGCTCTGGTAGGCGGCGACCGCGATACCGGGAATGCCGAGCGGGCCTGCGGGGAGATCGGCGGAAGCCCGATCATTCGGCAGCGCAACGGTTTTCACCACCGGCGTGGCCGAGGGTGACTGACGAGCCTCCGCGTGCGCGACCTCGGCGATGTCGGCCAGAGGCGCGGCGACGAGCTCGGGCGCGGCCTCCGGATCGACACCGGGCAGGTCGTGCTCGACGGCCGCGGTACTTGCGGTGGTCGCGTCGGTCGCGGCGGCGGTAACGGCCACGAGTCCGGCGGGGACCAATCCGGTCAATGCGATGAGCGAGCTACGTCGAACCGTCGTAGCAGGCTGTTTCCGATGACGACCCACTGTGTGGTGCCCTCCTCAACCGTGTTGGATGAGAAGAGATTACCGCACCCGAGATCTTTTTGTTACCCCTCCGTGATCTGAATATCGGTTTGATTTCTACGGGGCAGGGGGACCCGGCGGCAGCGGGATGACGATGTTGAACGGCAGCGTGATCCCGGGCTGCTGGGTAGGCGCCACCGGGGCTGGCTCGGCGGGCGCGGGCTCCTCGGTCGGCGCGATGCCCGGTTCGGGCGTCTTCTCCGGTTCCTCGGCTGCCTGCGCCTCGGCGGGTGCGGGCGCGGGTGCGGGCTCGCCGGTCGCGGCGGGCGTGCACACGGGCGCGGTGGCCTGCTGCTCGGTGGCCTGCTGCTCGGGCTGTGCCGGATCCTTCGGCGCCGCGGCACCATAGGTCTGCTCGGCCGGGCGCTTCTCCTCCACGAGCGGGTTCGGCATCTGGGCCGGCACCGGGTCGCTCACGCAGACCTCGGGCGCGGGCGCGACCGGCGCCGGGCAGAAGATGCCGCAGGGGATCGGCGGCAGGCCGGGCAGTGTGATCATCACCTGCGTCGGCGTGGTGACCTTCGGCGTGTTCGGCGGCAGCTGATTGGTCGTCGACGGCGGCGCCGCGGTGACCGGCGCGTCGGTGGCGGCGGCCAGCACATTGGGCGAGACCAGCGGCGCACTGCCCGGCGGCACGATGTCGGGGGAGATGGTCACCTGGCTCGGCGCGCCACCGGTCCGGTACGCCGCCGACCAGCTCAGCACATTGGCCGCGTAGGACATCGAGTTGTTGTAGCGCAGCACCGCCCGCAGCTCCTGGGAGGCCTCGCGCAGATTCATGCCGCCCGAGCACAGGTACTTGCCCGCGGCGAGCGCGGCGTCGAAGACATTGTGCGGATCGGCCGTGCCGTCACCGTTGCCGTCGGCGGAATACAGCGCCCAGGTGCTCGGCAGGAACTGCATGGGACCGACCGCGCGGACGAACCCGCCGTCGGCTTCCTTGATGATCTCGTTGCCAGGCAGCGTGCCGTCGAGCGCTGGGCCGAAGATCGGGGTGGTCGAGGTGCCCGCCGCGTCGGTGCGGCCGCTGCTGGCGTGCCCGGATTCGATGCGGCCGATGCCCGCCAGCAGGTTCCAGGTGAGCCCGCAGCCCGGCTGCGCGGTCTCCATCGCCAGTTCGGCGTTGCGGTAGGCGGCGAGCACGATCTCCGGGATGCCCAGCGCGCCGCTGCCGATGGGTAGCGAAATGCTGTGCAGTGGAACGGTTCCGGCGAAAGGCGCCAGGTTGTTCGCCGACGGCGTGAGCGCGCGCAGCTTGCGCGGCGCCTCCTGCGCGATCGGCAGCAGCCCGACGATCTCGGACGGATCGGTCTCGGGGGTGTCCTCGGCGGTGCCGGCCGTCGCGGCGAGCAGCGCTTCCGGCGCGGTCGGCGCGGTGCTGGGAGTCGCGGTCTGCACGGTCGACCCGGAGGCGACGAGGCCGGCGACGACAAGGGCCGACATCGTTATCGGAGCAGAGATTCGCACGGCCACACCAACCCTTTACGTCGAAGCAGCGGGCCGCAGAGTCCCCCTCCGGCCCGCCCGGAACAACGTGATCCAGGTTACCTACCGGTCAGGTAGTTGTAGAGCATTTCCGGTTACTCGTCTGAACCACCTGGCGAAACCGGGGCAGCAGAGGGCGTTTGACCGGAGGTTTTCTTGCGAACGGCTTTTCGCTTCTTCTCCGTCTTCGGCGCGCCGTCCGGTGTCGTGACCGCGTCGATCCGGTCGAGCACCTCCTTGATCTCCTCGAGTTCGCGGCGCAGGTAGTCGCGGGTGGCGACGTCGCCGACCGCCAGGCGCAGCGAGGCGAGCTCACGGGCTAGGAACTCGGTGTCTGCCTTGGTTTGTGCCGCCCGGGTGCGGTCCTCTTCGAGCGAGACCTTGTCCCGGTTGTCCTGCCGGTTCTGGGCCAGCAGGATCAGCGGCGCCGCGTAGGCGGCCTGGGTGGAGAACGCCAGGTTGAGCAGGATGAACGGGTACGGGTCCCAGCGCAGCGCGACCACGAACACATTGAGGATGATCCACACGATGACGATCACCGTCTGGATCGCCAGATACCGTCCCGTCCCGAGGAACCGGGCGACCTTCTCGCTGCTGCTCGCGAACGCCTCGGAGTCCCAGTCGAGGGAAAAACGCGAGCCGACCGGCGTTTCCAGCCGCAGACGGGCCGGGTTCTTCTCACTCACGACGTGCCTCCCTCCGAACGGAGCATGCTCGCCTCGGCATGGGCGGACGGTGGCTCCTCTTCTTCGCGCCAGTCCTCGGGCAGCAGGTGATCGAGGACATCGTCGACGGTCACCGCGCCGAGCAGATGATTCTCCGCGTCGACGACCGGACCGCACACCAGGTTGTAGGTCGCGAAGTAGCGGGTCACCGCCGAGAGCGGCAGATCCGGGGCCAGCGGTGTCAGATCGGTGTCGACGATCCCGCCGACCAGGTGCGCGGGCGGTTCCCGCAGCAGCTGCTGGATGTGCGCGCAACCCAGGTAGCGGCCGGTGGGTGTCGCTGTCGGTGGCCGGACGACGAAGACCATCGAGGCAAGGGCGGGTGTGAGATCGGGGTCGCGGACCCTGGCCAGCGCCTCGGCGACGGTGGTCGACGGGCTGAGCACGATCGGTTTCGGCGTCATCAGACCGCCTGCGGTGTCGGGGGAGTGCGCCAGCAGCCTGCGGACGGGCTCGGATTCCTCCGGATCCATCAGGGCCAGCAGCGATTCGGCTTCGCTCTCGGGCAGTTCGCCGAGCAGGTCGGCGGCGTCGTCGGGGTCCATCGCCTCGAGCACGTCGGCGGCGCGGCGCACCTCGAGATGGCCGAGCAGATCGACCTGGTCGTCGTCGGGCAGCTCCTGGACGACATCGGCGAGGCGTTCGTCGTCGAAGGCGATCGCCACCTCGATGCGGCGTTTCTCCGGCAGCTCGCGCAGCCGGTGGGCGACGTCGGCGGCGCGCAACCCCTCGAACTGCTCGAGCAGCGTGGTGACGTCCTGGCCCGGCCTGCCGACCACCGCGGGTGTCAGGCCCTCGACCTGCGTCCAGTCGACCACGTGCACGGTGCGCCTGCGCCCGATCCGGCGATGCCCGCGCACCGCGACCCGGCCGACCACCCAATCCCTGGTCCTGGTCTGTTCGATGCCAAGATCGGCCACGTAGACGTCGACGCCGTTCAGATCCGGCAGGCCGGGATCGTCGACTCGCACCTGGGAGTCCACGATCTGGGCCATGGCCAGCATCTCGCCGGGGCGCTGCGCGAATCGCCGCAGGCTCACGGTGCCGGTGTTCAGGGTGACGATGCCCGGCTCGATCGCGGTGACCCGCAGCATCGGCACGAAAATCCGCCGCCGGGTGACCAATTCGACGACCATGCCGTGCACCCGCAGCTGCTGGCGCCCATGCCGCACGGCCACGACGACGTCGCGGATCCGGCCGATAGACTCCCCGTCCGGACCCAGCACCGTCAGACCGGCGAGCCGGGCGACGTACACCCTGGTGGTTGCCATGACCCTCAGGCTAGGCCACACGAGGAGGAGCCCATGAAGCCCCGCCGATCGGTGCTTGCCGTCCCCGGCAGCAATCCCAAGATGATCGCCAAGGCCAAGGGCCTGCCGGTGGACGAGGTCTTTCTCGACCTCGAGGACGCCGTCGCGCCCGGCGCCAAGAGCGCGGCGCGAGCGAACATCGTCGCCGCGCTGAACGAACCGGGCTGGGGGTCGCAGCTGCGGGTTGTCCGGGTCAACGACTGGACCACCGAGTGGACCTACGCCGATGTGATCACGGTGGTCGAGGGCGCGGGCGCGGTACTCGACGCGATCCTGCTACCCAAGGTGACCGACGCGAGCCAGGTGCAGGCGCTGGATCTGCTGCTGACCCAGCTGGAGAAGGCCAGCGGGCTCGAGGTCGGGCGGATCGGGATCGAACCGCAGCTCGAGAACGCCATCGGCTTGCGCAATATCGACGCGATCGCCACCGCGAGCCCGCGCGTGCAGGCGCTGGTGTTCGGCCCCGCCGATTTCATGGCCAGTATCAACATGCGCACGCTGGTGGTCGGCGAGCAGCCGGAGGGTTACGACGTCGGCGACGCCTACCACCACATCCTGATGACCATCCTGCTCGCCGCCCGCGCGCACGGCATCCAGGCGATCGACGGTCCGTACCTGCAGGTCCGCGACGTCGACGGGTTCCGGCGGGCGGCCGGGCGCACCGCCGCACTGGGTTTCGACGGCAAGTGGGTGCTGCACCCCGACCAGATCGACGCGTGCAACGAGATCTTCAGTCCGCGCCAAACCGATTACGACCGCGCCGAGTTGATCCTGGAGGCCTACGCCTTCCACACGTCCGAGGCGGGCGGCGCGCGTGGCGCCGTCATGCTGGGCGATGAAATGATCGATGAGGCCAGCGCGAAGATGGCGCAGGTCATAGCGGAGAAGGGCCGAGCTGCCGGAATGACGCGCACAACGCGTTTCACTCCGCCACAGCCGGTCCAGAACTAGCAGAATGGGACTATGACGAATCCCTTGGGCAACCCGAATCGCGGACGGCAGGCGTTGCCGACGCCGCCGTCGGGCTGGCCGGTCGGCTCGTATCCGACCTACGCCGAGGCGCAGCGCGCGGTCGACTACCTGGCCGACGGGCAGTTCCCGGTGCAGGACGTGACCATCGTCGGCGTCGACCTCATGCAGGTGGAGCGGGTGCTGTACCGGCTCACCTGGGGCAAGGTCATCGGCGGCGGCGTGGTCTCCGGCGCCTGGCTCGGCCTGTTCCTCGGTCTGCTGCTGAGCCTGTTCACCACCACCGGTGGCGCACTGGGTCCGCTGGTCGTCGGTCTGGTCGGTGGCATCGTGTTCGGCGTGATCACCACCTCGATCCCGTACGCGGCCACCAAGGGCCAGCGCGATTTCGCCTCGTCCATGCAACTGGTCGCGGGTCGCTACGACGTCCTGTGCGACCCGAAGACCGCCGAGCGCGCCCGCGACATGCTGGCCCGATTGGCCCTGTGACCGAAGAAGATAGCGTGCAAGCCCGGTCGTTCAAGGCCGGGTTGGCGAGTCGAGTTTGTCGGTGGGTGGCCGTAGGGTCGGATTGTGCAGCTCCGCTACAACTTCCGCGTCTATCCGACGCCGGGCCAACAGATATCGTTGGCTCGCGCGTTCGGGTGCGCGCGGGTGGTGTACAACGACGGGCTGGCTGCCCGTCGGGCTGCTTTCGCCGCCGGGCAGCCCTACATCAAAGACTCCGTATTGCAAACCCAGGTGATCACGGCCGCGAAGAAGACCCCCGAACGCGGCTGGTTGGGCGAAGTCTCGTCAGTGGTGTTGGTCCAAGCTCTGGGCGAACTTCATACCGCCTACCGCAACTTCCTCTCTTCGGCCACCGGGAAACGCAAGGGTGCGAAGGTAGCGCCTCCGAGGTTCCGGTCCCGCAAAGACAATCGGCAGTCGATTCGGTTGACTCGCAACGGTTTCAGCGTTCGCTCCAACCAGCGGTTGTACGTGGCGAAGGTCGGGGAACTGAAGGTCGCGTGGTCTCGGGAACTGCCGTCGGAGCCGTCGTCGGTGACGATCACCAAGGATGCCGCGGGCCGGTTCTTCGCGTCGTTCGTCGTCGCTGTCGACGATCAGCCGCTGCCGCAGGTCGATACCGAGGTCGGTATCGACCTGGGTTTGGCGAGGTTCGCAGTGCTCTCCGACGGCAAAACGATTACTTCGCCGAGGTTCTTGCGACAGGCCGAGCGGCGGTTGCGAAAGACTCAACAGGCGTTGTCACGCAAACAGAAGGGCTCGAAGAACCGGGACAAGGCCCGGCTGCGGGTAGCGAAAGCGCACGCGAGGGTCGCCGACACTCGGCGGGATTGGGCACACAAGCATTCCACGACGATCGTCCGCGACAACCAAGCGGTCTACGTCGAGGACTTGTGTGTGCGGGGTTTGGCCCGGACGAGGCTGGCGAAGAGCGTGCACGATTCCGGCTGGGGCATATTCACCCGCATGCTGGAGGAGAAGGCCGCACGGTACGGGCGGACGTTTGCGAGGGTGGATCGTTTCTTTCCGTCGTCGCAGATATGCAGTTCATGCGGGGTTGTCGATGGTCCGAAGCCGCTCTCGGTCAGGGAGTGGCAGTGCCCAGCGTGTGGTGTGGTCCACGATCGCGACCTCAACGCTGCCAAGAACATCCACGCCGCAGGACGTGCGGAGTGGTTAAACGCCTGCGGAGAGACGGTAAGTCTCCCCGCCTAGCAGGGAGCGCGACTCTATGAAACAGGAACCCACTGGAGCGGCGCAGCGTGCCGCGGGAGGAATCTCGGTCGTTCACGGCCGGGAGGGCGTCAAGCAATGGATGTGGTGAATTCGGTCCGCACCGCGGTGCTGGACCATTACGGCGTCGACCGGGCGCAGGTCGACTCGGCCTCGGTCACCTTCCTCGGGTTGGAGCCGATCGAGATCCTGCGCATCCCCGGTGCCGCCGCGGTGCACTACGCGACCCTGGGCGGGTCACGGCATCCGATGGGTGATCCGGCCGATCTGTTGGCCGATCCGGTCCGTGGCCCGCGGGCCGAGCTGGTGCTCACGCTGCTGGCGAGCGCGGGCCCGCAGGCCGGTGTCGTTCGTTCGCTCGCCGTGCTCGTCGCGACCCCATCGGTGGAAGGTGTTGTGCTGCAAGCCGACGCGTTGCTCGACCTGGGCGAACCGTTGTGGCACAACGCGCCGTTCACGGCCGTGCTGCTCGGCGAGAGCGACATCACCGATGTGGCGTTGCCCGAGCCCGCCGATCCGGTGCGGTATCTCAGCGTCACCCCGATCACCGCGACCGAGGCCGCCTGGGTCCGGGTGCGCGGCGCCCAGGCCCTGCGCGACGCCTGGGCCGAGGCGGGCATCGACGTGCGTGATCCCGCGCGCGGCGCGGTCAACCTCTAGCCCAGGTGCGATCCGACGCGAGCACGGTACGACCGGTCGAGGCATCGCCCGCCGGTTCGACTCGGATGTCGGATCTTTCCAACTACCACGCTGAATTCTCCGAAACGCGGCCGAAAGTATACAAAGCAATCGCCGGACCACCGACCTACGAATAGTTCACACCGAGTTCCGTGACCAATAGGTGACGAAAAACCCGCCGTCGCACCTTCGGCGTAGCTGTTCACCCGGTGCGGTCGGCTTCATCGCAGGGGCCTTGGCCACGGCCTGGGGGTTGCTCTGTTACCGACACGATGCAGCGACGACGCATTGTGCACCCGACGGGTGAATCGCTCGGCAACCCGGCACGAAATGCCTCTTTACCTGCGGAGAACATCGGCGTGCAATGAGAATATGAACGTCGTCGAACTCCCCCCAACCGACCGCCGCCGCGCCGCCCGCACCGCCATCGATGATCTCGGCGCACAGCGCAGCGATCACGTACTCGTGCGGGTGACCTGTCCCGCCAGCCACCACGTCGCCACCGTGTACAAAACGGAGGAGGGGCCGGTGGTAGTCACTGCGAGTGAACCCCACGCGAGCGGCTCCCGTGACTTCGTTGACAACGCACATCACGGTGGAAGCCGCGGTTCCGAGTACGTCGATATGGTCCAGGCGACCAGATTCGAGGACGACGACCTGCCCGCATGGTGCAGCTGCGGCACACACGCGCTCTCGCGCGCGGAGCTGCAGAAGGCGATCGCGTCGCATACGCGCACCCTTTCGGTGACCACCTGAACGGAGGCCGGTCGCAGTCGGCATGACTACGCCCACCGAGCATCGGAAGGTCGACCTTCGCGTCGGAGGTGTCGATCTTGGAGGCATGCTTTCTCAGCCCGCCGGCTCGGACGGCCTGGTGATCTTTGTGCACGGCAGCGGGAGCAGCCGGTTCAGTCCGCGCAACCGCTACGTCGCCGAGGAACTGACCGCCGCCGGGCTCGGCACACTGCTTTTCGACCTGCTCACCGCCGGTGAAGAGAGCGACCGACGGCTGGTGTTCGGCATCGAGCTGCTGGCCGACCGTCTCGCCAAGGTCACTGCGCAGGTCGGCGACAAGGCCAACTGGGTGGCGTACTTCGGAGCCAGCACGGGCGCGGCCGCGGCGTTGTGGACAGCTGCGGATCCGGACGCCGATATCGTCTCGATTGTCTCCCGCGGCGGGCGCCCCGATCTCGCAATTCCGCGCATCGATCGGGTGCGGGCGCCGACGCTATTGCTGGTCGGTGGGCACGACTGGACGGTACTCGAGCTGAACCGCCAAGCGGCCGAGCGCATGCGCTGCCCACACCAGTTGACTGTCGTGCCGGGCGCAACGCATCTGTTCGAGCAACCGGGTACGCTCGAGGTCGTCGCCCGCGAGGCGCGTGACTGGTTCCTGGCGCATCGGCCCGGCGGAACTGCAACCACCTAAGCCGAGTTCGAGAGCGGCTGGCAGGAATACGGCAGCCGCCAGCTCCGAGCGAGGGTTTCTGAAGGTCGTCGCGGCCGTGTTCGCCATGGATCGACAGGCAAGCAACGTGGGCGTGGCGAACCAGAGACCAGGCTAGATCCACTTGTTGCGGCGGAAACTGCGGAACAGCGCGGCGCACAACACGACCATGACCGCCACCACCACCGGGTACGCCCACGGCTGGTGCAGTTCCCACATGTAGTCGAAGTTCATGCCGTAGACACCGGCGATCATGGTCGGCACCGCGGCCATGGCGGCGTAGGCCGCGATCTTGCGCATGTCGGTGTTCTGCTGGACGCTGATCTTGGCCAGCGCCGCGTTGACCAGGCCGTTCAGCGATTCGTCGAAGTAGGCGATGTGTTCGGTGACGTTGGTGTGGTGGTCGGCGACGTCGCGCAGATAGCGGCGAATCTCCTTGGGCACCGGCAGTTCCTGGTTGTGCACGAGCGATTGCAGTGGCAGCCCCAACGGCGCGACCGCGCGGCGCAGTTCGACCACCTCCCGCTTGAGCTGGTAGATCGCGCCGATGCCGACCTTCGAGGCGGGGGTGAACACCGCCTCCTCCATTTCGTCGATGTCGGACTCGACCGACTCCGACACGTCGACATAGGAATCGACCACGTGGTCGGCGACGGCGTGCAGCACCGAGAGCGGGCCCAGCCGCAGCTGATCCGGCCTGCCCTCGAGTTCGTGGCGGACCCCGGCGAGCCCGGTGTGCTCGCCGTGGCGCACGGTGATCGCGAAATGCGGACCCGTGAAGACCATGATGTCGCCGGTCTCGACGATCTCGCTGATTGCGTGGATGTCGTGCTCGATGTAGCTGACGGTGCGCATCACCAGGAACAGGGTGTTGTCGTAGCGCTCGAGCTTGGGGCGCTGGCGGCCGTGCACCGTGTCCTCGACGGCCAGCGGGTGCAGGTCGAAGATCTGGGCGACATCGCTCATCTGCCCCTCGTCCGGATCGTGCAGGCCCAGCCAGACGAACCCGTCCTCGGTCTTGCCCGCCTCGGTCAGCGCCTGCTGCGGGGTGAAGTGCCCTGGCAGTCGCTTGCCGTCGACGTAGACGCCGCAGTCGACGATGGCGCGCGCCGTCGGAACGGGGACCCGCGGCCGCGGCGTCGCGGGCCTGCTCGGCCCGCGAAACGACGGCATCGGCGGTAGGGAGGGCACGACCTGGATGCTACGGGTAACCGCCGAGTCGGCCCAGGACTGCGCAGCCGCCGAGACCGCACTGTAAGACTGAGGGTGTGCGCATCGATCTGCATACCCATTCGACCGCCTCCGACGGCACGGACAGCCCGGCCGAGCTGGTGCGTCGCGCCGCCGCGGCGGGCCTCGACGTCGTCGCGATCACCGACCACGACACCACCGCGGGCTGGGCCGAGGCCGAGGCGGCACGTCCGCCGGGGCTGACGCTGGTGCGTGGGATGGAGATGTCGTGCCAGGGCATGGGCGAGGACGGCAGGCCCGTCCCGGTGCATCTGCTGGCGTACCTGTTCGACCCCACCGACGCGGGTTTCGCCGAGGAACGCGAACGTCTGCGCGCCGAACGGGTGGCCAGGGTGCGCGCGATGGCCGACAAGATGGTGGCCGACGGCCTGCCCATCGATCCCGACGCGGTGCTGGCAGGCGCCGGCCCCGCGGCGGGCCGCCCGCATCTGGCGCGGGCGCTGGTCGCGGCGGGCGTGGTCGAGAGCGTCGACGCCGCGTTCCTGGAACTGCTCGCCCCGCACGGGCCGTACTACGCGGAGAAGGCAGACACCCCGCTGACCAGGGCCGTCCAGCTGATCACCGCCGCGGGTGGGGTCAGCGTGGTGGCCCATGTGCGGGCACGCAAGCGCGGCAGGCTGCTCGCGCTCGACGAGATCAGGGAGCTGGCCGCGCTCGGGCTCGGCGGACTCGAGATCGACCACCCGGACCACTCCGAGGCCGACCGCGCCGTGCTGACCGATCTTTCGGCCGAACTCGGCCTGCTGCGGACCGGCTCCTCGGACTATCACGGCAGCAACAAGACCATCGAGATCGGCGCCTGCCGGACCGATCCCGAACAGTTCGAGGCGCTGATCGGCAAGGCGAGCGGGGTGCCGGTGATCGCCCCGTGACGCTGCTGCGCGGGCTCAGCGGCATCGTCGCGGGCGGGGTGGTCGTGCTGCTCTGTGTCGTGGCAGGCGCCGCGGTGATCGGTTCGCGCAGGGACTTTCCCGGGCCCGGCGCCGAATCGCTGACCTGGCATGTGCTGGCCGCGATCGTCGTCGTCGGCGCGCAGGTCTTCGCCGACCGGCGCCGCGGCCTGGCGACGTTCACCGGCGCGGCGGTAGTCCTGGTCACGGCCGGTGTATTGCTTTGGACACAATGGTGGGGCTGACAGCCGCGTAGTGGTTGCGCCCGGGTGAACTGTGGCCGAATATTTCTCTTTGTGAGCAACATCGAGACGGATGTTCTGATCATCGGCGGCGGGCCCGCCGGGCTCTGGGCCGCCGTCTCGGCCGTGGGCGCGGGTGCCAGGGTTGTCCTGGTGGACAAGAGTCGTTGCGGTTCCAGCGGTCCGGCGGTCTACGGCACCACCACCCTGTGGGACATCGCGCCGGGTCAGGCCAGGGCGAACGTGGTCGATCGGGCACTCGCGCGCGGTGGTTGGCTCGGTGACGCCGTCTGGCTGCACCGGGTGATCGACGAGACCCATGGGCGGCTGCAGGTCTGGTCCGGCACGCGGCACCGGGTACCCGACACCGCGGACGGCGATCCGGTGGCGCACCTGGACGGCGCGAGCTATCTGCGCAGGCTGCGCCGCGGCGCCCTGGAAGTCGGCGTGCGCATTCTCGATCATCATCCGGCGCTGCATCTGCTCGTCGACCCGGCGGGCACGGTGGTCGGCGCCGCGGGCGTCCAGCATCACAACAAGTTCCGGCCGTGGACCGTTCGCGCGGGCGCGGTGGTGCTCGCGACCGGTGGTTGCGCGTTCCTGTCCGGCGGTGCGGGCACCGACGTGAACACCGGCGATGGCCTGCTGATGGCGGCCGAGGCCGGGGCCGAACTGTCCGGCATGGAGTTCTCCGGCGCCTACGGACTGGCGCCGGTGCTGTCGCGGGTGCACCCGAATCCGGCTGTCGCCCCTGGACTGTCGGTGCACTTCGCCGTGCTCTACGACGAGTCGGGGGTCGAATTGCCCGGCGCGTACCACCCGGCGGCGCTGGGCGCGCTCGCCGACGGCAGGCGGGTCTTCGCCGCGCTGCACGAGGTGCCCGACACGGTCCGGCACTGGCTCGGCAGACACGGCGCGATCGACTCCGCGGGCCGGGTGCCTGTGCGCGCGGTGCTGGAGGGAACGGTCCTCGGGTCAGGCGGCCTGGCGTTGTCCGGCACCGACTGCATGACCACCGTCCGCGGGCTCTTCGCCGCGGGCGCCGTCGCGGGCCGGGAAGTCGTCGCGGGCGCGGCGGGTGTGACCGGCGGCCTGCGCGGTGCGTGGGCGCTGGCCTCCGGAACCTGGGCGGGTGCGGGCGCGGCCACCTTCGCGATGGTCACCGAGCGCGCCACCAGCGCGCGCCCGGTGCCGGGAGCGGGCCTCGGTCCGCACGCCCACATCGATCCGCGCTCGGTGATCGGCCTGGTGCAGGAGCACACGCTGCCGCTACGGCGCAGCTACCGGCGCAGTGCCGGCAGCCTGCGCGACAGCATCGCCGAGCTGGATACGATGTGGCCGGGCGCGCGGTTCGAACTGGGCGGCATCGGCGCTGGCCAGCTGCGGGCAAGGCAGGCGGCGGCCCTGCTCGCGGTCGCGCGGTGGGCGGGCTACAGCGCGCTCGTGCGCACCGAGAGCCGCGGCATCCACCGGCGCATCGACCATCCGGACGTGGTCGCCGACTGGCGGGTCCGGCAACGCTGTGGCGGGCTCGACGACGTGTGGGTCCGCCGGGCCGATTCGCCCGATCCGTGGGACGGCGAGCTCACCGCGAGCCGACCCGCCGCGGTGTGATTGTTCACCGGATGTTCCCCGCCAGCTGCGAGTTTTCTCTAACGCCATGGCAATTCGGCGCCGCTACCCTCGACACATGACGCTCGGCCGGATGACACACGGGACCGGTTTGGCAACTGGTCGGCCCGGCTGGCAGAATGTTGCGGATTCCCTTCCCTTGCCACCGCCGGGTTCGGGGAACATGGTGACCCTTCGCCTCGCGACGCACCGTCGCGGCCGGGGGTCGACCCGTTTGTCTGCCCGGACCACCCGTCCGGCTCCGCTCGGCGGATCAGTGCCGCGCTGCGCGACCGGTTTTCTCCGGTATTCGCCCTGGCTGCGCACCCCATGAGCGTCATGCAATTCCGTAATCCCGATATACCCGGCGGTAACCGTCCCCCGGTTGAGTCCGACTCGAGCAGGAGTGAAATCGTGTCACCTGTGACTGACGCACCGAATGCCACCGCGGCGCCCCAGGCCGATGACGCAGCGAGCCTTGCTGCCATCACCCACGACGAGATCTTCGCGGGTCACCTCGGCGGCAAGCTGTCGGTCGAGCTCAGTGCCCCGCTCGAGACCCAGCGTGACCTGTCCATCGCCTACACCCCCGGCGTTGCCCAGGTCAGCCGTGCGATCGCCGAGGACGCGGCACTCACCAAGACCTACACCTGGACCGACCGCCTCGTGGTCGTGGTCAGCGACGGCACCGCCGTGCTCGGCCTCGGCGACATCGGCCCGCGCGCCTCGCTGCCCGTGATGGAGGGCAAGGCCGCGCTGTTCAAGAAGTTCGCAGGCCTGAACTCGATCCCGCTGGTGCTCGACACCACCGATCCCGACGAGATCGTCCAGACGCTGATCCACCTGCGCCCGAGCTTCGGCGCGGTCAACCTCGAGGACATCTCGGCGCCGCGCTGCTTCGAGATCGAGCGGCGCGTCATCGAGGCGCTGGACTGCCCCGTCATGCACGACGACCAGCACGGCACCGCCATCGTGGTGCTGGCCGCCCTCAAGGGCGCGGCCGCGCAGCAGGGCCGGGACATGTCGGCGCTGAAGGTCGTGGTGTCCGGTGCCGGTGCGGCCGGTGTGGCGTGCGCCAACATCCTGCTCGCCGCGGGCGTCCCCGATGTGGTCGTGCTCGACTCGAAGGGCATCGTGAGCTCCGGCCGCGGCGACCTCAACGAGGTGAAGGCCGAGCTGGCCGCCCGCAGCAACCCGCGCGGGCTCACCGGTAGCGCCGCCGACGCGCTGGCCGGTGCCGACGTGTTCCTCGGCCTGTCCGCGGGCACCATCCCCGAGGAGCTCATCGCCTCGATGGCGCCGGAGTCGATCGTGTTCGCCATGTCGAACCCGGACCCGGAGATCCACCCCGAGGTGGCCGCCAAGTACGCCGCGATCGTGGCGACCGGCCGCAGCGACTTCCCGAACCAGATCAACAACGTGCTCGCCTTCCCCGGCGTGTTCAAGGGTGCGCTGGACGCGGGCGCGCGCCGGATCACCGAGGGCATGAAGGTCGCCGCGGCCGACGCCATCTTCGGTGTCGTCGCCGACGAGCTGTCCGTCGACCGGATCATCCCCAGCCCGCTCGACCCGCGCGTGGCTCCGGCCGTCGCCGAGGCCGTGGCCGAGGCCGCCCGCGCCGAGGGCGTCGCCTAGTCAGCAGTACTCACCCGCCAAGCGCCCCGTTCCCCGGAACGGGGCGCTTCCGCGTTGTCTGGGATCATCGGGTGATGACGACGCGCACCGTGCAGTTCCCCGACGAGGTCGACGAGTACCTGGCCGCCGCGGCCGACGCCGCGGGCATCTCGGTGAACGCGGCCGTCGTTGCGGCCGTCCAGGAGTGGATCCACGCACAGGCGCAGCGCGCCGGCGAGCGAGCCCGCGTGCAAGAGGTCCTCGCGCACGACCCGCACCTGCGCGCCCTACTCGGTGACGACTGACGCGTCGGTCATGACGACCGTCCCGCGCGCGAGCCGCCCACTGCCAGGCGCGCTGGCCCAGACCGCCGCGGCCAGGATCGCGTCGAGCACCAGCGCGAGCACCGCCACCAGCAGCGCGCCGACCAGCACCAGGTCGTAGCGGTAGAGGCCGATGCCGTCGAAGATGTAGCGGCCGAGCCCGCCGAGGTTGACGTAGGCGGCGATGGTCGCGGTGGCGACCACCTGCAGCGTGGCGCTGCGTAACCCGCCCAGCATCACCGGCAGGGCGTTGGGGATCTCGACCCGGAACAGGATCTGCCGCTCGGTCATCCCCATCGCGCGCGAAGCGTCGACGACATCGGCGGCCACGGTGGCGATGCCCGCGTAGGCGCCCGCCAGCAGCGGCGGAACGCCGACGGTGATCAGGGCGAGCAGCGGCGGGATCAGTCCGAGCCCGAGCAGCAGCACCAGGAAGGTGAGCAGGCCCAACGTCGGCAGCGCGCGCATGGCATTGGCGAAACCGACCAGCATCGCACTGCCACGCCGGGTATGCCCGATGACCAGACCCAGCGGCACCGCGATCACCGCCGACAGCGCGACGGCCAGGAAGCTGTACCAGAGGTGTTGCAGCAGCCGGCGGTCGATCCCGGCGGGCCCGCCCCAGTTCGCGCCGTCGCTCAGGTAGTGCCAGGCGTCGATGAACAGATTCACGAGCGGGCCTCTTCCCGGCCCGCGCTGGTCCACGGGGTGGCGATCCGGCCGAGCAGGAACACCAGCCGGTCGAAGATCAGCGCCAGCGCCAGCGTGACGATGATGCCAGCGACGATCTGGTCCGGGTAGTCGCGCTGATAGCCCTGGGTGAACAGCTTGCCGAGCCCGCCGACGCCGATCAGCGCGCCCACCGACACCATCGCGATATTGGTGACCACCACGACGCGCAGCGTCGAGACGAACACCGGCAGCGCCAGTGGCATGTCGACGGTGAGCGTGCGGCGCAGCCTGCCGAATCCGATCGCGTCGGCCGCGTCGACCACACCGGCGGGCACGGTATCCAGCGCGGTCGGCACCGCGATCAGCAGCAGCGCCGTCGAGTACACGGTGAGCGCGATGATGACATTGAGCGGATCGATGGCCGAGATGCCGACCAGTGGCGGGATGATCACGAACAGCGCCAGCGAGGGAATGGTGTAGGCCAGGCTCGACGCCGTCGTGGTGATTCGCCTGGCCCAGTCGCGGCCGCGGATCACCGCGCCGAACGGGATGGCGATCACCAGGCCGAGCAGCAGCGGCACCAGCGCGAGCACCAGGTGCGTGCGCGTGATCGCCATGATCTCGGCGAAATTGTCGATCAGGTATCGCACGTGACGTCCTGGTCGAAGAACTCCCGGTTGCGCTGCGCGTCCTCGCTGCCGCGCTGCTCGGCGAGCTGGGTGAGCACGTCGACGGCCAGCAATCCGCCGCGCACCGCACCCGCGTCGTCGACGGCGACCCCGATGCCCGACGGCGAGGAGATCGCCGCGTCCAGCGCCTGCCGCAGGTCACCGTCCGGGGTGAACAGTGAGCCGCCAGCGGACACGCTCGCCGCCAGGGACTTTCCGGCGCGGACCGCCTCTACTCCGGTGACGTCCACCCAGCCGCCCGGCTTGCCGTCGGCGTCGACCACCAGCGCCCATTCGCCCTGTTCCAGCCGCAATCCGGCGACCCCGTCGGCCTCGACGGTCCGGATCGGCGCCAGCGCGACGGCATCGGCGGTGCGGAACGACAGCGCGCGGTAGCCGCGATCCCGGCCGACGAACCCCGCGACGAAATCGGTGGCCGGCTGGGCGAGGACCCGTTCGGGCGCGTCGAACTGCTGCAACACCCCACCGCGCCCGAACACCGCGATCTTGTCGCCGAGGGTGATCGCCTCGTCGATATCGTGGGTCACGAACACGATCGTCTTGCGCAGTTCGGCCTGCAGCCGCTGCATCTCGGACTGCAACTCCGCCCGCACCACCGGATCGACGGCACTGAACGGCTCGTCCATCAGCAGCACCGGCGGGTCGGCCGCCAGCGCCCGGGCGACCCCGACGCGCTGCTGCTGACCACCCGAGAGCTGCGCCGGATACCGTTCGGCCAGACCACGATCGAGACCAACCCGGTCGAGCACCTCCAGTGCGGCGGCGCGCGCGGACTTGCGGGACGCGCCGAGCAGCATCGGCACCGTGGCGACATTGTCGATCACCTTGCGGTTGGGCAGCAGCCCGCCGCTCTGGATCACGTAGCCGATGCCGAGGCGCAGCTTCACCGGGTCGACCGTCGCGATATCGCGGCCGTCGATCGTGATGGTGCCCGCGCTGGGATTCACCATCCGGTTGATCATCCGCATCGAGGTGGTCTTGCCGCAGCCGGACGGGCCGACGAACACGGTGAACGAGCCGGATTCGATCCGCAGATTCAGTGCGCGTACCGCCCGGGTGCCGTCCGGATAGGTCTTCTCGATATCGCGGAATTCGATGTCGGACAAGGGTTCTCCTAGCGCCGACCGTGCCTAGGCGATGGGGGCGTTGAGCCCCTGCGCGGTGATCCAGGCGAGTGCGGCGGCCTTCGGTTCGATCTTGCTGTCCCCCGAGACGGCCGTGTTCAGCGAGATCAGTTCGGTGGTGGTGAGTTTGGCCGACACCGCGTCGAGCACCGCCACCGCTTTGTCGGTCTTCTTCGCGGCATTGAACAGCGGCACCACATTCTGGGCCGCGAAATTGTGCTGCGGATCGGCGAGGACGACGAGGTTGTTCTGCGCGATCGCGGGGGAGGTGGTGAAGATGTCGGCCGCGGTGACCTGGCCCTCGACCAGCGCGCGCACCGTCGCCGGCCCGCCGCCGTCGGCGATCGGCACGAAATTGGCGTCGCCGATCTCGAGGCCGTAGATCTTCTTCAGGCCGGGCAGGCCGCCGGGCCGCTGCGCGAATTCCGCGGGCGCGCCGAATGTCACGTCGGCCGAATGCGGGGCCAGGTCGGCGATGCTGCGCAGGTTCCACCGGTCGGCGGTCGCACGGGTGACGACCACCGCGTCGGAGTCCTGGCCGGGGGCCGGCGTCGCGATGGCCAGGTCGCTGCCGAGGGCCGCGGTCAGCGCCGCGTTCACCTCCGGCTCCGAGGTGGCGGTGGCGTCGGCGTCCAGGTACTGCAGCAGGTTTCCGGTGTACTCCGGGATCAGCGAGATCGCGCATTGGCGTAACGCGGGCATATAAGCCTCGCGACTGCCGATGTTGAACTTCGTGTCGACCTTGAAGCCGTTGATCCGCAGGACCTCGGTGTAGATGTTGGCCACGGTCTCGGACTCGGGGAAATTGGCCGAACCGATGATCAGGGCGTCACTGGCGCAATCACCCTTGGCGGCCAGTGGATCGGAGTTGCCGCACGCGGAGACGATCATGGCGGCGGCCAGCGCGACAGCGGCTGCCAGCACCCGGCCCGCCCGTGCCGCGAGGCGGCGTGCCGGGCGACGTTGTCTATGCGAAGAGGAGGAGAACGCGGTTTTCACTGGTGTCCTTCCGGCAAAGGCGGGCAGTGCGCTGTGCATGCGACCCGGGGGCCGCAGGTACATTCTGGTTGGTAATACTGCCCGCGTCGCGCCGAATTGCGTGGGTTGACCGCAAATACAGGAAGTTGGTGTCGCGGGATGGTGGCGAGTGCGGTGCGCCGGACAGTCGCTGCGCTACTGGTCACTACCTGGTCTTTCGCCGCGGTTTCTTGCGCGGGCGAGCAGGCGCGGACCGTGGTCGCGGTTGGCGCGGATTCCTCGGCAGAATCGATTGTGCTCGCGGAGATCTATTCTCAGGCGCTGGCTCGGACCGGCACCGATACCACCGTCGTCCGTGGCTCGTCGTCTCCGGCGGCTGACCTGGACGCCGGCCGGATCGCGGTGCTGCCCGCCCGCGACGGCGGACTGCTCGACCGCTGGAACCCGTCCGCGCAGGCGCGCACCCCCGAGGCCGTGGTGGCCGCGGTCAATGCCTCGCTCCCACAGGGTCTGTCGCTCTCCGACGCCGCCGATGGGACCGACCTGCGGTCCCGGCTCCTGGTCACCGAGGAGTTCGCGAGCCGCGACGGCGTCCGCACGGTCGCCGCGCTCGTCCCGCGCTGTGCCGAACTGACCGCTGGTTATGCCGAGCTGCCCGGACTCGCAGGGGCTGCGCCGTCACCTGGCTTGATCTCCGGTTGCGCCTTCGCCACGACCACGCACTATCCCGATCCGCAGGCGCTGCGAAAAGCTCTGCAGGACGGGGAGATCCAGGTGGGAATCGTCAACGGACCACCGGCCGACGCCGATTCGGCAGGCCTCGTAGTCCTCGACGATCCGAAGTACGCGCTGCGCGCCCAGAACCTGCTCGCCGTCTACCGCTCCGGCATCTTCGACCGCGCTCAGTTGAAAAAGCTCAACTACGTCGCCGGTGAACTCACCACCGAGGGCCTGGTCGACCTCGTGCGCCAGGTCGACACCGGCACCGACCCGGCCGCCGCCGCCCGCGCCTGGCTCGACGCCCACGGACTCTGACGGCGGCCCCCACAATCAAAAACCCGGTCCGGAACACGAGTGTCCGGTCTCAGTAGATCTGGCCAGCGTCCAACCTTCTCACCTAGGGTTTGGCCAGATTAGTTAGGACGGGTGAGGCCGGGGTGGCTCAACGAATCTGGCCAGCGTGGAATCCGCCCGGCACACCTGCGGCGCAGCACAAATCCCGGGGCGAGTGGTCGAGCAGTGCGGAGGTGACAAAGATGAGGTCGAGACGCTACGGCCTCCCGCAGTCCTCTGCGTACTAATCGGCTTTGGATCCGATAAGGTCGGCGTAACCCGGCCATACCGGGTTCAAACCCTTCAGGAAGGCTCGGTATGTCAGATCCGTGGCTGTCCGCCGATGACATCGCCGCCCACTTGGGCGTCACGAAGGACACCGTCTACGCCTGGATCGCAGAGAAGGGCATGCCCGCCCACAAGGTGGGGCGGCTCTGGAAGTTCCAGACGAGCGAGGTCGATGATTGGGTTCGAGCCGGCAGCGCGACTTCGTCCGACGAGAGCTCGACGCCGGGCAGAGCCTGACTGTCGGTGGTCGGCGATACGTTGAACGACTTGCCTACGAGCGGAGCGGAGAGCAGATGAACGGTGCTTTGGCGTCGTCGCCACGGCGCTATGCCTTGTCGTTCACCACTGGTGCGCTCCTGGCTCGTGAGGCGGCCGTGCTCGCACCCGTCTACCTCGAGGAGCGGAACTGGGACCGGGTACGCAACCGGGCGGTCGAGGGCAATCTGCTGCAAGCACGGACGCACAGCACCGGTGTCCGACTGGTGCGCGAGACGGTCCAGCGACTTTCGGCGTTCACCGGCGACGAGGTCGAACTGTTGGTTGACACCACGGCTTCGGAGCGAACGCATCTCCTGTGGGCAGCCGCGTGTCGCCGTTACGAACTCATCGGGGAGTTCGCTGAAGAGGTATTGCGCGAGCGGTACCTCACTCTCGCTTCGACACTGGGCTACGAGGACTTCGACAGCTTCGTGCGGACCAAGGCGCTGTGGCACGAGGAGCTGGCGACCATCAAGGAGTCAACGTTGCAGAGATTGAGGTCGAATGTGTTCAAGATGCTGCAAGAGGCCGAGTTGCTGTCGAACACGGGCCACATCATCCCTGCCGTGTTGTCTGAGCGAGTCGTGGTGACGCTGAGCGCCCGCACGCCGAACAACATGCGCTTCTTCCCGACGAAGCAGACCGAGCGGGAGGGTGCTGCACGATGATCGCCAAGACTCTGCCCGAGCAGGAAGAGCACCTGTTCACGGTTCTCAGCAGTCGCCGCTTCCTCCAGATGGAGGGACTGAGCAACGAGGTTCCATTCTTCATCTATCCGTACCCACCGGAAGATGCAACCGAGGTCGCTGCGGCCAAGAAGCGGGTCAAGAACCGGCTGACCGGCGCCGGGGTGACGGTCTTCGAGATCAACCTCTACGACCTGTCGATCGAGCTGCTCAAGGCGCGGGGCGTCTGGGACCGGGTGCTCGCAGTCGAGTCGGACCACGACAAAGCCGACTTCCGCGAGATGATCCAGGGAATGCTCGACCCTCAACTGCACATCGCTCCGGCGATCCGTGACCGACTCACCGCGGAGCAGTTCGACATCTTCTTCCTCACCGGCATCGGTGAGGTTTTCCCGTACATCCGCTCGCACAACGTGCTGAACAACCTGCAATCGGTGGTCAAGGGAAAGCCGATGCTCATGTTCTTCCCAGGCCGCTACGAGCAGTCCGAAACGTTGGGCTCATCCCTCGTGTTGTTCGGTCGGCTCAAGGACGACCAGTACTACCGAGCCAAGCACATTCTCGAACAGGAGGCGTGAGCTCGATGCAGCTCGACCAGATCTTCGCCAAAGACATCCAGCGTCCGATCGAGGGCGTTATCAAGGCCGATGACGCTGCGCACCTGGGCACCGAGGTCGATGAGTACGTCCTGACCAACGAGGCGGCCAAGGGTCTGGAGACTCTGCTGGAGGAGTACACCTCCTATTCCAATGCCAACGGCGTGTGGATCTCGGGCTTCTTCGGTTCTGGTAAGTCGCACATGCTCAAGATGCTCGCCCACCTGCTGGGTGATGTCGAAGGCCAGGACTACCCGCGCCAGGACGTCTCGGACGACTTCCGCGCCAAGACCCCCGACGCTTTCCTGCCCGGCCTGCTCAACAAGGCCGACCGCATCCCCGCCAGGAGCCTGCTGTTCAACATCGACCAGAAGGCCACCCTGATCAGCAAGGACCAGAGGGACGCCCTGCTCAAGGTGTTCGTCAAGGTCTTCGACGAGTCCCGCGGTTACTACGGCAATCAGGGCCACGTCGCCCGCTTCGAGCGTGACTTGGACAACCGTGGCCAGTATCAGGCCTTCCAAGAGGCGTTCGAGCGTATCGCCGGCATCCCCTGGGCTCAGGGTCGCGAACAGAGCGCCTTGGAAGGGCCAAGCATCGACGGTGCCTTCGCCGAGGTCAACGGCGGGAATGCCGACGGCATCATCCGTCAGTACAGCGCGTCGTACGAGCTCGCGATCGAGAACTTTGCCGACGAGGTCAAGGCTTGGCTGGATAAGCAGGGCGACCCGGCCTTCCGTCTGAACTTCTTCGTCGATGAGGTCGGTCAGTTCATCGGCAGCGACACCCAGCTGATGCTCAACCTGCAGACCATCGCCGAGTCACTCAACACCAAGTGCTCCGGGCGGGCGTGGGTGTTCGTGACTTCGCAGGAGGACATGGACAAGGTCATCGGTGACCGTACCCGCCAGCAGGGCAACGACTTCTCCAAAATCCAGGCCCGCTTCAAGACGCGATTGAAGCTGACCAGCGCCGACGTCGAGGAGGTCATCCGCAAGCGTCTGCTCGAGAAGAATGACGCAGGTATTGGCGCGCTGAGCGTCATCTACGCCGAGCAGCACGCCAACTTCAAGACGCTGTTCGACTTCGTCGACGGAGCCAAGTCCTACCGCAACTACATCGATGAGGCGCACTTCGTCGGGACCTACCCATTTGTCAGCTACCAGTTCCCGCTGTTCCAAGCCGCGATCGAAGGCATCTCCGACCACAACGTCTTTGAGGGCCGCAACAGCTCGGTCGGCGAGCGCTCGATGCTCGGCGTCGTCCAGCAGGTCGCCAAGGAAATCGGCAACGTCGAGGTCGGCCAGCTCGCCACCTTCGACAGCATGTTCGCCGGAATCCGCGCTTCGCTGAAGTCGGCCGCCCAGCGTTCGATCGACGTCGCCGAGCGCAACCTCGACAACAAGCTGGCTATCCGCCTGCTCAAGGCCCTGTTCCTGGTCAAATACATCGAAGGCTTCCAGGCGACCCCGCGCAACCTCACGGTGCTGGTCTACGACCGCTTCGGCCTCGACCTCCCGGCACTCTCTGAGCAGGTCAAGGAAGCACTCACGCTCCTGGAAACTCAGACGTATGTCCAACGCAATGGCAACGTCTACGAGTATCTGACCAACGAAGAGCAGGTCATCGAGGAGGAGATCAAGAACGTCGACATCGACGCCTCCGAGGTCAGCAGTCGACTGTTCAAGATTCTGTCCGGCGACGTCATCAAAGCCAATAAGGTCCGCTACACCAAGAATGGCCAAGACTTCCCGTTTGGCTTCAAGCTCGACGACCAGGCTCATGGCCAGCAGCGTGAGCTAGCGGTCCACTTCATCTCTCCGGAGTACCCGTACTCGCCCGAAGAGATCCGCATGCACAGTGCGGGTAAGGACGAGCTGCGCGTCATTGTCGAGCCGGACGCCCGCGTTCTGTCCGACCTGCGGCTGCTGATCAAGACCGAAAAGTACATCAAGCGCAAGCTGAGCACCTCGATCTCGGCCATCGAGGGGCAGATCCTCCAGACCAAGGGTGCTCAGAACAGCGACCGTGAGAAGGAGCTGATCGAGCGGGTCAAAGCCTCGGTAGGCAAGTCCACGTTGGTCATAAATGCCGCCGACATCACCTCCTCCAGCTCGCATGATGCGCTGGTTCGGGTGACCGACGGCTTCCAGGACCTCATCAGCCGGACCTACACCCAACTCAAGCTGCTTGGCGGCAAGACATATAGCGAGCAGCAGATTGCCGGTGCGGCCAACCCCGACAACGGTCTATTCGCCGCAGAAGAACTCAGCAAGCTCTACGCGCCGGCCGAGGAGGTTTTGTCGTTCGTCCTGCGCAAGGAGGCACTCGGCGAGCAGGTTACGGTCAAGACCGTCGTCGGCAGCTTCACGGCAAAGCCCTACGGCTGGGACCTGGCCTCGATCGAAGTCCTGATCGGCTACCTGGTCGGTACTTCCAAGGTGACGCTCACGGTCGACGGCAACGTCCTCAAGCGGTCCGAGGTTGCGACGGCACTACGCAACACCCAGAAGCACGCCCACGCCGTGGTGTCGCCGCAAAAGACCTTCGACGAGCGCAAGGTCGCGGCGTTCCGCAGGTTCTGCACCGACTTCTTCGACGAGGGCAACACGCCGAAAGATCCACTGGAGCTATCTCGGCACGGCGCCGACAAGCTGAAGGGCAAGCGCGACGAGCTTAAGGCGACGGTGACCGGATCGAAATACCCATTCGTCAGCCAGCTCCAGGCCGCGATCGACTTGCTCGATCAGGTGATCGGCAAGCCCGACGACTGGTATCTGACCGAGTTCAATCTCGACGCCGATCTGCTCGACGCCAAGGACAGCACAATCGATCCGATCCAGGCGTTCCTCGTTGGCGGGCAGAAGGCAATCTACGACCAGGCCGCCGATCTCCTGGCTAGCCATAACAGCAACCTCGGCTACCTGTCGTCCGGCAGCGATGCCCCGGTGCGCACTGCACTGGATGATCCGAATGCGTTCCGCGGCAACAAGATGAACCAGCTCAAGCAGGCCACCGACCAGTTGCGCACCCAGATCGACGAGGTCGTCACCGGCAACCGAGCCCAGGTTATCGAGGCGATCGAGGGGCGCAAGGCCGAGATCGAAGGCAGCACCTTCTACACCAATGCGACCCCCGCCTCTCAGGAGAGTGTGCTAGGCCAGGTTGACCAGACGATCTCCCGAGTCCTTACCCAGAACCAGGTCGCACTCATCCGCGAGACCGGGTCGAGCTTCGAGGAGACGGTCTTCCCGCATCTGCTCGACCAGCTGGCAGCGGCTCAGCAGGGCGGTGATACCGATGACAGCGCAACACCGCCTCCGAAGCAGACCGTGTCGGTGAAGACCATCTCGGCTATCAACATCTCCGGGGTGTTGGAGACGGAGGAGGATGTCGACCGCTACCTCGGTGCCCTGCGCACAGCCCTCGTCCAGACTCTGAACGACGGAAAGCGAATCTCACTCTGATGGAAACCGCACCCCTGAAGTCGTTCGCCACCTGGGCGCGCAAGGAACTCATCCGTGAGGTGACCGCTCGGATAGCCGTTGTGCTGGCTCCCGCCTCGCCTGAGCGGGTGGAGCAGCCAAAGGCCATCGAAGCCCTGGAGAAGGCCATCAGCGCGGCTGGTGGGGGTGACAGGGGCAAGGCAGCGATCGCTGACCGGGTCGCCTACACCTGGTTCAACCGAATCATCGCCCTGCGGTTCATGGACGCCAACGGTTACACCGGCATTGGTGTCGTTTCGCCACAGGCCGGCGCCGAAACCGGTCAGCCCGAGATCCTGGCTGAAGCCAAGCGCGGCAACATCGACGCCGATGTGGTTGCGCGCAAGTCCGGCGAGACGGTCGCAGCTCTACTCAACGGAACCCGGCGCAGTGGTGACGCTCAGGGCGAGGCCTACGCCCTCCTGCTCGCGGCCTACTGCCGCTACTGGAACGGTGCCATGCCGTTCCTGTTCGAGCGGCGAGGCGACTTCACCGAGCTGCTCGTCCCAGCCAACCTTTTGGCAGATGACTCGGTGCCGGGCCGCGCCGTCAAGATACTGACCACCGGGGTCTGCCAGGACGTCGAGGTCATCGGCTGGCTATACCAGTTCTACATCTCGGAGCGCAAGGACGAGGTCTTCGCTGGCTTCAAGAAGAATCAGAAAGCCGGCGCCGACGAGATCCCAGCGGCCACCCAGCTGTTCACGCCGCACTGGATCGTCCGCTACCTGGTCGAGAACTCCCTCGGTCGTCTGTGGATGCTCAACCGTCCGTCCTCGCGTCTAGTCGATCAGATGGAGTACTATATCCCGCCGGTTGATGAGGAGACTGACGTCCTCAAGGTCAATACTCCGGAGGAACTCAAGGTCCTCGACCCCGCCTGCGGTTCGGGGCACATGCTGACTTATGCCTTCGACCTGATGTACGCGATATACGAGGAGGAGGGTTACGCTCCTGCGGACATCCCAGGCCTGATCCTCACTTACAATCTGTACGGAACCGAGATCGACCCGCGAGCTGGCGCACTCGCAGCATTCGCACTGTCAATGAAGGCGCGGGCTCGTCAACGTACCTTCTTAAACAAGCAGGTTGAGCCGAATATCTGTGTACTTGAGCCGATCTCCTTCTCGTTGCAGGAACTTGACTTCCTCTCCTCGAAAAACGACCGGGAGGAAGAGGCCGACTTCTGGAACCAATTCGCGCAGGCGGACATGTTTGGCTCGCTGATCCAGCCCGATCCGCATATGACGACCGCACTCGCTCGCCACCTGGATCAACTGGACGAAAGTGGTGATCTTCTTACGGTCGACACCCTCGACCGAGCCAAACGGGTCGTAATTCAGGCCGACTATCTCGCGCAACGATACTCGGCTGTCGTGGCGAACCCGCCGTACATGGACGCTCGGAACATGGGCGGCACGCTGTACGCCCATGTGGTCGAGAATTTCCCGGACGGTTACACGGGCCTGGACCTTGCCTTCGCACTGCGTGCGGAGAAACTCGTGCAGTCCCTTGGATTTATCGGGCTGTTGAATATGGATAGTTGGCTGGGAAACGTCGAATGTGCAGCCTTTCGCGACGTAATACGTAGACGGCTGGTACCCAGGGTCGTTCTCCACCTCGGTTCGCGGGCTTTTCCAGAGATAGACGGAGAAGTCGTCCGAGTGTCGGCCACGTTGTTCCAACGGGCTGCGCCGGGCACGTCTAGAACCACTTTCATCTCTGCCACGAGCGGAACGACCACAGAAGCCAAGATCTCTCAGTTCCGCGATCGTCAGCATCAATTTTCTCACCGCCTCGATTGGTTCGATGCCTTTCCCGGCAAGGTCCTAACCGCGTACGCTGCGCCTGACAAGGCGCACGATACGTTCTCAACGGCGCCGACCATGAACTCGATCGCAGAGGTTCGCACCGGCCTGCAAACTGGAGACAACGGACGTTTTCTGCGTTACTGGCACGAGGTGTCATACAACAAGATACGTGCCAGCAAGATAGCAGACACCGGCCGGTGGGTTCCGTACGTCAAGTCGGCCTCGCCGACTCGGTGGTTTGCCCGCGAAGACTTCGTCGTTGATTGGCACAATGATGGCTCCGATATTCGTGTTCATCCGGGTGCGCGGCCACAGAACATCTCTTATTATTTTCGTCCGGGTATCTCCTTTGGAGGATTAGCTGGCAGCCTCAAGGGGCGCTTAGTCGCTGCGGGCGCAATCTTCGATCAGAAGAACTCGATGGTTTTCCCTCTTGGCAAAACGACGGCGGGTCAACTTCTCGCTCTTATGAACAGCCCTGCCTTCGAGTCTCTGGCGCGGCTGGTATCATCCAAGGGATTTGGAGTCGGCGCAATGGCCCGATTGCCAATCCCCCCGGAAGCGTTGAGCACGCCCCGCGTTGAGGAAATCGCCGCTCATGCTGTGGCGCTCACGACCGTATTGTTTGATCGATCCGAAATCTCCAGGGGGTTTGCGGGCCTGAAGTCAATTCTTCTCGACGAGGATGGTTCCTCAGAGATTCGGTTGAGTATCGAGTCGGCAACAAAAAGGGAGGTGGAGATTCAAACAGAAATAGTTGAGTTGGAGCACGAGAACGCCAAACTCTTCGCCGAGGCGCTCCTGGCAATGCCGACGAACGAATCACATATTGGAGAATTGCCGGGGCGGGCTTCGGAATCAGCGCTAGTCCGCGACATTGTTTCGCACGCCGTCGGCTGTATGTTCGGGCGCTACAGCCTTGACGAGCCCGGCCTGATCCTTGCCGACCAGGGTGCAACCTTGCAGGACTACATAGCCAAGGTGCCTGCTTCGATCTTCAAGCCGGACCCGGACAACGTTATACCGATCGTCGACGGTGACTGGTTCGAGGACGACATCGTTGCGCGGTTCCGGCAGTTCCTCCGGGTGGCGTTCGGAGAGCAACACTTCGAGGAGAACCTGCGGTTCGTGGCCGAGGCACTCGGGGTGAAGAACATCCGCGACTACTTCGTGAAGTCGTTCTACAAGGATCACGTCCAGCGGTACAAGAAACGTCCGATCTACTGGCTGTTCTCCAGCCCCAAGGGGTCGTTCAACGCCCTGGTCTACATGCACCGCTATACGCCATCCACGGTGTCGACGGTGCTCAACGAGTACCTGCGTGAGTTCCGGGCCAAGCTTGCGTCGAGCCTCCAGCAGCAGGAGCGTTTGGCGGCTGGTGACGGTACGCCGCGTCAGCAGGCAGCCGCTCAGAAGGAAGCTGACCGCCTTCGCAAGGTTCTGCTTGAGCTCGACGAGTACGAACACGACGTGCTGTACCCGCTAGCGTCTCGTCAGCTGGCCATCGATCTTGACGACGGCGTGAGGGTGAACTACCCGAAGTTCGGCGCTGCCCTGAAGAAGATCCCGGGACTCGAGGCCAGCGATGAGTGACGCCACAACCGTCCGCCCGCACCTGCTGCGCTGGTTCGACAGTCGCCGGGTCGTCTTCTGGCACGACCCGGATGGGCAGTATGCCGCGGCCCTGGATGATCTCGGCCTGCCAGGTATCGAGACGATCCGGGTCGCCAACGATGAGTTCGCCGTCAAGAATCGGCTGCTGCATGACGAGCCGAAGGGCAAGTTCCTCATCTACCGCTCGGGCCCGGCGCCGACCGGCATCGGCAACTGGCTGTTCGACCTCGAGCTGGCCTACGGGGTCTTCACGGCCGATCGCAGCGCTCTCGCGGCCCAGGATCTTGGTCTCAGCGCGACAGGCGTCGAAGAGGTCGTCCAAGCGCACGAGAAGTTCTTCAACGCCACCAAGCGTGTCCAGAGCCTCAAAACACGTCTGAATCCCGAGGACGACGCCACCGACCTGCGCGCCAAGATGACCGCCGTATTGCTCGGCCTCAAGGACTCGCACAGCCTGCTCGAGATCACCCGTGCCCTCCTGATCGAGAACGCCAGCGAGCAGCACGCCAAATACGATGCACTCATCGATTTCGGGTTGGACGACTTCTACTGGCAGGGCGTCGCTCGCATCTACGGTTACGAGGCGCCCTCACCGAGTGTGGATGACTTCGTGCTGTGGATCTTCCAGCGGGCGATCGAGGGCTTCACGTCCGACCGTCCGGGCGGGTTGCAAAACATTCAGCTCGACTTCGCCAGCCTGCGAAACGACCGACGCAGCCAGGATGCCCTCGCCGCGCTGGCGAAGCGGGCCGCTCGTGACCTCGATTACAAGTCGCAGATCGAGGACGCGAGCTTCCGTGACCTGGTGGCGATCGACCTATTCGAGGAGATCGACCAGAAGATCATAAGCGACCTCGCACGGGACGTCGTCGATCAGGCTGTCACTCCGCGTGAGGTTGCAGAGGTCGTCCGGGCGCGTCAGAACAGCGTGTGGATCGACAACTACACGCAGCTCTACGCGGCCATCGTCAATGCCTCCGAGCTGCTGGACGAGATCGCCTCGCTCGACGTCACGATGCAGTCGTTCGACGACGGGCTGGAGCGGTACCGCCGTGAGTGGTTCCGTATCGACCAGTACTACCGCCGGTTCATCTACGCGGCCCGCACGGCTGAGTATCCCAAGCCGCTGGAGGTTCTACGCGACCAGGTCGAGAAGCGCTACGTCAACAAGTTCGTCTACGAGCTGGGCAACGCCTGGCAGCAGCAGGTTGACCAGGCCGAGAAGTGGCGATCAATCGCACTGCGTGCGCAGACAGCCTTCTACTCCCGCTATATTGCGCCGCTGGTGCGCGACGGCGAGAAGAAGGCGGTCGTCATCATCTCCGATGCCCTGCGTTATGAGGTGGCGGACGAACTCGGCTCACGCATTCGGCAGGAGGACCGCTTCGACGCAACGCTCGATGCCGTCCTCGGGGTACTGCCGAGCTACACCCAGCTCGGTATGGCGGCGCTGCTGCCGCACTCGACGCTCGAGTACTCGGCAGACGCCAAAACCGTTCTCGCCGACGGCCAGCCGACCAACAACACCGCCTTTCGGAGCAAGATATTGGAGGCCGTCGGTGGCTCAGCGATCCAGGCTGAGGACTTCAAGGCGTTGAACGCCGACGAGCGGCGGGAACTCTACAAGGCCAACCAAGTCTTGTACGTCTACCACAACCGGATCGACGCGACGGGCGAAAAACCCGGCACTGAGCGGCAGGTTTTCGAGGCCGTCGAAGCCACGCTGCGTGACGTCGTCGACCTGGTGAAGAAGCTAGCAAGCGCCAATGCCACCAACATCTTCATCACGGCCGACCACGGCTTCCTTTTCCAAGACGAGGCACTGGCAGACAGCTTCTTCCTGTCGACCCAGCCGCAGGGCGACGACATCAAGGTGCCAAACAAGCGCTTCGTGCTGGGCAAGGGTCTCAAGGCCGACAACGCCTTCGCCAGTTTCGAGGCTGCCCAGCTCGGTCTTGCGGGCGACATTGAAGTCCAGATCCCCAAGTCGATCCACCGCTTGCGCCTGGCCGGCGGCGGCTCACGCTTTGTTCATGGCGGGGCAACGCTGCAGGAGATCGTCGTACCGGTGCTGGCGGTCAACAAGAAGCGCAAGAGCGACACCCGGTTGGTCAACGTCGAGGTGTGGCCGGAGTCCGACAAGATCACGACCGGCCAGGTCGTCGTCCGCCTTTTCCAGACCGAACCGGTCAAGGACAAGGTCCAGCCCCGCAACCTGCGGGCTGGTCTGTACGTCGGTGAAACCCTGATCTCAAACGAAGTCGATCTGACCTTCGACCAGACCTCGTCTGACAAGCGTGACCGCTACCAGAGCGCTCGGATGCTGCTCAGCCAGGAGTCGAGCGACTACAACAACCGAGCGGTGGAGTTCCGTCTGGCGGAGCGCATTCCCAACACGAACCAGTGGCGAGTCTTCGCCAAGGCCGTCTACACGTTGAAGCGTTCGTTTGCTTCGGACTTCGACTTCTGAGGAGGGGAGCTGAGATGACTGAGACCGAGAACGAGGCGCCTGACGCCGGTGAGCCCCAGCAGGACGATCTCGACTACAAGATCAACCTCCTGTTTCCCGGGGTGGTCGTCCGCAAGGACTTGGTCAAGGCGGTCAAGGGCAACGCCATCGTGCCGTCGTACGTCCTTGAGTACCTGCTGGGGCAGTACGCCGCCTCGGACGACGAAGCCACCATCCAGGCTGGCATCGACGCGGTGCGGAAGATCCTGGCCGACCACTATGTTCAGCGCAACGAATCCGAGTTGATCAAGTCCACCATCAAGGAGCGAGGGCGGCACCGGATCATCGACAAGGTCACGGTCACCCTCAACGAGAAGGCCGACGTCTACGAGGCCGAGTTCGCCAACCTCGGGATCAAGGGCATTATCGTCGACTCGCCGGTCATCAAGGCCCACCCCAAGCTGCTCGTCGGCGGTGTCTGGTGCATCTGCGACATCGAGTACTTCCACACGACCGACCAGCGGGTCGTGCCATGGATCCTCGGTTCGATCAAGCCCATCCAGCTCTCGAAGTTCGATGCCGACCAGTACCTCGAAGCCCGGCGTGGCTTCAACACCGAAGAGTGGATCGACCTGCTTTTGCAGTCGATCGGATTCAACCCCGCCATGTTCAGCAGGCGAGGCAAGTTGTTCCAGCTCGTGCGCCTCATCCCGTTCGTCGAGCGCAACTACAACCTCGTCGAGCTGGGGCCGAAGGGAACCGGCAAGTCCCACATCTTCTCGGAGTTCTCGCCCCACGGGATGCTCATCTCAGGCGGCGAGGTCACCGTCCCCAAGCTCTTCGTCAATAATGCCAATGGGCGCATCGGCCTGGTCGGCTACTGGGACGTGGTCGCTTTCGACGAGTTCGCTGGAAAGAAGAAGCGCACCGACAAGGCGCTCGTCGACATCATGAAGAACTACATGGCGAACAAATCGTTCTCCCGCGGTGTCGAAACCCTGGGTGCGGAGGCGTCGATGGTCTTCGTCGGCAACACCTCGCACACCGTGCCGTACATGCTCAAGAACTCCGACCTGTTCGACGAGCTGCCCGAGTCCTACCACGACCCGGCCTACCTCGACCGCCTGCACTACTACATCCCGGGTTGGGAAGTCGACATCATCCGGGGCGAAATGTTCTCCGACGGCTACGGATTCGTTGTCGATTACATCGCCGAAGTCCTCAAGTCGATGCGCTCGCAGGACTACTCGGACCGTTATCAGCAGCACTTCACGCTGTCGCCCGACATCTCGACTCGTGACCGTGACGGCATCCACAAGACCTTCTCCGGCTTGATGAAGATCCTCTACCCGGCCGGTGAGGCCACGAAGGAGGAGATCGAGGAGATCCTCCGGTTCGCCATCGAGGGCCGGAAACGGGTGAAGGACCAAATCCTGCGCATCGACTCGACCATGGCCAAGGTCAAGTTCGGCTACCTCGATCAGGGTGGCGCCTGGCACGGCGTCGCCACTCTCGAGGAAGTCGAGTACCCGACCCACTACTACCGTGGGCGGACGAAAGAAGAGGAGAACGAGTCGAAGGAGGCACCGACCGAAACCGACCCGCTCGGCGGTGCAACGATGTCGACCGGCGTCGGGCAGTCTACCGAACCCGAACCGGAGCCCGACCTCTTCCAAGGGCACCGGGAGTACCAGCAAGGGCAGCGTGGCGTCTCGTTCGACTCGCTGCTTGTGCCGTACCTCCGAGGTGCCTCAACGATCACGATTGTCGATCCCTACGTGCGCATGTTCCACCAGGCAAGGAACCTTATGGAGCTGGTCGAGGGCGTCGCTCGTGCCAAGGACCCGGCGGACGAAGTCACTCTGAAACTTGTCACGGTCGAGAACCAGGAAGGTCCGGAAAAGGTTCAGCGGCAGCTCGAATTCCTGCTTCAGATCAAGAAGAGCGCTGGCATGCTCGGCATCGTCTTCGACGTCGAGCTCACCGACCCGACCGCGATCCACGACCGTTCGATCACGACCGATACCGGCTGGACGATCCTGCTCGGTCGGGGCTTGGACATCTTCCAGCGCGGAGCCGACAGTCCCTTCGATCTCGCCACCAAGTACCAGAAGTACCGCGAGCTCAAGGGCTTCGGGATCACCTACCTCCAGAAGTAGCGAATGATGGTTTCCTCGACACAGTCGTCGGCGGAACAGACGAGTCCCGATGGTGCGACAACCCGGTGGTAGAGCCGGGCTGGTTCGCTCCGATTTCAGTCGATGTCGCAGCCCACCGGGTGATGGTGTGGCTGCGGCAGCGTACTCGGCCTGGGGCCAATACCCCAACGCCGAATGCCGGTGCCTCTGATTGTGGTCGGTTTTGAAATGCCGATCACGACCGCGGGCTTCGAGCAAACTCGTCCAATTGTTGCGGTCTATGCACTCGTGGCGAAGCCGTCGTTGCAGTCACGATATGCTGATCAATTTCGTGGATGGCTCGCCTGGGGGTCGCCGGAATCTGTCGTGGCATCTGATCAGGTGAAGATGCGCGGGTGGGCGTAACCGCTCCCAGTCGATTCGGGTGGAGGTGAGCTCGTTGACCCATTTGGCGAGTGGGTCGCCGTTGTAGTACGGCCAGTAGATCCCGCCTTCGCCGACGATTCGTCCACCCAACTTCCGAAGGAAGCGAGTGAGTTTTCTCTTGCTGGGACCGATCCGTTGCCACTGTGGGGATGCGAGGACGACCGCGATGTCGACGACGTTGGGATAGCTCGCGGCGAGGTAGCGAGCATCGTCGATGGATACGCGCCCGCTCGGATCCAGTCCGAGCTGCGCAAGCCGTTGGTCGCAGGCGGCGGTAGCCGGGTGGTCAGGCAGTTTGTCCCAAATGCTGTGGGCGACATTGAACGCGTGAAGTATCCCGTGAGTCGCGGAGGCTGCGGCAGCACGGCGGTGTCGAGTGTGAGCCGCGGTAATGGCCGGAATATGGCCTATATCAACGATTAGCTGGTGGTGCTCAATGGTGCCGGTGACCCAGATTTTGTGTTTGGGACAGATGTGGACGTTGGACGGGTAGTAGCGGAAGACACGGCCTCCACGATGGCGGCGGGTGCAATGCGGGCAGGCTGGCCGTGGCGAGTTCAAGTGCACGGCGAGGTCGGCGCGTGTGCTACTTAGCTGTGGCAGCGCTCGGACCAATTGTGGTAGAGGATATCCGGTGATCGCGACGAGTCTGGCGACATGGTGAGGATGGAGTCTGAGTTGCACGAGGCCCGGTTTGATTCCGAGGTGATCGCGCAGGTCGTCGAGACTGAGGTAGTTGATCGCCGCGAGGCGGCGTAGGTACGACTCCGCGGTTTCGTTCAATGCCGGTGGGACAGGAATGGGCAGGCGCCTGGCCACACCCGGCGGGCGACGCAGTGACGTCACGCAACCCCCTTTCTCGTCCGAGCACGCTTCACGGGGGGCTGTGGGAGCGGGTTGTCGGCGGCGTGATCGAGGCGCTGTGCGTCCAGGTGGGCCTTGGTGATCTTCTCGGTCCGGTCGAGGATGGCGTCGACCGCCGCTCCGCGGATCAGATGGGAGACACTGCCGAGCATGCCGTCGGTGCGTTGGTAGAGGTATTGCCCGTACCGGTTCAGCGTTCCGGGACGGTGGTTGTGTAACCGCAATGCCTGTTCGAGGGTGAGAATTACCGCGCGCCAGTGGTCGCGTTGTTGCGGTGAGCCGTAGGCAAAGGGACGCGTGGGGATGGTCGCGAATCGGCTGGCGATTTGGCGGCCCCGGATTCCGGAGAACAATCCGGCGCGCTCGACGTCGATGCCGGCGTAGACGAAGGTCGCTGGGATGCGTTCGGAGAAATACTTCAGCTGGTCAGACACTTCGGCACCGGATCGTGTGGTGAGCGAGATATTGTGGATTTCGTCGACGAGGACGAGGTCGCAGCCGACATCGCACAGCACGGCGCACACGGAGTTGGTGATGTCGGTGAGGTTGGCTCGGCCTCCCGTGGGGAGGCCGAGGAAGCGGGCGAACTCGGCGGCGATCATTCGAGCGGTTGCCGCTGGTGGGACGGTAATGTAGACGACAGGAATGCGTGGTCCTCGCATAGGGTTTCGTCGCCGGGTGCTTAGTTCGTGAGCGAGTCCGAGCTGGGTCAGGGCGGTGGTTTTTCCAGTCCCCGCCGCGCCTGTGACGATGAGGCCACGTCGTGCCGAAATTTGTCGACGGTTCAGGATCAACAGGCGGCGAACAGTTTTGGTGATGTCCTGGATGGTTGGGGTGTTCACCACAATCAGGTCGGAGTGGTAATCCAGGCGCATCTCGTCATAGTCGGCGCGTTCGGTGGCCGACATTTCGCACCAGTCCAAGCGCAGCATGGGGGCGGTGCGGTCGCGGCCGACCCAATTTATCCACCCTTCTTTGGTGGTCACCGGCTCATCGGGCGGTGGATCGAAATAGGAATTTATGGCGTTCATGGCCATTTCTCCGCTTCCGCTGCGGCGTCGAAGACACCGAATGGTTCTACCCCGCCCCACTCCTGATCCACACTGACGGTTTCGGCATCGACGATGTCGTCTGGGTAGGCCTCGGCAGGGTCAGGCGACAGGCTGAGCGACTGCGTCGCGCGGGTTCGTGCGATGACTTTGCGGCCGGCCGCAGTTGATTTGGTGCCGTCTCCAGGGCCTGATGCTGCTCGTTGGAGGAGTTGTGCCAGCTCCCTGGCTGTCGCGGTTTCCGGTGGTTCGTCGGTGACGGATGTGGCGAGTTGGCGTGCGTGGCGCCAGGTGAAATCGGCGAACGGCGCGGACACCATCGGTGCGTGGGTCCAGGCCGCGGCGATCCAGCCGCCGTCGTGGTGGTTACGGATGAAGATCTGGGCCAGGTCGTAGGGGTCATAGCGCACTTCCCACGCTCCGTTGCGAGCGGTGACGCCGCTGTGTTGTCGACGGAACGGGTTCAGTGACTGATGGTCGTAGGTTCGGCGGTCGATGCGGACGCCGTAATCGTTGATGGTGCGCCACTTCGACGGCAGCAACTCGACGTAGTCCTCGCTCGTCAACATCAGCGGCAGGTAGCCGGCGGCGCTGACCAGCACGGCGTACATCTCGTTCGGCGACACCGCGCGGGCGGTGTCAGGACTGAGCAGTCCTTCGTGTGGGCGCCGTTGCCAGTGCAATACCCATTCGTCGAACAACTCCTGCAACTGCGGCAACGACCACAACGCACCGGCCTCGATGTCGCTGCCCCGGCGGGTTACGTCACGACCGACGTAGCCCGAGACGTGTTGGGTGAATAGAGTATTGATCGATTGAAAGGTCCGTTCGATCACGCTGTTGTCGGTGGGCGTTCGAGGGTGTGACGGAAATACCGATATCCCCAAACGCTCGCATGAATGCAGAAACGACTCCGACAAGAACACTTTCCCTCGGTCAGATCCGATCGCTTCGGGAATGATCACCGGTTTGGCGGCCGCGTCAGCCATCCTGGAATCGATATCGGCGAGGCTGCGATGAGGTAGCCGCGATACAGACATCCTCAAGTTCTCGGGCCAGCCGGGACGCATCGCCTCGGGCACCAACATTCTGGCCAAGAGCAATGACGCGTCGACCGACTTCGTCCCCGCTGGGCGTAGGACCCCGGCCGCGATGGTGCGGGTAGCGACGTCGACGGCTGCGGTAGCTCCACTCGGCGCGCGATCCCATCGTCGAACATCACCAGCACATCTAGGGGCGTGGTGTCGATCTGGACATGCTCGCCCGGTCGGCATGCCCACGTCACGGTGAACGGTCCTGCGGGGCGGTTGGCAGCGGATCGGCGGGTTTTTGCTGAGCCGAAAGTGTGGCGACCTGTCGACAACGCCGCAACCAGGCGATAGAACGTCGATCGAGAGGGGAGCGCGACGGTGTCCTCGCCGTAGCGATCGTCCAAGATCGCGACCACTCGCGCGCGCAGCCGGTCTCTGGTCCCGGAAGACTTTCTCGTCTCCGCGCCGACAGCCTCTTTGATCGCTTCGATAACTCGCTCGTCGGTCCTGCCGAGCTGAAGCTCGGTACGTTGCCCACGACCGTCGACGAGGCCGCGCAGTCCCTGGGATCGGTAGCGTGTTCGCATTCTCCGCACGGTCCTGGCGCTGACTTTGAGTCCCAGCGTTGCCAGCTCGGCGGCCTTCGCGGCTTCGCGTTCACTGAGTGGCCGCGAGGGGCAATATTGGGGCCGTGGCTCTGAATCGACGCTGCCAGGTACTATGCCGGTTTCGAGCTCGATGAGGTGTCGCTCCCACAGGCGCGCTCGTTCCGCGGCCTCCGGCGCCACATCGTCGAGGTTGTGTAACGGGAGGCTGACCCGTGGGCTTGTACTCGCGCCACCGACAACGCGAAAGCCTGTCGAGCTGACTAGGTGGAAGTAGTGAGACCGCCGTCGCGATGCCGTCTGTGTTGACCAGCCGCAGGACCGACCCTGTGATCGCGGAGACCTCGTACTCGTCGTCGTCGAATAACACCCGATCGCCGACCCGGACTACGCCGGTCACTGGGATCGCCTTGACACCGACGACGAACCTTCGAGGCGGACCGCCAGATCTACCGCCAATTCTCGGCGCCACAGCAAGTGGTAGAGGACCGGCAGCACTGCCACGTGGTCACCTACCCTGCGCGCCCCACTTATAAGAGGCTCTGGTTCGGTGAACACTTCCAGCAACGCCACCGCGACCGCATCGACTCGGAATCGAGGGTGCCGGTAAGCGGCCAGCCATCGAACATTCGCAAGCCAGATCGGGTCATGGCCGCTGACCAACCGATACGACCAGCCAACCTCTGCGCATGCTCGTTTGGTCGCGTCGAAGGCGGCACGGTCACGCGGCATGATCCGATGTGCGGGACGGCAATCGATCACCACACCGTCGCCATTGTCGAGGCGGGCGAAGAAGTCGGGTGCGTGCGATCGGGGCCGCAGACCTTCCGACCAGAACAGCCAAAATGGTTGTGCCGCATAGCCGATGACCTGCGCATCGAAATCCAGCGCGACCGCTTCATCGCGCTCAAGCCAGGACTCGTACCCCACATGAGCGCCAACAGTGCAGGAGTAATACCAGCCGGGGTTGTTCCGTTGCCCCTTGTACGACGGAATCGACCGCACGGGCGGGACCCGCTCGAACGCTACGTCTACCGCCACGGTCAGCGGGAGACGAGCCTCTGACAGGTCGGCATCGATGAATCCCACGACAAACCGCTCGTCGAAGGCGGCTGCAGAGCCGTCAACGACGGTCAAATCCCGGCCATAATTCATAGCATCACCCCGCTGAGCAGGTACGACACACAAGTGCATCAAGGTTAGGTCGAGATGGCCACGCGCGGTGAGACTTTGGCCAGCTTCGCAGCACATTGGCCATCAACGCTGGGACTTGGCCAGGTTGCTCGAGACGGGACAACGAGGTTCAGGGGCGGGTTGTCCTGGCATGTTTCGCGCCGTATATTCCTACTGGAATATTTGGTGTGGAACGAACCCCGCGCGGGGGCGTGGGAGTGGAGGTGGAACTGTGGGGCAGCCGGGACGCAATGCGATGACGCCGTTGGCGATCGCGGTGCTCGCGCTACTCGACGAGCGGCCCATGCATCCGTACGAGATGTATCAGTTGCTGATCGCGCGCCGGGAGGATCTTCTGGTCAAGGTGCGGCCGGGGTCGCTGTATCACGCGGTGGCCCGGCTCGTGGCGGATGAGATGGTGCGGGCCGAAGGGACCGAGCGGGAGGGGAATCGGCCCGAGCGCACCACGTATCGGATCACCGATGCCGGGCGTGCGGCGCTGCGGGGGCGGATTGCGGAGTTGCTGCGCACGCCGGTGCGGGAGTATCCGATCTTCCCGGTGGCGCTGGCCGAGGCGCACAACCTCCCGCTCGAACAGGTCGTCGCGTTGCTCGGTGAGCGTGTCGAACAGCAGGGCCAGGCGCTGGCCGATATCGACGCGATGATCGAGTGGACGCGGGTCAACGAGGTGCCGCGCCGGCACCGAGTCGTCCTGGAATACATGCGCGCGACGATCCAGGCCGATCTCGACTGGATCCAGCGGTTCGCCGCCGAACTCGACAGCGGCGCCGTTGAGTGGGAGCGGTTCGATCCGGTCACCGGCGAGCGGCTCACCCTCGACACCGTGACCGCCCAGGAATGGCCGACTCCTGACGCACCCGACCCAGATGGGCGGTCGGCGCCGCCCGTAGCTGACGTCTCCCGATAGGAACGAATTCGATGACCACCCAACGTAATCCGTGGCTGGCGCTGTTCGCGCTGGTGGTCGGGTTCTTCATGATCCTGCTCGACATGACGATCGTCGCGGTCGCCAATCCGGCGATCATGGCGGACCTGAACAGCGACATCTCCAACGTCATCTGGGTGACCAGCGCCTACCTGCTCACCTACGCGGTGCCGCTGCTGGTCACCGGCCGCCTCGGCGACAAGTACGGCCCCAAGAACATCTATCTGATCGGCCTGGCGATCTTCACCGGCGCCTCGCTGTGGTGCGGCCTGTCCGGCAGCATCGGCATGCTGATCGCCGCCAGGGCCGCCCAGGGCATCGGCGCCGCGCTGATGACGCCGCAGACGATGGCCGTCATCACCCGCACCTTCCCGCCGGACAAGCGCGGCGCCGCGATGGGCCTGTGGGGCGGCGTCGCGGGCCTCGCGACGCTGGTCGGCCCGATCCTGGGCGGTGTGCTGGTCGACAACCTCGGCTGGGAGTGGATCTTCTTCGTCAACGTGCCGGTCGGCATCATCGCGTTCGGGCTGGCCATGTGGCTGGTGCCGGCGCTGCCGACCAGCGACCACAAGTTCGACCTGGTCGGTGTCGCGCTCAGCGGTATCGGCATGTCGGCGCTGGTGTTCGGTATCCAGGAGGGCAATTCGGAAGACTGGTCGCCGCGGATCTGGCTGCTGATCGGGTTCGGCGCGCTCATGCTGGTGGCGTTCGTGGTCAACCAGGCCAGGAACCGGGGCGAGCCGCTGGTGCCGATGAGCCTGTTCCGCGACCGCAACTTCTCGCTGTCGAACACGGCGATCGCCGCGATGGGCGCCGCGGTCACCTCGATGATGGTGCCCTCGTACTTCTACCTGCAGGCCGTGCGCGAGATGTCGCCGACGGTCTCGGCGCTGGTCTTCGCGCCGATGGCGATCGTCACCGGTGTGACCGCGCCGTTCGTCGGCAAGTTCTCGGATCGGCTGCCGCCGCGGCTGGTGCCGACCATCGGTTTCACGCTGTTCGCCGGTTCGGTCTTCGCCTTCGCCGCGCTGATGACACCGGATTCGCCGATCATCCTGTTCCTGATCGCCGCCGCCGTCGCGGGCCTGGCCAACGCGTGCATCTGGGCGCCGCTGGCCTCGACGGCCACGCACAACCTGCCGATCGCCCAGGCCGGTGCGGGCGCCGGTGTCTACAACACCACCCGCCAGGTGGGTTCGGTGCTCGGCAGCGCCGCGATCAGCGCGTTGATCGCCGCCCGCCTGACCGCCAACGGCCTCGGCGGTGGCGCCCCGGTCGGCGAGGGCGCGGCCACCGGCCCGCTCCCGCCCCAGATCGTCGACGAGTTCAGCACCTCGCTGGCCCAGTCGATGCTGCTGCCCGCCGCCATCCTGCTCATCGGCGTCATCGCCTCGGCCATGTTCGTCGGGCACGGAAAGTCCGGCGCGGGCCGGGCACCCGAACCGGCGAAAGCCGACGCGAGCGCCTGATATCGCTGCGGCAGGCTGTGCCGCTACTGCACCTGGATGGTGAGGGTCGGGTAGCCGGTGGCGCCGTCGGGGATGACGTCCTGCTGGAGCGCCGTCTGTGGGATGCCGGTGGTGTCGGTGGTGCGGGCGCGGAGGGTGTGCTGGCCGGGGGTGGCGTCCCAGTCGTAGACCCATTGGCGCCAGGTGTCGATGGAGACCTCGGCGGACAGACGGGCGGGCCTCCAGTCGCCGTTGTCGATCTGGACTTCGACGGCGGTGACGCCGCGGTGCTGGGCCCACGCGACACCGGCGATCGTGGTGCGGCCCTGGGGAATCCGGCCGCGGCCGCGCGGGGTGTCGATGCGGGTGCCGGTCTTGATCGGGCCCCGCGCCGACCAGCCGCGGCGGGTCCAGTAGGCGGTGGCCTTGTCGAAGCGGGTGACCTCGAGTTCGGTGACCCATTTGGTGGCCGAGACGTAGCCGTAGAGGCCGGGCACGACCAGCCGGGCGGGGTAGCCGTGCTGGAGCGGGAGCGGTTCGCCGTTCATGCCGATCGCCAGCAGCGCGTCGCGGCCGTCGGTGAGTGCCGCGAGTGGCGTGCCGGCGGTCCAGCCGTCTTCGCTGGTCGAGAGCACCATGTCGGCGTCGGGCAGCGGGCCCGCTTCGGCGAGCAGTTCGTCGAGCCGGTAGCCGAGCCAGCGGGCATTGCCGATCAGGTCGCCGTTGATCGGGTTGGACACGCAGGCCAGCGTCACCAGCCGTTCGACCGGTACGCGGCGTGCGAGATCGTCCCAGGTGAGGGTGATTTCGCGGTCGACCATGCCGTGGATGCGCAGTGACCACGAGTCTGTGGACAGCTGGGGAACGATCAGGGCGGTGTCGATCCGGTAGAACTCACTGTTCGCGGTGAGATAGGGGGTCAGACCGGGAACCCGCAGCTCGGCATCCGGCGGCAGACCGGGTAGCGGGGTGGCGGGGGCCGGTAGATCGACGGTCGCCCGCTCGGCCGTGACATCGGTGCGCGCCCCGCCGAGCAGTCGTCCCGCCAGCCCGGCGCCGATGGCGAACACACCGGTCGCCGCGATCCCGCCGAGCACTCGCCGCCGCCCGCCGCGCACCTGGTCGGCATCTATCTGGTCTGTACCGGCCGGACCGACGCCCGCGCGCTCGGGATCGGTGACCGCGCCATCGGTCCGACCGGTGTCGGCCGGGCCGGCACCCCCGGTCCCCGTGTCGGCTACCCGCTCCGGCCTTCCCTCCGCGTCGGGCGTCTGGACTACTTCGTCGATACGCCGTGCCAGTCCCCGCAACGCGAGAATCCCTGCCGCAGTACCGATCAGCGCGGGCAGCGCCCCGCCGAATCCACCGACCCGGCCCGCCCCGACCACGGCGGCGAGCACTCCGAAGACGCCGAAGGTGATCGACCCGATCGGCCTGCCTTCGCGTTCGAGCGCCCCCGCCAGCCCGGCGACCACTACCGCCACCACCCCCATGCACACGAACAACACGGCCTTGTCGTTCGTCCCGAAGGTCTGGATCGCCCATTCCCGGATCCCGTCCGGCGTGTGGTCGACGACGCTCGCGCCGAGCGCATACGCGGGCGCACCGCTCGCGCCGGTGAACACCGCGACCAATTCGGCCACCCCGAGCACCAGCGCGGCCGCCACGATCCCGGCCACCACCCGCAAGAACGCCATGGCCCGAGCCTACGTCCGGATTGCCCTGGTAGCCGATGTGCGTACCGCGCCGAGGGTCTTCCACGACGGCGGTGTCTCGCAGGTGACGTCGAAGTGAGCTGTGCGCGAAGGCAATTCGCCGAATCCGAGCACCTCGATCTGCGAGGTGCGAATCACCGGCATCCAGATTCGGCATAGAAACCCGCAGAACTGGGCGGTTTGTTTAGTTCATTGCGTTCTCGCCGCTGGTGGCAGCACGAGCGCCCGGCATGGCGGAACCACCGATCCGGTGACTCCCGTCACCGAACATCGATCGTCGATGTCGCCGTGAGGTTGACGCCATGCGCGCGACGGATCGGGATAACCGGTGATTCATCTGCGCTCCGAAGGCTCTGCCCGCGCATCCGGGTTTCGCGCCGTCGCCGAGAAGAGGAACCAAAGCCGTGTTGTTCCAACGTAATCCGTGGTGGGCGCTGTGCGCGCTGATCGTCGGATACTTCATGATCCTGATGGACATGACTATCGCCGCCGTCGCCAACCCGGCGATCATGAGCGACCTCGATGCCGATATCACCGAGGTCATCTGGGTGACCAGCGCCTACCTGCTCGGCTTCGCCGTTCCCCTGCTGGCGGCGGGCAGGCTCGGCGACCGGGTCGGGCCCAAATACCTGTATCTGAGCGGTCTTTCGGTGTTCACGCTGGCCTCGCTGTGGTGCGGGATGTCCACCACCGTCGACATGCTGATCGTGGCGCGTGGCGTCCAGGGCATCGGCGCCGCGCTGCTCGTCCCGCAGACGATGGCGGTGATCGCCCGCATCTTCCCGGCCGAGCAGCGCGGCGCGGCGATGGGTGTCTGGGGCGGCGCGGCCGGTCTGGCGACCCTGGTCGGCCCGCTGCTCGGCGGTGTCCTGGTGGACAGCCTCGGCTGGCAGTGGATCTTCTTCCTCAATATCCCGGTCGGCATCGTCGCGCTGGCGCTGGGCGCCTGGCTGCTGCCCGTCCTGCCGACCGGTATGCGCCGCTTCGACCTGGTCGGCGTGCTGCTCAGCGGCATCGGTCTGTTCCTGCTGGTGTACGGCATCCAGGAGGGCGAGAACCAAAACTGGTCGGCCCAGGTGTGGCTGCTCATCGGCGGCGGACTGGTGACGATGGTCGTGTTCGTCGCGCACCAGGCACAGGCCGACGGGGAACCACTGCTGCCGTTGAGCCTGTTCCGGGACCGCAATTTCGCGCTGTCGAGCCTGGCCGTCGGGGCGATGGGCGTCGGGTTCAACGCGGCGATGGTCCCCGCCTACTTCTACTTCCAGGGGGTCCGCGGGCTCTCGCCCACCGCGGCGGCGCTGGTCCTCGCGCCGATGGCGCTGGGCACCGTGGTCTGCGCGCCCCTGGCCGGCCGTTTCTCCGCGCGGCTGCACCCGGCGGTCCTGCCCGGCGTCGGTTTCGCGCTGCTGGCGAGTGTCATCGGCGGGCTGGCGCTGCTGGTGGCCGACCCGGATGCCCCGCTGGTGGGCTTCGCGGTGATCGCGGCCTACGGCGGGGTGGCCAACGGCTGCATCTGGGCGCCGCTGCCCGCCATCGCCACCAGGAACCTGCCCGCGCATCAGTCCGGGGCGGGGTCCGGTGTCTACAGCACCACCCGTCAGCTGGGCGCGGTGCTCGGCAGCGCGGCCATCGCCGCCTTGATCGCGGCGCGACTGTCGGCGCACGGTTTCGACGGCGAGGCGGATGTGCACGGCGCGGTGACCGGTGCCGTGCCGCCGGCGCTGCGGGCCGCGTTCAGCGCCGCGATGAGCGAGGCGATGTACCTGCCCGGCCTCGCCCTGCTGGCCGGGGTGATCGCCTCGATGCTGTTCGTGCGCAACCGCCCGGAGCCACTGCCCGCCCCGGCCACCGTGCCCGCCCGGGATCCCGAACTCGTCTCGCTGTGACCCGGAAACGCGACACGGCCGGTCGCCCTGGCGGGCAACCGGCCGTGTCGGCGGTACGAACTATTCGATCACGAGTAGATCTTGTCGACCTCGCCCGCGTACTGCTTCATGACGACGGCGCGCTTGAGCGACATCTTCGGGGTGAGCTCGCCACCCTCCTGGGTCCAGTCGACCGGGAGGATGCGGATCTTCTTGATCGCCTCGGCCTTGGAGACCTTCTTGTTGGTCTCGTCGATCGCGGCCTGTACCTCGGCGACCAGCGCCGGGTTCTCGATCAGGGCCTCGATCGCGGTGTCGGCGGCGACGCCGTTGCGGTCCTTCCAGCCCGGCAGCGCCTCCGGGTCCAGGGTGATCAGCGCGCCGATGAACGGCTGACCGTCACCGACGACCATGACCTGGCTGATCAGCGGGTGCGCGCGCAGGGAGTCCTCGAGCACGGCGGGGGAGACGTTCTTGCCGCCCGCGGTGACCAGGATTTCCTTCTTGCGGCCGGTGATGGTGACGAAGCCGTCGGCGTCGATGGCGCCGAGGTCGCCGGTCTTGAACCAGCCGTCCTCGAACGCTTCCTCGGTGGCCTCGGCGTTGCCCCAGTAGCCGTTGAACACGACCGAACCCTTGAGCAGCAGCTCGCCGTCCTCGGCGATCTTGGCCGCGTGACCCTGGATCGGGCGACCGACCGAGCCGACCCGGATGAACTGCGGGGTGTTGACGGTGAACGCGGCGGTGGACTCGGTCAGGCCGTAGCCCTCGTAGATCGTGACGCCGGCACCACGGAAGAAGTGGCCCAGGCGCGCGCCCAGCGGGCCGCCACCGGAGACCGCGGCCAGGCACTGCCCGCCGAGGGCCGCCCGCAGCTTGCTGTAGACCAGCTTGTCGAAGACGAAGTGCTTGAGCTTGAGCAGCAGGTCGGGGCCGCCCTTGGTCTCGAGCGCCGTGCTGTAGGCGATGGCGGTCTCGGCCGCGGCGTCGAAGATCTTGCCCTTGCCGCCGTCGTGCGCCTTCTGCTTGGCGGAGTTGAACACCTTCTCGAACACGCGCGGCACCGAGAGGATGAAGTCCGGCTTGAACTCACCGAACTGCTCGACCAGGGTCGTCCAGTCCGAGCTGTGGCGGACGGTCACCTTGGAATCGAAGGCGATCAGCGCGACCGCGCGGGCGAACACGTGCGCCAGCGGCAGGAACAGCAGGGTCTTCTGGCCCTCGGAGACGAAGGCGGACAGCTCGATGCCGCCCGAACGCGACTCCGCCCACAGGTTCGCGTGGGTCAGCTGCACGCCCTTGGGGCGGCCGGTGGTGCCCGAGGTGTAGATCAGGGTGGCCGGGGAGGCCGCGCCGACCTGCTTGCGGCGGGCGTGCACGACCTCGTCGTCGAGATCGGCGCCGCGCTTGGTCAGTTCGTCGATCGCGCCCTTGTCGATCTGCAGGGTCTCGGCCAGCGCGGGCAGCGAACCGGCTTCGATCTCGTCGATCGTGGCGCGGTGCTTGTCGTTCTCGACGACCAGCAGCTTGGTCTCGGAGTCCTGCAGGATCCACTTGGCCTGCTCGGCGGCCGAGCTGTCGTAGATCGCGACGGTCACGCCACCGGCGGCCCAGATCGCGAAGTCCAGCAGCGACCACTCGTAGCGGGTGGCCGCCATGATGGCGACGCGGTCGCCCAGTTCGATGCCCGAGGCGATCAGGCCCTTGGCGACGCCGGTGACGGCCTTCTCGAACTGTGCCGCCGTCACGTCGTTCCAGCCGCCGCTGCCGTTCGGGACGTTGAACAACACCGTGTTCGGCGTCTCTTTGCCGAAGCGGAAGACGTTGTCGGAATTGTTCGCATCGTCCGGGATGGTGTAGGAAGCCGGAACTTCGAACTCTCGCATCTGTGCCCTTCCAGTGGGTTCTACTCGCCAGTAATCTACGACACGTTCGCGTGGGCCGCGATATCGCCGCCCGAATTGCCCGTCACCAGGCTTTATCGTAAATCGTCGATCGATACCGGCTGAATTGCTTCTCGCAGGAATTCTGCGAGTTCGCTGAGTGCCAGCGCTGCCTCGGTGACCAGCGCGGCCTGCAGTTGCGCGACGTGCCAGAGGCCGCGGGTTTCGGTGAAGCGGACATGCACACCCGCCCCACGCAGGGCTGAAACGAGCTGGCAACACTGATCGTGCAATAGTTCGCTCACATCGGCCTGCACGTAGGTGGGAGGCAGGCCGAGCAGGTTTCCGGTGAGCGGGGCGTAGCCCGCATCGGTTGCGGCGCCGTCGCCGAGGTAGTAGGCGGCGCACGCCTGCGACCACGCCCGGTTGATCACCAGGTCGCGGGCTTTGGCGGGCACCTGGGTCGGGTCGACCCAGGGTGCGATCAGGCCGAGGGCAGCAGGCGTCATCGCGTGCTTGTCGATCAGCCGCTGGGCCAGTGCCAGCGCAAGGCCGCCGCCCGCCGAGTCACCGGCCAGGCAGATCTGGTCGGGCCGGTAACCGACGTTGTGCACCAGATCCAGGAACGCGGCCTCGGCGTCGTCGAGGCCGGCCGGGAGCGGGTGTTCGGGCGCGAGCCGGTAGTCCAGCGCGTAGACCGCGCACGAGGTCTCCTGCGCCAGGTGCGCTACGAGCGAGCGGTGCGTGGTCAGCGAGCCGACCACGTAACCGCCGCCGTGCAGGTACAGGATCGCGCCTGCGGCACGCTCCGGCGGGACAGCCCGGGTACGCGAACCCGGGATCGCGGTCTCCGCGATGACCCGCTCGGCCGGGCGGCCCCCCAGCTGCAGGTGCTGCACGACGGAACCGTCGGGCACCAGCTGCATCAGGGAGACCGCGTCGAGCAGAGCGCGCTGCACCGCCACCGGCAGCCGCGCGTTGAGCGTGACCCGGAAGACCGGGTCGAGCAACATACGGGCGATCGGCAGCGGAATCTTGAACTCGCGCATGGCGTTACCTGAATTTCGCTCGGGTCAGTGCGGCATGAAACGGCCGTTGACCACGGCCGAGATCCGGCTGTAGCCCGAGGCCAGGAAGCGCACGCTCACGTCGAGCATCTTGGCCTCCCAGCCGATCAGCACGCGGGCGTGACCCTTGCGCACACCCTCGGTGATGGTCTGCGCGGCCATCTCCGGGGTGTGGATCGCCAGGTACTTGTCGAACAGCGAGGCGGCGGTAGCGCCGTCCATGCCCTCGGCGTAGGTGGCGTTGCGCGCGACGGCGGTCTTGATGCCGCCGGGGTGCACACAGGTGACCTTGACCGGCGCCTTGGAAATCCGCATCTCCTGGTACAGCGCCTCGGTGAAGCCGCGGACCGCGAACTTGGCCGAGTTGTAGGCCGCCTGGCCGGGCACGGCGACAAGGCCGAACAGCGAGGACACGTTGATCACGTGGCCGTCGCCGGACTCGATCAGCATCGGCAGGAACGCCTTGGTGCCGTTGACGACGCCCCAGAAGTCGACATCCATGATGCGTTCGATGTCTTTGAACTCGGTCTTGACGACATCACCGTGGTAGGCGATACCGGCGTTGTTGTAGATCTGGTGCACGACGCCGAAGTGCGCCTTCACCGAATCGGCGTAGACCAGGAAGGACTCGCGCTCGGCGACATTGAGCCGGTCGGACTTGACCTGCGCGCCCAGTCCCTCGACGATGCGCACGGTCTCGGCAAGGCCCTCGGCGTCGATGTCGGACAGCGCCAGCTTGGCGCCGCGGCGGGCCAGGTTCTCGGCCAGCGCGCGGCCGATGCCGGACCCGGCACCCGTGATCACACAGACTTTGTTCGTGAAGTAAGCATCATTGCTCACTGTGCTGCCACCACTTTCAGTTCGGTGTCGGAGTCGGTCGAAGCAGTCGTGTCGTAGGCCGCGACGTCGAAATTCTTGGTCAGCCTACGGAACTGGAAGGTGAAATCGGGCCACAGTGTGGTGTTGTTGCCGTGCTTGTCCAGGTACCAGCTGGCACAGCCGCCGTTCATCCAGACGCTGTCGGCCATCTTCGCCTGCAGTTCGGTGTTGTACGCGCGCACGGCCTCGGGGCGGACCTCGACGGTGCGCAGGTTCTGCCTATCGATGGTAGCCAGCGCGTCGGCGACGTAGTTGATCTGCGATTCGATCATGAACACCATCGAGGTGTGGCCGAGGCCGACGTTCGGGCCGAGCAGGAAGAACATGTTCGGGAAGTTCTCGATGGTCGAGCCCTTGTAGCCGCGCTGGCCGACCTCGTCGAACTGCTCGGACAGGGTCTGCCCGGCGCGGCCGGTGATGGTCTCGAAGGCGGGGGAGTCGGTGACGTGGAAGCCGGTCGCCACGATCAGCGCGTCGATCTCGCGCTCGGTGCCGTCCTTGGTGACGATCGAGCCTGCCCTGACCTCGGCGATGCCGTCGGTGACCACCTCGACATTGTCGCGGTCGATCGCCGGGTAGTACTCGTTGGAGATCAGCATGCGCTTGCAGCCGATGCGGTAGTTCGGGGTGACCTTGGCGCGCTTGACCGGGTCTCGGACCTCGGCCAGCAGCTTGCCGCGCGAGATCGTCTCGAAGATCTTCATCAGCGCGGGGTACTTGGCCAGGCCGACGACCTGGGTCTCGCGGGCGGCGTAGATGGCCGCGCGGGACAGTCGCTGCACGCCCGGAATGTACTTGAACGCCAGGCGTTCCGGCAGCAGGTACGGGCGATCCATGCGCGGCAGCAGCCACGGCGCGGTGCGCTGGTACAGGTCGAGGTGGGCGACCTTGCCCGCGATGGCAGGCACGATCTGGATGGCCGAGGCGCCGGTGCCGATCACGGCGACCCGCTTGCCCGCGAGCTCCACGTCGTGGTCCCAGCGGGCCGAGTGGAAGATCTCGCCCTCGAACTCGTTGATGCCCTTGATGTCGGGCAGCGACGGCTCGCACAGGGCGCCGACCGCGGAGACCACGGTCTCGGCGGTGAAGTCGCCCTTGCTGGTGGTGATGTCCCAGCGGGCGGTCTCGGCGTTCCAGCGCATGCCGAGCACGTCGCAGTCGAACAGATGCTTGTCGAGCACGTTGTTCTTCTCGGCGACGCCACGGATGTAGGTCTGGATCTCGCCCTGCTTGGAGAACGAGCGCGACCAGTCGGGGTTCAGCGCGAACGAGTAGGAGTACAGGTGCGATGGCACGTCGCAGGCGGCACCGGGGTAGGTGTTGTCCCGCCAGGTGCCGCCGACATCGCTGCCGCGCTCCAGGACGAGGAAATCATCGCGACCCTGCTGATGCAGCCGGATGGCCATACCGAGGCCCGCGAACCCACTGCCGACGATGATCGTCTTGACGTGGCGGACGGCGCGGTTGGCGACGGCTTTGTCTGTAACCTTGCGACTCATGTAAGGCAGACTACGTCCCTATTGAGCCGGAGTCAACAGCTATTGAGCTGAGTTCAGTAGTGGCTAGGATGGTCGATGTGAGTATCAGGAGTTCGGGAGCGACCAAGCGTGTGCGGCTCAGCCCCGAGGAACGTCGGCTACAGCTGATCACCCTCGGTGCCGAGATGCTGGCCGAGCGGTCGCTCGAGGACATCTCGGTCGACGACATCGCCAAGCAGGCCGGCATCTCGCGTGGGCTGCTGTTCCACTACTTCGCCTCCAAGCAGGAGTTCCACGAGGCCATCGCGCGGCATGTGAGCGCCGAGTTCTTCGCGGCCGTCACGCCCAATCGCGAGCTGTCGCTGTTCGACATGCTGCGCGACTCGATCGAGCGGTTTGTCGACTACGCCACCGAGCACTCCGCGTCCTATCGCTCCGTGCTGCGCGGGCCCGCCAGCATCACCCCCGACCTGCTCGACTACGTCAACGAAACCCGTGGCGCCATAGCCGATCTCATCGTGTCCGAACTCCCGCTACCCCCCGACGACCCCGACCTCGCTCGCCTCACCCTGACCATCCGCGGCTGGATCGCCTTCGTCGAGGAAACGATCCTCACCTGGATGACGGAGAAGCCGATCACCCGCGAGCAATTGGTCGACCTGCTCGTCGAATCCCTCCCCGCCCTGGCGCTGAGCCCCGCCCTGATCGCGGCATTGCGGGGCTGAGCCGCCGTTCGGTTCTGTGGACTGCGGAACTCGATCAGTCGGAGTTCTTGGGGCGGGCGCGGAGGTGGGCGCGTTCGCCCTGTTTGCCGAAGAGGCTGAGGAATTCGACGGGGTGGTCGTCGGCGGATCCGAACCAGTGGGGGATGTGGGTGTCGAATTCGGCGGCTTCGCCGGGGGTGAGGACGATGTCGTTGTCGCCGAGGATCAGGCGCAGGCGGCCGTTGAGGACGTAGAGCCATTCGTAGCCCTCGTGGACCTGGGGTTCGTCCGGGCGGTTGCGGGCGTTGGGGGCGATGATCATCTTGAACGCTTGGATGCCGCCGGCGCGTTTGGTCAGCGGCAGCATCGTCATGCCGTGGCGGGTGATCGGGCGCAGGTGAATGCGCGGGTCGCCGGTGGGTGGGGCGTCGACGAGTTCGTCGAGGGTCACGCCGTGTGCCTTGGCCAGGGGAAGCAGTAGTTCGAGGGTGGGTTTGCGGTCGCCGGATTCCAGGCGCGACAGGGTGCTGACCGAGATGCCGGTCTCGGCCGACAGGTCGGCCAGGGTGGTCCTGCGCTGTTTGCGCAGGGAGCGGAGCCGGGGGCCGACCGATCCCAGGGTCTCTTCGAGGTCGTCCATGGCTATCAGTTTGCCATGTCAGCAAGAAAGATTGCCACTTGTTCGAGTGCGGGTGCACGGTGGTCGCCGAAGGAGGCTTCAGATGACAGAGTTGAACGACACCTACGACGTGGTGGTCCTCGGCGGCGGCGCGGCCGGGCTGAACGGGGCGCTCATGCTGGCCCGCTCGCGGCGCTCGGTCGCCGTGATCGACGGCGGGTCGCCGCGCAACGCACCGGCCGACGGTGTGCACGGTTTGCTGGCGCGGGAAGGGATGCCGCCGCTGGAACTGCTCGAGCGGGGGCGCGCCGAGGTGCGCGGGTACGGCGGGCATGTGGTGCCCGGGCAGGTGGTCACGGTCGAGCGCCGATCGAGCGCCGCGGAATCCGCAGTGGGAGTGGATGATTCGATCATGGCCACCGGATCCTCGGCCGCGGTGGGAAGCTCGGACGGCGCAGGTCACGAATTCCTGGTGACACTGGCCGACGGACGCGTGGTGGCGGCGCGCCGGATTCTCGTCGCGACCGGCCTCGCCGACGAACTGCCCGAGGTCGCGGGCCTGCGCGAACGCTGGGGCAACGAGGTCCTGCACTGCCCCTATTGCCACGGCTGGGAGGTGCGTGACCAGCGCATCGGCATCCTGGCGAGCGGCCCGATGTCGGTGCACCAGGCCCTGCTGTTCAGTCAGCTGAGCGACGACATCGTGTTCCTGACCCACACGGCCGCCCCGCTGAGCGTCGAGGACGCGGAAAAGCTTGCCGCCCGCGGCATTCGGATCGTCGACGGCGAGGTCGTCGAAGTACTGGCGACCGACAAGCTCACCGGCGTCCGCCTGGCCGACGGCACGGTGCTCGACCGCGACGCCCTCGTCGTTGCCCCGCGCATGAACACCCGCGCCACCTTCCTCACCGACCTCGGTCTTACCCCGGAGCCGCACCCCTCCGGCATGGGCGATCACATCCCCGCCGACCCGGTCGGCCGCACCGCGGTCCCCGGCGTCTGGATCGCAGGCAACGCCACCGACCCGTCCGCCCAGGTCGGTGCCGCCGCCGCGGCAGGCGCGATGGCGGGTGCGCAGATCAACGCCGAACTGGTCATGGCCGACACCGAACGAGCCGTCGTCGCGCACCGGGCCGCTCGGGGTGCCGAGCTCACCGTCTGACTGCACAGCCTCAGGCACCCGGTCGTCGTCGCGACCGGGTGCCCGCTACGGCGAGCATCAAACCCGCTGGCGAACAACGATTGTCGTACGCCGACCGTGCCCGTGGTGATGGTCGGTCGTAGAGCTGGAGCGGATAGTCCGGCCGCCTCGACAGTCGGCGTGATCGCTGATCGTCTGCGAGGGTGGCGGTCAGTGGTCACGTGCCATAATGGCGAGGTCAGACGATCGCCGTGCGACGAGCGAGGGACCCATGACTGCGGATCCGATGCCATCGGGGGAGCGAGCTCCGTTGAGCTGGCCGGTGCCGCCACCGCGGGGGTATTTCGCCGAAGACCTGGATCATCTGAGTGAACTGCCGCCGCACACTCAGCTGATCGACGGGAGCCTGGTCTTCGTGAGTCCGCAGATGCGATTCCACCTGCTCGTCGTCACGTTCCTCCATGTGCAATTGATGCGGCAGGCTCCGGAGGGCTTCGACAGCATTCGTGAAATGACGGTGACGCTCGGCTCTCGTCAGCGACCTGAACCCGACGTTATGGTCGTCGATTCGGTGGGCGTCACGGGCTTGGATCAGACGACATTCCGTCCGGAGGATGTCGTGCTGGCGATTGAAGTCGTCTCACCGGACTCGCTCGAACGCGATCGTCATCGCAAACCGCAGCTCTATGCCGAGGCGGGTATTCCGTACTTCTGGCGCGTCGAGAATGTAGACGGGCGCGCGGTCGTCTACGCCTATGAACTCGATCCGGCTACGCAGAAGTACACCACGGTGGGCATCCATCACGATCGACTGAAGGTCGCACTGCCGTTCGACCTCGACCTCGATCTGACCCGGGCAACAGATCCGAAAGGGTCTGTCTGATCGGCTCGTGCCAGGGGCGTCGTCGACTCGCGCGAACGTCATTTCTCCTGTGCGAGAACGCCGTCGATCGCGGATGTCAGCAGTGTGCCTGCGTCCGCTGCGGGGAGTTGACCGAGGGTGACGTGTAGGGCCAGGCCGTCGAGGAGGGCGAGCAGGGTGTTGGCCGCATTGGTGGGGTCGGGGTGGTCGGGGAGCATGCCGGCGATGTGGTCGCGGAAGGCTCGGCCGTTGGTGGCCATGGTTTCGGCGATCTGGGGGCGGACGGAGGCGAACGCGAGGTAGCCGATCAGGGTGCGGGAGTCGGCGGACGAGTCGGGGTCGGTGGGGAGCAACGCGGTCAGGATGTGGTGCAGGTCGGGATCTGGGCCCGCGGCGGCGATGCGGGTGGCGATCCGGTCGGCGATAGTGCTCGCCGCGAACTCCATCATCGCGTCCTTGCTGGGGAAATAGTGCTGCACCTGGCCGGGGGAGACGCCTGCCTCGGCGGCGACGTGGCGCAGGCTGATCGCCTCCAGGCCGTCGCGCGCGAGCAGCCGCATCACGGCGTCGCTGATCGTCGCCCTGCGTGAGCTGTGGTCCACCCGTTTCGGCATCCGCCCATCTTTTCACAATGCAGTTGTATTGCCATAGCGGCCTCGCGCTCTTTACAATGCAGTTGTATTGCAAAGGAGGGCATCATGCGCCCGATCATGCGGCTCGGACGCCGTTTCGTCCGGCTCGAAATCGACATGTGGGTGAGCCTGGCCAGGGCAGTCGCCCGCAGGCCGGATACCGCGGACGGCACGCCGATTCGGTACGCGGGTGCCGTCTCGGCCGTCATCTGGGCGTTCATCGTGGTCAGCGCGGTGGAGATTCCCGCGGTGCACCTGATCATCCCGTGGCCACCCGTGCGGCTCGCCGCGCTGGCACTGGGCGTCTGGGGATTGTTCTGGATGCTCGGCATGCTCGCCGCGCGCCACATGTACCCCCACGTCCTCACTCCGGACCGACTCCGGATCCGCTACCTGCGCCGCACCGCACTAGACATCCCGCTCGCCACCGTCCGCACCGTGCGCAACGATCTGCGCGCCTACGACGGTTCGAAGTCGTTGCAGCTCACCGGCAATGACACCCTCGCCCTCCCGGTCGGCAGCTCCACGAATGTCCGGGTGGACCTGACCGCGCCGCAGACCTTCACTACTCCGCAGGGTGACTACACGGTGCGTACCGTCGCCTTCTGGGCCGACGATCCGCGGGCGGCGGTCGCGGCGATCCGGGCGGCGGCGCCGAATGAACGCACCGGCGCCGCCTGACCCGTCAGATGCCGGGAACCGGTGCGTCGTCCGGGAAGCGGCGCACCACCTCGATCGTGCCGACGATGTGGCGGTTGAACTCGGCGAGATCCGCAGCGGGAATCCAATATTCGAGAATGTCGCGACCACCGGCCTGCTGCACGTCGTAGTTGTCCAGATAGTCGGTGCGCACGTCGAACCGCGTCACATAACCCGCGCCGGACGCGGGCACGTTCCAGTCGCGGGCGATCAGCACCGCGTAGGCCTCGTTCAGCACCGGGTAGAAGATCGGCTGGTCGGGCAGCCGCGGTGGCCAATCGCGCCAAGCGGATTCGGCGACCAGCGCCAGCTCTTCGGGGCCGGTCGGTCGCCACAGGGTCGTGGTGGTCATCGGTCCTCCCTCTCGCGGAACGCACCGTAACCGAGCGGCCGCGACGGAGCCAGTCGTTATTCGGCTTCCGTTGACGCCGAGGGATCGCACAGGCGCCTGACCCGGTGATTCGCCGGGGATCTGGGCGTGGTCCGGAAAGTTGGTCTCGGTGCCACGGCCTGCCTGTTGTCTCGGAGGCGGTCTAGTGTTGTTGCGGTGGGTGGTGTTCGGGGGCGCGGAACAGAGGGAGTCGACTCGATGCCGGTCGACAGTGGATTCCGAGCGGGAAGCGATCGAGGAAATCTCCTGCTCCCGGCCCTGGGCGGATTCCTCGTCGCGTTGCTGGTGCTGACGGCAGTCATCGTGCTGGACAACATGATCCACCCGCGCAGAGTTGTCGACCAGAACCGGCAGCCGGATTCGGTCAGCTACTCGGACGGGTCGACTCACTACGTGGCGATCTTCGAGGAACGCACCCTGCTGGGTAGGGACCGGCACCACGAGATCTATTCCGGCCGCGACCCGTCCCTCTCCTACGGTCACGGGGTCCGAGTGGACTTCACCGGCACCGATACCTTGAAATTTGCTGCGGTCGACTGGGTTCCGGATGGTGTCCGGATCAGGTTCGATTCCGGGCACGAGTTGTTCATCCCCGCCGGGAAATTCATCGGCGGACGCTGAGCGGCCGGGATCGCGGATCTGACCCTTCCAGCATCCCGCCGCCGAATCGCCCGATATCAATTCTTGGTCGGTAGCCGATCGTGCGAGGCGCCTCGGTTATCGGCTACCGAAGGTTTCGAGGCCGGTGACGCGGAGTAGGTCCAGGGCGGTGGCGGTGGGGGTGTTCGGGGGCGCGGAGTAGATGATGACGGTCTGGTCGGTGTCGGGGACGTGCATGGCGTCGCAGTCGAGGGTGAGCGTGCCCAGGTGTGGATGGGCGATCTTCTTGGTGAGGCTGTGCATGACGCTGGAGCGGCCCGCCTGCCAGTGCGCCTCGAATTCGGCACTGCCGGTGCGGAGTTCGGTGAGCAATCGGGTCAGGTCGGGGTCGTCGGGGTAGGCGGCCTTGACCGCGCGCAGGCAGCCGACGCAGGCGGCGGCATTGCTGTCGGCCTCCTCGGGCGTCATGACGACGCGACCCATGCCGGTGCCGAGGAACCGCTGCCACATGATGTTGCGCCGGCCGGGCGGGATCGCGGAGAAATCGCCGAGCAGGGCCGCCGACAGGGGATTCCACGCGAGGATGTCGGACTTGGCGGAGAGCACGAGCACCGGCAGGTCGGCCAGTCGATCCAGCAGCCGCTGCACGCTCGGGCGGATGACCAGCGGAATGCGCCCGGCCTGCGGCGGTTCGGATCCGGCGAGCCGATAGACCAGATCACGGTCGACATCGGTGAGCCGCAGCGCCCTGCTCAGCGCGCCGAGCACCTGATCGGACGGCTTCGGCCCGCGCCCCTGCTCCAAGCGCACGATGTAGTCGACACTCACCCCGGCCAGACTCGCCACTTCCTCGCGCCGCAACCCGGGCACCTGCCTGCGTGATCCGGCGGGCAGACCCGCGTCGGCGGGGGTGAGCCGGGATCGCGCGCTGCGCAGGACGGTCGCCAATTCCGCTCTGTCCATGTGCTTCATGGTGCCGCAGGTCCTCGGGCGCGGGGTGGTACCGCGAATCCCATCCGGTGCTGCCTGTGTCGCAGACCATACCGCTGGAGCTATACGGATCCGTACAAATGGCCGATATGCTGTGTCTTATACGGTACCGTATATATGTGAGGGGTTCGTGATGGAGCGACAGAGCGTGAATCGGATGATCAAGTGGGCTGGGGTGGTGCTCGCGATCATCGGCGGCGGACACCTCGCCATCGGACTGTTGCTCAGCTCGTCCTCCTTCGACGAATGGCTGACCTTCGAGCTGTGGGGCCACTGGTGGGAGGACACCCCGGCGGCCAACAGCTTCTGGGCCAATCCCGCCGGTTTCGGCTGGCCGCTGCTGCTCGTCGGCTCGCTCATCGTGTGGATGGACCGGCGTGGCATTGTTCCGCCGGAATTCCTCGCGTGGGCGGTGCTCGGCTGGGGTGTGGTGTGCGCTGTCATCGTCGAACCGACTCCGGGGCCGGTGGTGGTGATCGCCGCGATCGTGCTGCTGCGCGGCATCCGTGTCGCCGGTGCGCAGGCCGAATCCGGGTCGCCGGTGCCGGCGTCGTAGGCCCTGGTATCGCCCGTCCTATGCCTCGTCGGCACTGGAGCGCGGCCCGTCGCGGCGCGAATCTGGGTGCATGACACAGACGATCGCCCTGGTCACCGGGGCCAACAAGGGACTGGGCCTGGAAACGGTCCGCAGGCTGGCCGGGTCGGGCTGGCAGGTGTACCTGGCCGCGCGCGACACCGCTCGGGGCGAGGCGGCGGCGGGTGAATTCACCGCGGCCGGACTCGACGTCCGGTTCGTCGCACTGGACGTGACCTCCGACGACTCCGTCGCCGCCGCCGCGGACACGGTGAAAGTCGAGGCGGGCCGCCTCGACGTACTGATCAACAACGCGGGGATCGGCGGTCCGCGCACCGCACCGGGCGAAACAAGGCCCGACGACCTGCGGGAGGTTTTCGAGACCAATGTCTTCGGCCCGATCCGGGTGACCAGCGCGTTCCTACCGCTGCTTCGCCTGTCCGAGCATCCGCGGATCGTGATGGTCTCCAGCGGCGTCGGCTCGATCGCCACCGTCACCGACCCGAAATGGGCAGGTCTGTTACCACCGGCGCTCGGTTACCCGAGCACCAAGGCGGCGCTGAACATGCTCACCGTCATGTACGCGAGTGAACTCGACGGCATGAAGGTCAATGCGGTCGATCCCGGCTACACCGCGACGGACCTCAACGGGCACAGTGGGTTCCAGACCGTCACCGAGGGCACCGATGCCGTCGTGGCCATGGCGACGGTCGACCGGGACGGGCCCACCGGCGGCTTCTTCGACCGCACGGGCACCACGTCGTGGTGAGAGCAGGCGTCCTGCTCGCGACAGTGCTCGCGGGTCTGGGCGCTATCGCGTATCTGATGAGAATGGAGGACGCAGTGGCCCAACAGAATCCGCAGACCGTGCTGTCGATCGGACTGCACCCCAGCGCCGTCGACTACTCCCGCTACCCGCAGCTCGACGAGGCGACCCTCACCGCCCGCATCGCCGCCGGTGAAACCGCTTTGCGCGAAGCGGGTTTCGACCTCGTCAGCTGTCAGCTACCCGCCGACCCCGATGCGGCGGAGGAACAGCTGCGTGAGTGCGTGGCCGGCCGGGAATTCCGGGTCGCCATGATCGGCGCGGGCGTACGGATGGCGCCCGAGCACACCCTGCTGTTCGAGCGCCTGATCAATGTCACATCCGAGCTGGTCCCGGGAATCCGGTTCTGCTTCAACACTTCCCCGGAAACCACGATCGACGCGTTGCGTCGCTGGGTGCAGCCGAGCTGAGCGCCGAGATCCGATTCGCCCATGTCGTCGGCGGGCAGCCAGTGGAACACCGAACCGTAGAGCTCGGTGAGGAAGCCGAGGTCGGCGTTGTCGCGAGCGCTGAACCGGGCTTCGTCCATGGTCACCGTGGACGAGCACAGCGCTCCGGTGATGGCCAGCTCGTCGATGGCGCGTTCGATCGCAGCGTTCGTCCGATAGTGCGACATCACCGACTGGTCGAGGAGGTATCTCGGACGGACGGTCGTCGCGGTCACCTCGCGTCGCCCTGATCGGCCGCCAGCTCGTCCTCGGTCAGGAAGGGGTTGTGGTCCAAGCGCTTGAGCCGGGTCAGTGCCTCACGCTGCCGATACCCCTGGACGAGCTCGGACATCGCGAGATTGATGACAGCCTTCTTGGTCGGCAGTCCGGTCAGCCGCAGGGCTTCGGCTAGGAGCTCGTCCGGAATCTCCACTGTCGTCACCATCGTGCCTCCCTATTACGAATATGACGCGCTGGGGACTGCTCTGACCGGTCGCTATTTGTGGCCGCCGCTGTGGTCGTGGGTGCCGCAGGTGTCGGCGCGCCGGCCGTCGGTGGTGCTCGCCTGGCCGGCGCCGTGACCTTCCAGGGCTGCGAACGGGCCGCATTGGTGCGGGGCGATCCAGACGTGGACCATCGGATTGCCCGATCCGGGGTTGATCGAATTGGGCGGGCAATTGCCTGCGGCGTCGGTGACGCCCGCGACCTGGGGGCCGTTGTCGCCTGCCTTCCAGCACAGGTTGTCGTGGACGTGCCACTGCATCAGCGGACCGGCGTAGTCGGTGAGGGCGGGGTCGTCGATCTTCTTGCCCTTGGCGATGTACATGGCCGAGACCAGAGTGCGGTTCTGCCCGTCGACCCGGTAGACCAGCGACTCCGGGCGGGTGGCGTCGAGGAAGCTGTCGTCGCGGATGTAGCCGGTGTTGACGTAGTGCTCGTAGCCGGAGGCGGCGTCCCCGATCGAGCGGAAGCCGAGCGCGCCGACGGTCGTCACGTCGGCGAAGGTGGGCAGCCCGGCCATGGTGCTGCGGATCAGGTCGGCGGCGCGTTGCTCCTGCTCCGCGGTCACGCCGGGCACACCGGACACGTCGATCGGCTGGGCCGGGTCGAACGGGCGCGGCCACACGTCGCCGGTGTGACCGTGCTCGTCGCCCGCCGCGTGCGAATGCCCGTCGCCGCCTTCGCCGTGACTGTGCACGTGCCCGACACCGTTGAGCATCGCCGCCACCGCGAGCACACCCACCGCGGCGGCCGCGATCCCGGACCGCATCGGCGGCAGGGTCGCGGTGGGCCGGAGCAGCGCGATGGCCGCACCGATCACGGCGAGCGCACCCAGCGCGGCGCACGCGGTATCGGCGACACCGGGTGACTCCGCGGTCAATCCGGTGACCCACGGGATATCGGCGAAACGGGTGAACGCCCACACCGCCACCGCGAACGCGTTCACCGCGATCAGCGACGTCACCACGAGCTTGCGCTCGCTCAGCAGTACCGCCAATCCGGCGGCGCACTGGATCGCGGCGAGGACGACCATCAGCCGCGCCAGCGTGGCGTGGTCGGTGTGCATTCCGGCGGCCAGGAAATGTACCGCTCCCGCCCCGACCGACGAGATCCCGCCGAATAGCAGGAATCCGTTTCGTCCGCTCACCTGCGTCACCTCTCCTGGTCGTGTCCGCGGACCCTACCGGGCAACCGTGAGGGTTGTGTGCCAGGCGGTTAAGAGGACTCTGTGACCCACGTCTCTCCCGCTGCTCGTGGGCCTGTTGCCTCATTGAGACCATTACGGTGGTTAACGACCTCGGGGCGAGCGGCGAATTCCTGAACATGAGTCTGAAAAGCACACAACGTCAACGGGTTTCGGTTCAGGTCGGGGTGGCCGCCGCAGCGGCCGTTGCCGCGCTCGTCGGGTTCAGCGGTCCAGCGACGGCCCTGCCGTCCGATCAAGTCGTCCAGTTCAACCCGACCCTCGCCCGGGTGCCGGGGAACGGCTGTGCGGCCATCATCAATGCCGAAACGGTGCCACAGCCGCAGGCCGGGCAGCTCGGGGTCCGGGTGAAAATCGTCCAGACCGGGCAGAACTGTGAGGGTTACCGAGTCTCGGTGCGGTGGAAGAACCTCGACACCGGCGTCGCGAACGGCCAGTCCCACAAGGTCGACAGCAACGGCGTCATCGAACATGCTCCCGACGGCGTGATCACCGGCATGGGCATGGCGCCCGGCCCCGGCCGCGTCGAGGCGACCATCGTCGCCACCGCCGACATCTATCCGAACCACCCCGAACTGGAACAACTCTCGGGCCAGGCCTGGATCACGCTCAACAAGTAGGAAGCGGACGATGGGGCGGATCCTGGACGGACCCGCCCCCATTTCGGCTTCGGTGATTCCTGTGCGGATTCCGGGCCGTCATCGAAAGAATTTGCGGGAGTGGTGGATTCGTGGTTTTCTGTGTGGTTCCGATCCTCGGAACTGTTCGCAAGAGGAGAACTGTCGGATGAGTTTTATCGGTAGGGCCGGCGTTGCGGTGGCGGCGGTGGGCCTTGCGGTCGGGTCGGTGCTGGGTGCCGGGTCGGCCAATGCTGCGGGGGACCTGTGGGGAGCGATCGGGTTCAGCGAGCAGATGTGGGAGAGCTGGAGCTCGGCGAACTGGGACAGTGCGGAGGGGGCGCAGGGCGCGGTGCTCGACGCCTGTGCCGCCAAGGGCGGGGAGGACTGCGGGGTCATGACCACGTGGGCCAACGGGTGCGGGGCTGTGGTGTGGAACGACCAGGGGTGGGTCGCCGCGGCGTCGGGGCCGAATCGGAGTGAGGCCATTCGCAAGGCCATCGACCGGCTCTCCGACGGTGTTCCGATCGCGCGGCTGGCCAACTTCGGCTCGTCCGATCTGAGCGGTACCAAGGTCATCGACGTGGTGTGTACCCGGAACGCGGGCTGATCACCCATCGACCGAAAACGGCGAACGCCGGGTGGATCGTGATGATCCACCC
>NZ_JBSGVQ010000038.1:0-79090 GCF_053608525.1 Nocardia sp. NPDC055029
CCGTCGAGGCTCGCACCGGTTTTCGCGTTGTCTACCAGCTCACTTGAGCTCGGCGCTGGTCTTTCCGAGGACGCGGCGAGCCACGATCAGCTGCTGGATCTGCTGGGTGCCTTCGAAGATGTCCAGAATCTTCGAGTCGCGGCCCCACTTCTCCAGGAGCAGGCGCTGGGAGTAGCCCAGGGTGCCCGCGAGTTCGACGGCCTTGAGGGTGACGTCGGTGCCGGTGCGGCCTGCCTTGGCCTTGGACATGGAAGCCTCGAGGGAGTTGGGCTTCTTGTTGTCGGCCATCCAGGCGGCGCGCAGGGCCAGCAGGTAGGCCGACTCGTAATCGGCTTCCATGCGCAGGAATTCGGCCGCGGCGGCGTGCTGGTTCATCGCGGGGGTGTCGTAGGAGATCTCGACACCGGCCTCGGTGAGGATCGTGCGCAGTTCCTCGAGCGCGGCGCGGGCGACGCCGATGGCCATGGCGGCGACCAGCGGGCGGGTGTTGTCGAAGGTCTGCATGACCCCGGCAAAACCCTTCTCCACGTTGACTTCCGGCGAGCCGAGGATGTTGTCGGCCGGGATGCGGCAGTCCTGCAGCAGCAGCACGGCGGTGTCGGAGGCCTTGATGCCGAGCTTGTGCTCGAGCCGCGCCACCGACAGACCCGGAGCGTCGCGCGGGACGACGAACGACTTGATCGCCGCACGGCCGAGGCTCTTGTCGACCGAGGCCCACACCACGATGTGGGTGGAACGCTCACCGGCGGTGACGAAGATCTTCTCGCCGTTGAGGACCCACTCGTCACCGTCGAGGACGGCGGTGGTGGTGACCGCGGCGGAGTCGGAACCGAAGGACGGCTCGGTGATGGCCATCGAGGCCCACACCTTGCCGAAGCGGGCCAGCTGCTCGTCGGTGGCGACCGCGGCGATCGCGGCGTTGCCCAGACCCTGGTAGGGGATGGTCAGCATCAGGCCGACGTCGCCCCACGAGGTCTCGAGCGCGTTGAGCAGCGCGGACATGTTGCCGCCGTTGGCATTGGCGAGGATGTCGGTCTCGCCTGCCTCGTCGTTGCGGCCGCCCGCGGCGCCGCCGATCTTCTGGGTGCCGGAGTCGGCGAGCCCCTCGACCATGGCGGCCATGGTGTCGAGCTCGACCGGGTACGCGTGCTCGGCGAGGTCGTACTTGCGGGAGATGGGACGGAAGATCTGTGAGGCGACCTGGTGGGCCTGGTTGGCGCTCGCCTTCAGCTTCTTGGGGAGTTCGAGGTTGATCATGGAATTCTCCTGGGTATCGAAGACGGACCGACTAGACCAGCACCACGCCCTCGGCAACGCCGACGGCTCGCAGGTCGCGGTACCACCGCTCGACCGGGTGTTCCTTGGTGAAGCCGTGGCCGCCGAGCAGCTGCACGCCGTCCAGGCCGATCTGCATGCCCTTGTCGGTGGCGAGCTTGCGCGCCAGCGCCGCCTCGCGGGCGAACGACAGCCCCTGCTCCGCGCGTGACGCACCCCGCAGGGTCACGAGCCGGAGACCGTCGAGCTCGATCGCCATGTTGGCGACCATGAACGCGACCGCCTGACGGTGCGAGATGGGCTCGCCGAACGCTTCGCGCTCGTTCACATAGGGGATCACGTAGTCGAGCACGGCCTGGCCGGTGCCGATCGCCAGCGACGACCAGCCGAGCCGGGCCAGCTGCACGGCGTCGGTGTACTCCTCGGCGCGCGCCTTGGCGTCACCGTCACCGAGCACGGCGTCGGCGCCGACGGCCACGTTGTCCAGGATGAGGCGACCCAGGCCCGCGGCGCGCAGACCCATGCTCGGGTCGGCCTCGACCGACAGGCCCGCGGTGTCGGACTCGACGATGAACAGCGCGGGGCGCCCGTCGAGTTCGGCGGCCACGATGAACAGCTCGGCATCGGCGGCGGCCGGGACCAGGCTCTTCACGCCGTTGAGGCGGAAGCCGCTGGGGGAGCGGGTGGCCTTGGTCTGCAGCGCGAACGGATCGAACAGCGCGCGCGGCTCGTTGATCACCACGGACGCCTGCGGCACGTTCTCGCCGGTGAAGGCGGGCAGGTAGGTCTGCTGCTGCGCGTCGGTGCCCCACTGCGACAGGGCGACGGCCACGCCGCTGGGCGCCAGGATCGGCAGCGCCAGACCCATGTCGCCGTGGGCGAGGGCCTCGGCCACCAGGGAATTGGTGACGGCGCCGCGCTCGCTGGCCGCGCCTTCCAGTTCCTCGGGCACGTTGATCAGGGTGATGCCGAGTTCGGCGGCGCGCTCGAGCAGGTCACGCGGCGCCTTGGCCGCGTTGTCGGCCTCGTAGGCGGCCGGGCGCAGGATCTCGCCGGCGAAGTCCTTCACGGTCTCGACGATCATCTGCTGCTCGTCGGACGGGGTGAGGTCGAAGTAGTCCTTGGACTTGGCCTCGTTGTCGGGCAGTCGCTTGGGCTGGCCGCCGCCGGTGACCTTGGCGAAGGTACGAGTAGCCGCGCCCAGGGTGCGGAAACCGGTCTTGGTGCCCTCGTAGGTGACGCGTTCGATGGGCTTGCGCAGGTTGTACTTCTCGGCGAGCTCCGACCCGGTAATGGTCGTCAAAGCGCGCATCGCGGCGCCCATCCAGTCCCGCTTGGGCTGGCTGAGACCGACCGCGGACGTGTCGTTCGGACGTCGCTTCGTCGCGCTGTCTCGAGTGCTCATCATCACCTGATTTCCTCGGCTGTCGGGGCGCTTGTGACCCCAGCTATCTTACTCCTCGGTAAGTCTATCTTACTCTGGAGTAAGAAGCTCGTCGACGGACCGGCAATCGGTGATTTCGTGTCAGTCTGGACGAGTGACCGTGATCGCGTCGGTTTTCGCCCTGGTTCTGTTGATCACCACGACGCGCTACGGCTACCACCGTGACGAGTTGTACTTCCTGGCCGCGGGCCGCCGGCTGGACTGGGGATATCCCGACCAGCCGCCGCTGACGCCCGCGCTGGCCCGGCTGATGGCCGCGATCGACCCCGATGCGCTGTGGGTATTGCGGCTGCCCGCGATCGCCGCCGCGACCTTCGTCGTGGTGTGCGCGGGGCTGATGGCCACAGAGCTGGGTGGGGGACGTGGCGCGCGGGCGCTGGCCGCCGGTGCCGTGGCGAGCGCGGCCATGGCGCAGGCGGCGGGGCACCTGTTCGGGACGACGGTGTTCGATCTGGCGGCGTGGTCGCTGATCTGTCTGCTGGTGCTGAAGTTGCTGCGCGGTGCCGATCCGCGGTGGTGGCTCGCGGTCGGCGCGGTGGTCGGGCTCGGCGTGCAGAACAAGGTGCTGGTGGTCGTGCCCGTCGGTGCGCTCGCGGTCGCGGTGCTGCTGACCCCGCAGCGAAAAGTGTTCGCCACCAGGTATTTCGCGGCGGCTGTCGCGATCGCGGCGTTGATCGCGGCGCCGTACCTGTGGTGGCAGGCGGCCAACGGCTGGCCGCAGTGGGCTTTGAGCAGGGCGATCGCGGGCGGTTCGTCGGGGACCTCCGATTCGCCGATCATGTTCGTGCTCTCGCAGTTCGGGTTGTTCGGCCCGCTGCTGGTGCCGCTGTGGGGCTACGGGCTGTGGCGGTTGTGGCACTCGCGGTACCGGGCGTTTCCGATCGCCTACGGGGTGCTGTTCGTGCTGTTTCTGGCGGCGGGCGGTAAGGCGTACTACCTCGGCGGGATGTATCCGGTGCTGCTCGCGGCGGGGTCGGTCGGACTCGCAGAGGCGCTCGGTGATCAGGGAAAGCGCTGGGCGGCAGCGGGTTCGGTGATCGCATTGAATGCCGCGATGTCGGCGGTGTTGTTTCTGCCCGTGCTGCCGGTCGCGCAGTTGCCCGGCTCTCCCGTCCTCGCGGTGAACTACGACGCGGGGGAGACGATCGGCTGGCCCCGGTTCGTCGCGCAGGTGGCGGCAGCCCGCCCGCCGGGCGCCGCCGTCCTCACCGCGAACTACGGCGAAGCCGGTGCCGTCGAGCGCTACGGCGCCGAATACGGTCTGCCCACACCGTATTCGGGCCACAACGCCTACTGGTGGTGGGGTCCGCCGCCGGACACCGCGACCACGGTGCTCACCGTCGGTATCGACCGTGATCGGCTCACCGGCTTGTGCTCGATCGTCGAATCGGCGGGCGTGCTCGACAACGGACTCGGGATCGACAACGACGAACAGGGCGAACCGCTGTTCGTCTGCCGCGAGCCGATCCGGCCGTGGTCGCAGGTGTGGCCCCAGCTGCGCACCCTCGGTTAAAGACCCTGTCGCTCCAGGAATTCGAGCAGGACCTTGCGCCATGCGTCGGGCTGCTCGGCCATGACCACATGACCGGCGTCGATCTCGGTGTACTCGGCGCCGGGAATCGCGGCGGCCAGCGCGCGGGAGTTGGCCGGGTCGACGAGCAGATCGGCGGTGGTGTTCACGATCAGCGTCGGCACCGTGATGCCCGGCAGATCGCCCGTCGTGTCGACCGTCTCGATCAGCGCTGCCTGCTGCCGGGTGCCGCCCGGGATCGCGGCGGCGGTCTGCGCGACCATCTCCTCGATCGCGGCGGCGGGTAGCGCGTTGACGAACTCGGCGGAAAACCCGGTGAGCAGCACCAGCCGGGCGAAGCTCTCGTGTGCGCCCCGGTCGAGGAGATCCTGCCAGGCCCGCACGATCAGCCTGGCCCGGTTGTCGGGTACGGCCAGCCCGGCGGTGAGCACCAGGCCGGTGACCCGGTCCGGGTGCCGGGCGGCGGCGCGCACGGCGACGGCGGTGCCGAGCGAGAAACCGACGATCGTGAAGGTCGGCACGCCGGCGTCGACCGCGGCCGCCACCAGAGCGTCGGCCAGGTCGTCGAGGGTCAGCGGGGTGTCGTCGGCGGGGTAGTCGGAGGCGACCACAGTGTGCTCGGCGGCGAGGTCGGCCAGGACGACGCCGTAGTTGCTCTCGATCGAACCGCCACCGCCGTGGGCGAGGACGATGCCGGGGCCTGATCCGTGGACGGTCGTCTGCAGGGGAATCGTTGTCATGCGACGGAGGTTAGGGATTCACATGGATGTGAAGGTCAAGGCGAACGTGCGGGCGATCACATGCTGATCGGCGAACTCGCGCAGAGCACCGGTGTCAGCACGCGCCTGCTGCGCTACTACGAGGAACAGGGTCTGCTGCATCCGCAGCGCGACTCGAACGGGTATCGCAGTTATCCGGAGGCGGCGGTGGCGGCCGTGGCGAAGATCCGTGAGCTGCTCGCGGCCGGCCTCACCACCGAGGACATCGGCCGGCTGATGCCGTGCGCCGATCCGGACGGGCCGGTGCAGGCCTGTGAGATGTCGGTGCGGATCATGTCCGAGCGAAGCGCCGAGCTGAACCGGCGCATCGCCGAGCTGGACCGCCAGCGCACCGAACTCACCGCGCAGCTCGGCGCTTCGCTCGCCGGCGCGGACGCCGATGGCGGGGACCCGACAACGAGTCCCCGCCATCGCGGTGCGTGGTGGCGGGACTACTCCCTGACGTAGAAGCGCAGGGTGAGATAGGCGGTCACCGCCGCGAAGACGATGCCGATCGGGGCGATCGTCAGCGCGACAACGGCGATGTCGTCACCGGTGATCCGCGGGAAGACATTGCTGTCGAACAGCGGCCCCAGCGCCCGGTCGATCACCAGCGGGCGGGCGATGACCAGCCCGAGGATCGCCAGTACCGAGCCGACGAACGCGGCCGCCACCGCCTCCAGGAGGAACGGCAGCTGGGTATACCAGCGCGTCGCGCCAACCAGACGCATGATCCCGACTTCCGTGCGCCGCGTGTACGCGGCGATCTGCACCATGTTCAAGACCAGCAGCATCGCCGCCAGCGCCATCACCAGCGCCAGCCCGAACGCGGCATTGCGCAGGCCGTCGAACAGGCTGACCAGCCGGTCGACGAACTCCTTGTCGTTGGCGACGATCCGTACGCCCGGCCTGGTCGCGAAGCTGTCGTAGATGTGCTGGTACTGATCGGCGTCGGTCATCTTCACCCGCAGCGAGGCAGGCAGCGGTGAGTCGGCGATGTACTGCACCATCTCCGGCTGATCGGCGAACAGCTTCTTGGCCTCCTCCAGCGCGTCGGCGCGGTTGAGGAACTGCACGCTCTCCACACCCGAGGTGTTCTTCAGGTCGGCGAGCAGCGTCTTGCACGGCTCGGCGGCGCAGTCGGGGTCGGTGTCGGAGACGGCGTCGTCGAGGTAGAACCGCACCTCGAGCCTGCCGATGAAGAAGTTCTCGGTCTTGTCGGCCATCCGCACCGACAGCATGCCGCCGCCGAGCATCATCAGCGACACCGCGGTGGTCAGGATCATCGCGACGGTCATCGTCATGTTGCGGCGCAGACCGTCGGCGACCTCGGTGAACAGGAAACTCAGTCGCATTATCGCCCCACCCCGTAGACACCGGTAGCCTCGTCGCGCACGAGTCTGCCGTGGTCGAGCTCCACCACCCGCCTGCGCATCGCGTCGACGATGTGGTTGTCGTGGGTGGCCATCAGCACGGTCGTGCCGGTGCGGTTGATCCGTTCCAGCAGCGACATGATGTCGGCGCTGGTGTCGGGGTCGAGGTTTCCGGTCGGCTCGTCGGCGAGCAGCACCAGCGGCCGGTTGACGAACGCGCGCGCGATCGCCACGCGCTGCTGCTCACCACCGGACAGCTCCGAGGGCAAGCGATTGCCCTTGCCGCCGAGCCCGACCATGTCGAGCACCTCGGGCACGGTGCGTTCGATGAACTGCTGCCGTTTGCCGATCACCTCGAGCGCGAAGGCCACATTCTGCTCCACGGTCTTCTGCTGGAGCAGCCGGAAGTCCTGGAAGACGCACCCGATCCGCTGCCGCAACTTCGGCACCTTGCGCCCCGGCAACCGGTCGACCCGGAAATCGGCCACCCGGATCTCGCCCGACGTCGGCGCTTCCTCCTTGAGCAGCAGCCGCATGAAGGTCGACTTTCCCGAACCGGACGGGCCGATGATGAAGACGAATTCGCCTTTGTCCACCTCGACGGAGACGTTGTCCAGCGCCGGCCGCGTCGATGTCTGGTACGACTTGGTGACGTTGCGCATGGTGATCACGGGGAGCCAGTGTAGCCAGCGACCCCCGCGGTGACCGGGCCCAGGACGACGTCGGCGAGGCGGTGAGCGATCCTACGGCGTCGGATCGACCCAGGTGGGGACGGCGTTGAGCAGCGACACCGGGCCGGTGTTCGCGGTCTCGGCGGGCTTGACGAACAGGTAGACGACGAACGTGGACACCCAGGTGGCCATCAGGATCGCCGTCGACTTACGTGGTTTCACTGATACCTTCCTTACGCAGGGCCGCGGCGACGCGCACGCGCAGTTCGCGCCCCACTTCGAATTGTTTGCCCGGCAATGTGCGGGCAACCATCCGGATGTTCATCTCGTCGAGCGAGAGATCTTCCACACCCATCACAGACGGTTCGTCGAGCAGCAGTGGCTTGAGACGGCGATCCTGGTAGGCCTTGGTGCACACCTCGTGCAGGATCTCGTTGATCTTGGTGATGTCGGCCTGCGCCGACACCGGCACGTCGATCGCGGCACGCGCCCAGTCCTTGGACAGGTTGGTCACCTTCACGATCTGCCCGTTGGGGACGGTGATCACCTCGCCGTCGGAATTGCGCAGGGTGGTGATGCGCAGCGTCACGTCCTCGACGGTGCCTTCGGCCGCATCGGCGGAGCCGGTGACCGAGATCTGTACCACGTCACCGAAGCCGTATTGGCGTTCGGTGATGAGGAAGAACCCGGCCAGGATGTCCTGCACGATCCGCTGGGCGCCGAAACCGAGCGCGGCGCCGAGCACCGCCGCCGGGGCGACCAGACCCGTCACCGCGAAGCCGAGCCTGCGCAGCACCTCCATGCCGACCAGCACGTAGACGATGGTCAGCACCACCCACGTGATGACCTGGGCCAAGGCGTGCCGGTGCTTGGCCGCTTCGGTGCGGACCAGCGCGTCGCTCGAGTGGAAACCGGCGTCGATCTTGGTGGTCACCCGGTCGCGCACGAACGCGGCGAACCGGCCGAACAGCATCGCGCCGACGATCAGCAGCACGATCTCGAGCCCGCTCGACCGCAGCCATCCGGTGATCTCCGGGGCCGTGTTGATCGCGAGGACGCCGCTCATCGCATCGCCCCGGCCGACAGTCGACGGGGCTCGCGCTGACACAGTTCCGGTTGGCTCGAACACACACCCGAAAGGTTACAGCGAGGTCTCGGTGCCCGGTCAAACGCGAACACGCCCGGGACGGGCGAGCGAACAGGTGGCTACGCGTCGGCCTGTTCCCGCATGCGCCAACGGATTCCGGATTCGATGAAGCCGTCGATGTCGCCGTCGAGCACCGCCGAGGGGTTGTTCACCTCATAGTTGGTGCGCAGATCCTTGACCATCTGGTACGGGTGCAGGACGTAGGAGCGCATCTGGTTGCCCCACGACGCGCCCTCGTTGGTCTTGAGCGCGTCCATCTGCGCGCGCTCTTCCTGGCGCTTGCGCTCGAGCAGCTTGGCCTGCAGCACGCGCATGGCCGAGATCTTGTTCTGCAGCTGCGACTTCTCGTTCTGACAGGTCACCACGATGCCGGTGGGGATGTGGGTCAGCCGGACCGCGGAGTCGGTGGTGTTGACGCTCTGACCACCCGGACCCGAGGAGCGGTACACGTCGACGCGGACCTCGCCCTCGGGGATCTCGATGTGGTCGGTGGTCTCGACCACCGGCAGCACCTCGACCTCGGCGAAGGAGGTCTGGCGGCGGCCCTGGTTGTCGAACGGGCTGATCCGGACGAGCCGGTGCGTGCCCATCTCCACCGAGAGCGTGCCGTAGGCATACGGCGACTTCACCGCGAAGGTGGCGCTCTTGATGCCGGCTTCTTCGGCGTAGGAGGTGTCGTAGACCTCGACGACGTACTTGTGCCGCTCCGCCCAGCGGATGTACATGCGCATCAGCATCTGGGCCCAGTCCGCGGCGTCGACGCCACCGGCGCCGGAGCGGATGTTGACCAGCGCGTCACGCTTGTCGTACTCGCCGGAGAGCAGGGTGCGCACTTCCATCGCCTCGATGTCGACGCGCAGCGCGGCGCGCTCGGTGTCGGCGTCGGCGGTGGCTTCCTCGGCGGCGCTGCCCTCTTCGGACTCGGCCAATTCGTAGAGAACCGGCAGGTCTTCCAGGCGCTGGCGCAGTTCCTCGACGCGGCGCAGCTCGCTCTGGGCGTGCGACAGCTCGCTGGTCACCTGCTGGGCGTGGTCCTGGTTGTTCCACAGTTCGGGATCGGCCGCCTGGTGCTCGAGCTCGTCGATGCGACGGCGTAGCTCCTCGACATCGAGGACCGACTCGACCGTCTTGAGCGTGGTGTCGAGTTCGGCGAGGTCGGCGATAACGTCAGGATGCACGATTCCCAAGGTTACCGGTCGCCTCCGACACGGTGAAACACACGCACCCGCCGGGGCACGCGCGGGTCAGCTCGCGATGGCGCGCAGGCCGCCGGGGCGCCGCCCGACCAGTCGGTCGAGGGCGGTCGCGCTCGCCTCGTCGGCGGGCAGCAGGACATACAGTGACTGGTCGTCGTCGATGGACAGATCCAGCGATTCGTAGGCCAGGCGCAGGGTGCCCGCCTCGGGATGGCTGATCCGGTTGATCCCGCCCGACGGCGGCAACCCTGGCAGCGATGCCAGCCGATCGGTGAAGGCGCTGCCCGCGGTGACGGTGAGCTCGTCGACCAGTGCGGCGACCATCGGGTCGGCGCGGAACGGGCCCTGCTTGAGCGAGGCGACCAGCTTGTCGGCCGCGGAATCCCAGTCCGGGTACAGCTCGCGCGCACCGGGATGGGTGAACACGAACCGGGCCACATTGGCCGGCTCGCCCTGCTCGAACAGGCCGCTGGGCGCCATCAGCGTGCGGTAGCCCTCGGTGCAGGCCAGCACCTCGGTGAAGCGGTTGGTGATCGCGGCGGGCGCGGGTTCGAGCTGGTCGAGGATCGCGCGGATCGTGGGCCGGACGGTGCGGTTGGGGCCGTTCTCGGCGGCACCACAGCTGAAACCGGACATGCCTTTAGTGAGCTGGTGCAGGTGCACGCGTTCGCGGGGGCTCAGCCGCAGCGTGTCGGCAAGCGCGGACAGCACCGGCGGGGAGGGGTGCCGGTCGCGGCCCTGTTCGAGCCGGATCAGGTACTCCACGCTCACCCCGGCCAGCATCGCCACCTCGGCGCGGCGCAGTCCCGGGGTGCGCCTGCGCTGACCCGCGGGCAGCCCGACCTCGGCCGGGGAGACCGCCTCGCGGCGCGTCCGCAGGAACAGCCCGAGTTCGTTGTCGCTCACCTGATCGACGGTACCCAGCCGCCCGGCGCCGAGAGTGGCCGTGCCACTACCACTCTCAGCGTGGTCTCCCTGACAGGTTCGTGGCGGGCGAATGTTGACGCATCGGCCGGACGGGCCGGAGCAACGACAGAGGAGGACACCATGTCCGCACAGCGACTGAAGCTCGCGATCATTATCGGCAGCGTCCGCGAGGGGCGGTTCGGCCCGGTGGTCGCGAATTGGTTCGCACAGCAGGTCGACGAGCGCTTCGAGGTCGATGTCATCGATCTGGCCGAGGCCGAGCTGCCCGCCGCGCTGCCGCCGGTGCCGCCCGCGGTTGACCCCGACATGCCGCGTCCGGCCGGGATGAGCGATCTCACCGAGCGGCTGGCCGCTGCCGACGCCTATGTCGTCGTCACGCCCGACTACAACCGCAGCTACCCGGCCGCCCTGAAGTCGGCCATCGACTGGCATTACACCCAGTGGGACGCCAAGTCCATCGGCTTCGTCGGCTACAGCGGTGGCTCCGGTGGGTTGCTGGCGATCGAGCACCTGCGCCAGGTGTTCAACGAACTCAACGCCCACACCGTGCGCAACTACGTCTCGTTCCCGCGCTACTACATGCTCTTCGACGAGAACGGCGAGCTGCGTGAGCCCGCGGGGTTCGAGGCGGAGGCACGGGCGCTGCTCGACCAGTTGCACTGGTGGACAAGCGCTCTGGTGGCCGCACGAGCCGCCCAGGTCGCGGCCTGACCGAGTCCGCGGTGTCGCCCGCCGACCGCTATTAGGCGACGTGGCCGTCCCGTCGATCAGGTGCCGTCGGGTAGGCGGCCATCGAGGGGTGTCTGATCGGCGGGACACAAGGGGCCGCGACCCCGAGCGCGCCGGTGCTCCCAATACACTTTCCCAGTGGCTGCCTACTCCGCTGACCTGGACCTTGCCCTCCGACTGGCCGACGAGGCCGACGCGATCTCGCGGGTGCGTTTCGGCGCCGTCGACCTGAAGGTCGACTCGAAGCCGGACCTGACCCCGGTTTCGGATGCCGACCTGGCGGTCGAACAGGTGATCCGGCGCGTGCTCGCCGAGGAACGCCCCGGTGACGCCGTGCTCGGCGAGGAATTCGGCGGCGACGCCGAGTTCACCGGCAGGCAGTGGGTGGTCGACCCGATCGACGGCACCAAGAACTTCGTCCGCGGTGTGCCGGTCTGGGCCAGCCTGATCTCCCTGCTCGAGGACGGTGTTCCGGTGGTCGGCGTGGTGAGCGCGCCCGCCCTTGGCAGGCGCTGGTGGGCGGCGGCGGGATCGGGCTCGTGGGTCCAGGTGCACCCCGGGGCGCCGAAGCCGATCTCGGTGTCGGCGGTGCCTGATCTCGGCTCGGCGAGCCTGGCCTTCTCCAGCCTGTCCGGCTGGCACGAGCGGGGGCTGCGGGAGAAGTTCGTCGACCTCACCGACGCGGTCTGGCGGGTCCGCGGCTACGGCGATTTCTTCAACTACTGCCTGGTCGCCGAGGGCGCGGTCGACATCGCCGCCGAGCCGGAGGTGTCGCTGTGGGACCTGGCCGCGCTCGACATCCTGGTCCGCGAGGCCGGTGGCACGTTCACCTCCCTGGACGGGCGATCCGGCCCGCACGGTGGCGACGCGGTGGCGAGCAACGGCCTGCTCCAGGACGAGGTCCTCGCCTGTTTGCGCGGCTGAATCCGGGTTATCCACATGTGAGCAACTACCGGTGAACGCCGTCGTCGGGTCCGGTGGACGGGCTGCGGGCCCGGCGCGCGCTCGTAGGATGGCCCGGTGAGCAATTCCGGCGCCACAGCCCCCGATGTCGACGACTTCCCGCCCGACGACGCGTACCCGTCCGACGGTGGCTATGTCTCCGAGCACGATTTCCACGACACCGGCGGCTTCCACTTCGACGACCTCGCCCCGGCCAGGCCGGGACGGGCCGCTGCCCCGGCGCGCGGGGAGACGGCCGAGGAGGTGCTGCGCCGGGTCTTCGGCTACGACAGCTTCCGCGGCGACCAGGCGGCCATCGTCGAGCAGGTCGTCGGCGGCGGTGACGCGCTGGTCCTGATGCCGACCGGCGGCGGTAAATCGCTGTGCTACCAGGTGCCGTCGCTGGTGCGATCCGGTGTCGGTGTCGTCGTCTCGCCGCTGATCGCGCTCATGCAGGACCAGGTCGACGCGCTCAGCGCGCTCGGTGTGCGCGCCGGATTCCTCAACTCCACGCAGTCGCCGGATCAGCGGCGCACGGTCGAGGCGCAGTTCGTCACCGGTGAACTCGACCTGCTCTACCTCGCGCCGGAACGCTTGCGCCTGGAATCGACGCTGCGGCTGCTCGAGCGCGGCACGGTGGCGCTGTTCGCGATCGACGAGGCGCACTGTGTGTCCCAGTGGGGCCACGACTTCCGGCCCGACTATCTCGCGCTGTCGCTGCTGCACGAGCGCTGGCCCGATGTCCCGCGCATCGCGCTCACCGCGACCGCCACCGAGAAGACCCGCGCCGAGATTGTCGAACGACTCGACCTCGGCGCGGCGAAGCAGTTCGTCTCCAGTTTCGACCGGCCCAATATCCAGTACCGGATCGAGTCGAAGAATCGCGCCGACCGTCAGCTGCTCGACTTCATCCGTGCCGAGCACCCCGGCGACGCGGGCATCGTCTACTGCCTGTCCCGCAATTCGGTGGAGAAGACCGCCGCCCTGCTCAACGAGAACGGGGTGCGCGCGGTGCCCTATCACGCGGGCCTGGACAACCGGACCCGCGCCGAGAACCAGGCCAGGTTCCTGCGCGAGGACGGCCTGATCGTGGTGGCCACCATCGCCTTCGGCATGGGCATCGACAAGCCCGACGTGCGCTTCGTCGCCCACCTCGACCTGCCCAAGTCGGTGGAGGGCTACTACCAGGAGACCGGCCGCGCAGGCCGCGACGGGCTACCGTCCACGGCCTGGATGGTCTACGGCCTGGCCGATGTCGTCCAGCAGCGCAAGATGATCGACTCCAGCGAAGGCGACGCCGCGCACCGTCGGCAGCTGCAATTGCACCTGGACGCGATGCTCGCCCTGTGCGAGACGGTGGGCTGCCGACGCGTCCAATTGCTGAACTACTTCGGTCAGCCCGGCCAGGCCTGCGGCAACTGCGATGTGTGCCTGAACCCGCCGGAGACCTGGGACGGCACGGTGCCCGCGCAGAAGCTGCTCTCGACCGTGCTGCGGCTCAAACGTGAACGGGGACAGGCCTTCGGCGCCGGCCACCTCGTCGACATCCTGCTCGGCAAGACCAACCCGAAGATCACCCAGCACCGGCACAACGAACTGTCGGTCTTCGGCATCGGCACCGATCTGCGCGACACCGAATGGCGCGGCGTGGTGCGTCAGCTGCTCGCGGGCGGACTGCTCGCCGTGCACGGCGAGTACGGCGTACTCGCGCTCACCGACGCCAGCAATGAGGTGCTGTTCGAGGGCAGGAAAGTGCCGATGCGCCGCGAACCCGAGCGCGCGGCTCGCCCGGCGCGCGCGGCCAGATCGGCCAAGGCGACCGTCGACCTGCCCGCCACCGATCTGCCCTTGTTCGAGCGTCTGCGGGCCTGGCGGGCGGCCACCGCGAAGGAACAGGGCGTGCCCGCCTACGTGGTGTTCCACGATGCGACACTGCGCGAAATCGTTGCGCGCAAACCGGGTTCACTCGCCGAGCTCGGCACCGTCGGCGGCGTCGGCGAGAACAAGCTGGCTCGCTACGGCGAGGGAGTGCTCACGGCGCTGAACGAGGAATAGGCGTCCGTGCTGCGGCGTGCGCGAACCGGTCGGACGCGCCGATGACGACCGTCTCGCCTTCGCCGCGGCCCTGCACAGCACCGGTGCGGGGCACGCCCGCGGCCCGTACGGGCGCGAAAGGAACGAGCGACGAACCCGGGCGTCGCGCGATACTGTCGAGCCATGGCGAACGGTGAAGGCTCCGAGAGCGAGACATCGGGCGGCGCGAGCCAGGGCGGAGCCGACAGCCCGCTGCCGCCGATGCCGCACCGGCGAATCGACCCCACCGTCGCGCCCAGCCTGCTCGGCGGCCACCACCCCGTAGTCCACCGGGGCAGGCCGCGCTGGTCGACGGTCGCCCTGATCCTCCTCTTCGCCGCGGCCCTGGCGCTCTATCTGGCACTGCGCCCCGGCGGCTGACCCGCCGCACGCGGCGACGATATTCCGGCACCGGCGCCGATCCGGAATGTTTGCGATGCTGCGGACCAGCGGATGACGCCGAGTGCTGTGACCTGTAGTAGCCCCAGGTCATAGCGCTTCCGGCGGCCCGATTCCCGGCGCACTCTTGGCCTCCTCCGACCGATCGAGCTGATCGGTCCCGGCTCGAGGAGGCGACGGGAATGGTGTGGGTCACCGGGATGACGCGAGGGGTGTGCGCGGCTCTGGCAACGACCGGATTCGTTTGTGCCGCAGCACAAGTGGTTACCGCGCAACCGTCGGCGCCGACCCCGGTGCAAGACCTGCACCGGGTGCTGACGCCGGAGCTGCCCGGCAGCTACGGCGGCGACACCGCCGTGGTGATCCTCGGCTACGGCCTGACCCCGGAGGGCACGTTGCGCGCGGAACTGGTCCGTCGGCTGCGGGCAGGCTTCGTGCAAGCGGTGTTCGCGCCGTGGTCGCCGATCATCGTCACCGGCGGGAACCCACAGGCCGGACTGAGCGAGGCGGACGCGATGGCCGACTGGCTGGTGGCCGCCGGCATCGATCCGGCGCGGATTCTGCGTGAGCCGCACGCGGATTCGACCGTGGCCAACGCCCGCAATACCGCCGCGCTGATGGCCGAGCACCACCTGCGCGCCGCCGTGCTGGTCACCTCCGGCGATCACGTAGACCGGGCAAGGGCCGCATTCGACGACGCGGGCGTCCTGGTCGTCGGCGAGCTCACCCCCGACCGCACGCTGTGGCCCGCGCTCCCGCTGCGGATCGACCAGTTCGGCCCCGTTCTCCCGCCCGCCTGACGGGCACAGACGGCGGTGCGCCTAGGCCGCATCGCCGCTTCCTGTGAGCGGACACAGTGTTTTCGTCATGTGACCGCCGCCCGGCCGCCCACCCGCCATCGTTGGGCGCGGGGGCCGCCGTCCCCGCCCGCACATTCTCCGAGGTGACATCTATGAAGCTCCTGTCCGACAGCGACATCCTGGCCGAACTCGAACCGACCGCCGAAGCCAACCTGAACGACCACCTGGCCAAAGCCAAGGACTGGCACCCGCACGACTACGTGCCGTGGGACGACGGACGCAACTTCGCGGCGATGGGCGGGATCGACTGGGACCCGGAGCAGTCGCGGCTGAGCGAGGTGGCCAAGGCGGCGATGATCACCAACCTGCTCACCGAGGACAACCTGCCCTCCTACCACCGCGAACTGGCCGACACCTTCGGCTTCGACAACGCCTGGGGCACCTGGGTCGGGCGCTGGACCGCCGAGGAGAACCGCCACGGCATCGTCATGCGCGACTACCTGGTGGTGACCCGCGCGGTCGACCCGGTCGCGCTGGAAGAGGCCAGGATGGCGCACATGACCGCGGGCATCGCCAAGCCGGAGCCGGGCTCACAGTTCCTCAAGGGCGTCGCCTACGTCACCTTCCAGGAACTGGCGACCAGGATCAGTCACCGCAACACCGGCAGGCTGTGCGACGACCCGATCGCCGATCGGATGCTCGCGCGCATCGCGACCGACGAGAACCTGCACATGATCTTCTACCGCAAGCTGTGCGCGGCCGCCCTCGACCTCACGCCCGACGCGGCCATGCGTGCCATCACCGATGTCGTCCTGCGTTTCCAGATGCCCGGTCTCAACCAGCCCAACTTCCGGCGCAACGCGGTACTGCTGGCCAAGCACGGCGTCTACGACCTGCGCCAGCACCTCGACGTCGTGCTCGAGCCCGTCCTGCGCACCTGGAAGGTCTTCGATCGCACCGATTTCGGCGCCGACGGTGAACTCGCCCGCGACGAACTGCACGCCTACCTCGTCGACCTGGAGGTCAAGGCGGCCCGGTTCGAGGAACAACGCGACCGGGCGCTGGCCCGCGCCGCCGAACGCGTCGCGAGCTGAGGGCGGGACGGACCACGGAATAAACGGGTGGCGCGGTCACTTAGAGTTGACTGTCATGAAGGAAAAGGGCCGGAAGGTCATCGCGACCAACCGCCGGGCGCGGCACAACTACACGATCCTCGACATCTATGAGGCGGGGATCGCGCTGGTCGGCACCGAAGTGAAGAGCCTGCGCGAAGGCAAGGCCTCCCTTGTCGACGCCTTCGCGACCGTCGACAACGGCGAGGTGTGGCTGCGCGGCCTGCACATTCCGGAGTTCAGCCACGGCACGTGGACCAACCATTCACCGCGGCGCACCCGCAAGCTGCTGCTGCACAAGCGCGAGATCGAGCACCTGGTCGGCAAGTCCAGGGAGGGTAACCAGACGCTGGTGCCGCTGTCGATGTACTTCTCCGACGGCAAGGTGAAGGTGGAGCTCGCCCTCGCCAAGGGCAAGCAGGACTACGACAAGCGCCAGGACCTGGCCCGCAGGCAGGCCGAGCGTGAGGTCACGCGCGAGATCGGTCGGCGGGTCAAAGGCATGCGTTGATCTCCGTCGTGCTCGCCCTCGTGGCGGCGGCGGGGTACGGAGTCAGTGACTTCTTCGGCGGGATCGCGGCACGGCGGGTCACCGCGTTGCGGGTGGTCGTCGTGTCGTACCCGTGGTCGGTGCTGCTGGTACTGCTGATCGCGCCGCTGGTCGGCGGGCACGCGGACGCCGCATCGATGCTGTGGGGCCTGGCCGCGGGCGTCGCCAGCGGGCTGGCGGTGTGGTGGTTCTACGCCGCGCTGGCCGACGGGCCGATGGCCGTGGTGTCGCCGGTGACCGCGGTGCTGGTCGCGGGCATCCCGGTGATCGCGGGGTTCTTCCTCGGCGAGCGGCCGGGTCCGCCGGCGATCGCGGGGATCGCGCTGGCGCTGGTCGCGGTGGTGCTGGTCAGCCGGGAGGCGCCCGACGAGACGACCGAGGAGATCATCGGCGGCCGGGAACTGCGGTTCAGCAGGCGGGTCGCGCTGCTCACCGTCGGGTCGGGCGCCGCGTTCGGTTTCGCGTTCTTCTTCCTGCACGAGACGAGCGCAAGCGCGGGCCTGTGGCCGCTGCTCGGGCAGCGCGCCGCGGCGACAGCGGTGGTGTGGACCTCGGCGCTGGCCGCGGGCCAATTCCGCGGACTGCACGGTGAACCGCTGCGGCTCGCGCTGGCGATCGGCGTGCTCGACGTGATCGCCAACGCGGCGCTGCTCTACGCCTTCCACGGCTCGATGCTGTCGGTGGTCAGCGTGATCGGCTCGCTGTATCCGGCCGCGACGGTCCTGCTGGCGATGGTGCTGCTCGGCGAGCGGATCGGCGGGCTGCAGAAGGTCGGGATGGTGCTCGCGCTCGCGGCGGTCGGGATGATCGCCGCGAACTGAGCGGCTAGAGCCGGGTGCAGGGTTCCTGGATGCCCAGCCGTCCCAGCGTGGTCCCCTGGTACCCGGTGCTGATCGCCCTGGCCCCCATCGGCGCGGTCGCGTCCGGCTTGAACACCACCGACCACTCCGCGGACAGATCGGGTGCGGTGGCGCCGGCCGGATGAACCACCACCATGCCCTCCCCGTCCGTCTTCAGGTCGGTGATGGTGCGGCGCAGGCCGGAGCGGGTGAGCTCGCCGTCGGCGGCGGCCGCGATGAGCAGGGATTTGAGCGGATAGGAGATCGCCCAGCCCAGCGAGTAGCCGAAGTTGGCCGGTTCGTGGTCGACGGCAGCGCGGGCGCGCTGGGCGCCGACGCTGTCACCGCTCCAGCTGTCGACAGGGGTCGTGTAGTTGTACAGCGCGGTGAGCGCGGGCGCGGCGGCCGTCTGCAGCAGGGCCGCGTTCCAGGTGGGCAGGGAGCCGAGGAACCGGCCGGTGAAGCCCGCCTTCACGAGCTTGCCCACGATCTCCGCGGTCTCGGCGGGCCCGGTGGCCAGCATGACCAGATCCGGTGACGCGGCCAGCACCTCCTCGACCGGACTGTCCTGGTTGCCGACCTCGCCGTTGGGACCGGTGTCGATGCGGTCGGCGATGGTGGATCCGTTGGCCAGCGCCCACTTGAGCGCGCCGCTGGCGTAGTCGCCGCCCCAGTTGCCGCGATAGGCGACGATGGCGATATTGCGTGGCGCGTAGTGGTTCTCGGCGAACCAGTCCAGCCCCATCACGGCTTCGGTGCAATAGGAATAGCCGGCGCTGAGCACCAGATTGCGGTCGGCGCTGCGATAGTTCCAGCCCGACCACTGGGTGGCCGCGACACTGACCATGTCGTCGGTGTCCATCTGGTTGAGCAGCGCGATCGACTGCCCGGTACCGAGGCTCTGCGCCAGCGCGAGCACGTGCGGTTCGATCTCGTGGTAGGCGGTGCGGTGAACCCGCGGATCGAAGGAGGTGTTGCGGCTGTAGGTGGTGATGTCGACGTCGTAGCCGCCGATGCCGCCCGACTGGTTCACCTGGTTCCAGAACGCCAGCTGTCCCTCGTTCATCGAGATGCCCAGCGGTGCGAACGGCCCGCCCCCTAGGTCGGAGAGCACGCCGAGATAGATGCAGCCCCGGTCCTTGTGCGCCGAGCCGGGACAGGGCGCACTCGTCACGCCAGGGCCCTCGGCCTGCTCGCTCGACGAGCAGGCCCCGGCCAGGACGAGACCGGCTACGAACGGGATCACCGCGGCACGGCGCAGTGCCCGCGGTTTGGTGAATGCCATCAGGTAACTCCTTGCTCCAGCCGCCCAAAGGATTTCGCTGTCCCGGTGCGACCGATCGAGAACAGTACCCGCCCCGACCGGCACCGCTGACCGGATTGACCGAGCCGGGCCGGTGACGTTCGCTACCAGGTCACCGGGGCGACATCGCCCACTGGCAGAAATAACGGGAAGATCCGCGCCGGCGGGAGTGTTAATATGACTAGCCCGCAGGGTGCGGGCACGTACGGGGCTGAACGGTTTCGACTGCGTACGTCGATTCAGGGGAAGCGTGTCGGTGCAGGCAAGAGACCACCGTAAGCGTCGTTGCAACCAATTAAGCGCCGATTCCAATCAGCGCGAGTACGCCCTCGCTGCCTAAGTAGCAGGTCGTCTCTGTCAGTCCGGGTTCGTCCCTCGACCCGGGTACTGGCATCAGCTAGAGGGAATTACCGTTCGGCTCGGTCGCGGAGTCGGACGGGACATCAAACAGCGACTGGGATCGTCATCCGGGCTTGTTCGCGAGACCCGGAGGTCCAAGTAGAGGCCTAGCGAACTGCACACGGAGAAGCCCTGAAGACGCGGCGGAGGACCCGGGTTCGATTCCCGGCAGCTCCACTCGAGGCCCCTCACCTGGAACCCAGGTGAGGGGCTTTTTCGTGCGGGTAGATCAGCCGCCAGCCCGGCGGCGGAAGGTGCGCTTGCCGCCCGCCGCCGCTTGCGTGCCGCGCACCTTGGCGGCGTTCTGGGCGGCTCCGCCGACAGCGGCGTTCCCGTTCTTTCGCTCGAGTGCTTCGCGGAACTTCCGCTTGGTCGCTTCTTCCTGCGACTCGATTACTTCGCCACCGGAGTGTTCGGCGGTGGGATCTAGTTCGTCGGCCATCAGCACAGCCTGCCATCTCCGAGCACCCTCCGAAGCCACGGCCGCGCAACAGAATCGTGTCCCGTCCGGACATACGGCCCGTGGATTCATGATCCGGGGACGGCGGGTGGGCGGTCGGGGACGAGGTGGGTGGCGAGGGCGGTGCCGATGGGGATGGCGTTGTTGGTGGCGGGGGAGGTGGGGCCGTGGGTGGTGTAGACGATGATGGTGGTGGCGGTTTTGGTGTCGTGGAGGGCGACGCCGTTGTAGCCGCCGTAGGCAGGGTTCATGTAGAGCCAGTCGGCGAGGTGGACTACGCCGAAGGCGAAGTATTTTTCGGTGGTGAACGGGCCCAGACCTGCGGTGGAGGGGCCCATCATCTGCTGGAACTGGTCAGTGGTGAGGCGTTCGCCTGTCGCGAGGGCGCGGACCCAGCGGGCGATGTCGGTGACGGGGGCGTTCATGTTGCCGCTGTGCAGGAAGGCGGTGGGGTTCCAGAAGGTGGAGTCCTCGAAGACGTTGCGTTCGTTGGTGTAGCCGTGCAGGTAGGGTTCGTCGATCGCGGGGTTCAGGACGACCTTGCTGTCGTGCATGCCCAACGGGATCAGGATGTGGTCGGCGATCAACTCGCCCAACGGCTTTCCGGTCGCGGTCTGCAGGACCTCGCCGAGGACGACGAGATCGCTGTGCGCGTAGGCGAAGTCGGTGCCGGGCTCGAACAGTGGCGGGCGGGCGTTGGCGCGCTCGAGCAGTTGCGAGGCGGTCCATTCGCGGATCGGGTTCTCGCCGAAGATCTTCAGGAATTCCGGCTCGGTCACGTAGTCGGCGATGCCGGAGGTGCTGTCGGCGAGCATGCGCGGGGTGATCTTGTCTGCGCGCGGGAAGCCGGGCAGCCAGCGGGCGATGGGTTCGTCCATCTTCAGCACGCCGTCGCCGTCGAGCCGCCACAGCACGGTGGAGAGCATGGGCTCCATCGGCTGGCCGACGCGCACTTTCATCTCAGGAGTCGCGGCGACGCCCAGCGGTGAGCCGCCGAACGCGCCGAGCGCGATCTCCTCCCCGCCCCGCCAGACGCCGTACACGGCGGAACTGACACCGAGTTCGGTCACCTGGCCGCGCACGATATCGGTGATCCGCGCTGCCTCGGGGCTCTCGGACGGCGAGGACGACCCGGTATCGCTGTCGGACCCGCAGGCCGCGGTCGCGAAGACGAACGCAACGGCGAGTACCGCACACACTCTCCGAACCGACACGCTCATGACGGCGATCCCTTCGTGGAAGAAAACTCACCCGAGCAGCGCAGTCGAATCTACGCCGCCCCGTTTCGCCGGAACAGCCCATCGGTAGGATCCAGCCAGGCGGGGCGGGCCAGGAGGGATGTGGCTGTGATCGAGGTATGGGGTGCGCGCGTCGCCGTGCGTTATGCGGACGGGCGGTTGGTGACGACGCCGCTGCGGGCCGACAACGAGGCCGCGCTCGATATCGCCGTGGCCGAGCTGGCCAGGATCGCGCTCGCGACCACCGACGACGATCAGCTGGCCATGCTGCTGTTCTTCCGATCTGCGCAGGTCAGCGTGCAGGAGGTGCCGACCGATCGGCATCCGGTGCCGGTGTTCCTGGAGACCGGGGTGCGCGAGCAGGCGCAGGTCCTGGTCAGGGCGGTCGAGCGGGATCTGATCAGCTTGCGTCGGGTGTTCCCGCCGCGCCCGAATCTTGTTCCGCCGCCCCCGGTTCCCGGCCCGAACGGCCCGCGGCGACCCGATGTGACGGCCGCGGTGGCGCGGATGCGGCACGCGGGCAACTCCGCGCGCGAGATCGAGATCCTGCACGGCTGTGCGCGACCGGACGAGTACGTGCTCGAACTGGCCCAGGCCGGGCACGAGGGCGCACCGGGACTGGTCGCGATCACCACGCTGCGGCTGCTGTTCGTCTCGGCGTGGGCGGTCTACGAGTTCCCGGTCGCGGTGCTGACCGGCGCCGAAGTGCGCACCGTGCCGGGGCAGGTGGTGACATTGCGCGTGTCCGGCGCAGGCACCGAGCTGGACTTTCTCGATTGGGAGCCGGTCGATTTCGGCCGGGTCGCCGAGGCGCTGCGGCTGGCCTGCGAGATCGAGCACGTCGACGGTTCGATCGCGCAGTCGCTGCCGTCCTCGGCGGACCTGTTCGGCGAATGGCAGCTGCTGGTGGAGCGGCGCAAGCTGGGCATGGTCGCCGACGATCCGTTCCGGCGTCAGGCCGTCGGCATCATGCTGGCGATGCCGGGCTGAACACCGGCGCACCGTGATGCAGGGCCACCCGCCGCCACGGACTCGACGGGCGCAGATGCAGACCGGCGATCATCCGCCTGCGTTCGGCGATCTGCGTCCTGGCGGCCGACAGGTCCTGCGCGGCAGCCCAGAAGATCGCGCCGGTGAGGAAGCCGTCGCCGAACTGGCGCCAGTTGCGGTAGTGCTGACGCGCCCGGTCAAGGCCGGTCAGCATGTGGTCCCAGGCCTCGTCCTCGGTGAGATACCCGGCGGTGCAGGCGGCGCGGGCGATGAAGACCAGCCGCGCGAGATCCCATGCGGTGGCGTCGGTCTGCAGTGGTGTCGGGAGGCTGTCGGTGATGCCGAGTTTGATGGCCTGCAGCCACGCGTCGTAGTCGCGGTCGATGCCCGCAGGCCCGCGATAACCGCGGAAACCCGAGAGCGTGTGCAGGAATTCGCGATGTTCGTCGGCCAGCCCGGACCGGTCGACCCGGCCCTGCTCGGTCGCCGCGGCGACGGCGAGCGGGTGGACGAGTTCGAACAGCGGTGCGTGCATGCCGACGAGCAGCCTGCGGATGGTGTCCCGCGCGTCGTCGGCATTGTCGACGCCCCACGATTCGTGCAGTCCCTCGATCGCGGTCTCACGCCGGGTCGAGGTGCTGTCGTCCTCTTCGGGCAGGAAGGCGACCCCGTCGCAGTGCGCACCCCAGCTGCGCCCGTAATAGGCGCCGACGGCGAGTGCCCTGACCCGGTCGTCGTCGATGGCCGCACCGGACCAGACATCGGGTTCGTCGTCGATGTCCGGTCCCGGAAATCCCGCGACACGCGGTCGCCGCACTGATCCTGCCGGTTGCATGGAGCCACCCCTCCGCCGAGCCGAAACGTTGTGCCGCCAGATCCTACGGCCGGTGGGCGGTCGCGCGGCGCCCCGGGTGTGGGCTCCTAGCTCGCGGCGCGCGGCACGTACAACGATTCAGCGCCCGAACGCACGCAGCTGGTAGACCCCGCGCGAGGTGGCGACGGTGGTGCCCTCGGTATCGGTGACCACCGCTTCCAGCACGAAATCTGCCTTCCCGCGGGCCGCGGCCTCGGTGCTGATCCGTTCGATCTCGTCCTCGCTCAGCGAGGTCTGGGCGCGCAGGTCGCTGCGGGCCATCGCCCGGAAGGAGATGTCGAACGACTTCACCAGCGGATAGAACGCGCTGGTATCGAAGCTGGCCGCGGTGATCGCGCCGCCGAGCACCTCGGCGACGGTGAACTGCACGCCCGCGTAGATGGCGCCGAAATGATTGCCGTTGCCCTCGCTCGGCACGGTGGTGGCCGCGAATCCACGGCGCACCTCGAGCGCGCGCACGCCCATCTTCGCCGCCGCCGGAACGGTGAGTTCGATGGCGCTGTTGACGGTGTCGACCAAGTCGTCTGCGGGCATGGGCCGCGTCCTTTCCCGAACGGGACTCCGCTGTCCCGGCTCAGCCCAGGGTATCGGCGGTAGCTCACCTCGGCGCGGCGTTCTGTCGGTGCCCGGGGCTACCGTCGAGGGATGGCGGAGTACCGGGAACGCGCGGCGCGGCTCGATCGAGCCATCGTCTGGGCGCGCACCGGGCCCCCGCCCGCCGAGCCGGTCACGGTGTTCCCCGACGGCTGCATGGATCTGATCTGGACCGAGGGCACCTTGATGGTGGCCGGCCCCGACAGCCACGCCTTCCACGTGCCGCCAGCTCGGGCGACGGAATTCGTCGGAATCCGGTTCGCCCCGGGGACCGCGCCGGCGTTGCTGGGGATTCCGGCCGTTGACCTGCTGGATCAGCGCGTCGGCCTGGCCGCGATCGTCTCCGATCGCCGGGCCAGGGAACTGGTCGATCGCGTGGACAACGCGCCCGACCGCGTGGCGGCGATGGAATCGATCGCGGTGCGATTCGCGGCCGAATCCGGCCCGGCCGATCCAGCACTCACCGCGATCGTCGACACGATCGCCGGGGGCGCGACGGTCTCGGAAACGGCGGCGCTGGCCGGGATATCCACCCGGCTGCTGCATCGGCGCTCGCTGTCCGCCTTCGGCTACGGACCCAAGATGTTGGCCCGGATTCTGCGTTTTCAGCGCGCGTTGGCGGCGGTGCGCGCGGGTATCCCGGCGGCGGAAACGGCCGCCGTCACCGGGTTCGCCGACCAGGCGCACCTGTCCAGAGAGTTCCGTGACCTGGCCGGATGCTCGGTCCGTGCCCTGCAGGCCTGCTGATCGACCCGTCGATGCCCGGAAAGTCTCATTCGGCAACGTCGTGACGGAGGGTTACGCTCACAAGGCACGCCCCGTCGTATGTGCCAGGCAAGTCCGAACCACCGACGAGAGGATGTGACCTGATGATCGACGAAACCGTGTACTCCACGCTTCGTATCGAGGCCGAGCGAGATGAGATCCGTCGACTGGTCGTCGGCGCCGTCGTCGTACGCCACCACCGGGTTCTCATCCTGCGCCGCCGACGATCGGACTTTCTGAGCGGTCGCTGGGAATTGCCGAGCGGCGTGGTCGAGCCGGGCGAGGCGCTCGACGACGCGGTGACGCGCGAGGTCGCGGAGGAAACCGGCCTGCAGGTCACCGGAATCAGTGACTACCTGGGCGAATTCGACTACCTGTCCGGCGGCGGCGCCCGCACCAGGCAGTTCACCTTCGTCGCCGAGGTCGCCGCGCACGGACCGGTGACGCTGACCGAACACGACACGCACCTGTGGACCAGGCTGACCGACGAACCGCCGGTCAGCGACGAGGTGCGCGAGATCCTGGGCCGTTATCAGCAGCGTCAGCGCGATCCGCGCGGCTGGTCGGCCTATTCGCTGGGCAACGGCGCGTAGAGGTCGATGCCCTGGCCGTCGGGGTCGGCGAGCGTGGCATAGCGCTGGCCCCAGACGGCGTCCCACGGCGCGAGTTCACCGTGGTAGCCGGCGTCGACGAGCTCGCCCCAGAGCTTGTCGACCTCGGCCGGATCGGCGCAGCGGAACGCGATGCCGGTGCGGCCGGGGCCGGTCGGCGGCTGCCAGCCGGGGACGAACGAGGCGATCACCTGTTCGGTGTCCAGTGCCAGCCGCAGTCCACCGCCGAGCGGCGCCTCGGTGTGGCCCTCGTTTTCCGCACCGTCGGGGAAGACCAGTCCCAGCTTGCGGTAGAAGGCCACCGAGGCGGCCATATCGGAGACGACGATCGAGAAGACATCGAGCTGAGGAGTCATATCCGCAGCGTAGACACGGGCGTGTGCTGTCGTCTTGAACGAATCGGACCCGATCTCAGCGCGCAGGAACGGGCACCAGTTCGGCGATGAGGTTGCCGATCAGGATCTGCAGGTGATCGCGAATGCCGCGGACCACCTCCATCGGCTGCCCGGCGGGATCGGCGAGAACCCAGTCGCGGTAACTGATTCCGGGGAAATACGGGCACACCTCGCCGCAGCCCATGGTGACCACCACGTCGGACACACCGACGGCGTCGTCGGTGAGCGGCTTGGGCCGTTCACCGGCGATGTCGATGCCGATCTCGGCCATCGCCGCGACGGCGGCGGGATTCAGCTCGGTGGCGGGCTCGCTGCCCGCCGTCCGCACCTCGATCCGGTCACCGGCCATCGCCCGTAGGAAACCCGCCGCCATCTGTGACCTGCCCGCATTGTGGACGCAGACGAACAGCACGCTGGGAGTGTGGGCCATGGTCGCCCTTTCGGCGCAGGGGCGAAGTGCTTGTGGCGCTTCGGGTATCGCCGACCATCATTCCATCCGGACGGGTGGGTGTGGGGTCGACCGGCCACTCTGTTGTCCGGCGGACGCCCGCGCCGCCCGCCGTCAGTCCAGCGGCCCGAGCACCCGGTGCACATAATCGTTGGCGAACACACCGGTGGGGTCGAAGCGGCGGCGCACCGCGTCGAAGCGGTCCCAGTCGGGGTAGCGGGTGCGCAACGTCTCGGCGGTCTGGAAGTGCCGCTTACCCCAGTGCGGCCTGCCCTGGTACCGGTCGAACACCGCCTCGCAGGCACGGAAGTACGGCTCCCACACCATGCCCTCGTACTGATGCACCGCGATGTAGCAGGTGTCGCGCCCGCCCGCGGGGGACAGGAACGCGTCGTCGGGGGCGACCCAGCGCACCTCGATCGGCATCGGTGTGTCGAATCGTTTTGTCACGTCGAGGATCTCGGTGATCGCGGCGCGGGCGTGCTCGCGCGGGATCGCGTATTCCATCTCGGTGAACTTGACCAGGCGCGGGCTGGCGAAGACCCGGTAGGACCGGTCGATCTTGCGGTTGTTGCTGCCGGCCTTGGTCGCGAGCCGGTGGATCGCGGGGACGGCGGCGGGAATCCGCCTGCCCACCTTGCACATTCCGTCGTAGAGGTGGTTGGAGAGCAGGACATCGTTGAGCCAGGCGCTCGCCCGGCCGCGCGGCTGCTCGGGCTCGGTGGAGCGGTTGCTCGACTTGGTCATCGCCACCTCGGCGCGCGCGAAGGCGAAGAACTCGAAATGATCGCTGCCGTCGGCGAGTTCGTCGAGGTTGTCGAGCACCTCGGCGATCGGGACCGGCCGCTCGACGAGATCGAGCACGAACGACGGCTCCAGCTGCAGGGTCACCGCGGTGACGATGCCGAGCGCGCCGATACTCACTCGCGCCGCCCGCCAGCCGTCGGGGTCGGTCTCCTCGTTGAGCTCGACCCGCGTGCCGTCGGCGCGCAGCACCTCCACCGAATGCAGCGCCGCGGAGATGTTGCGCAGCTTGGCGCCGGTGCCGTGGGTGCCGGTGGCGGTCGCGCCCGCGATGGTCTGGGTGTCGATATCGCCGAGGTTGGGGAAGGCCAGGCCGTGCGAGTGCAGCAGCGGGCTCGCCGCGTGCAGGGTGAGCCCGGCTTCGACCCGGACGCGACCGGTCGCGGTGTCGACCTCGAGCACGCGGTCCAGGCCGCCGAGGTCGATCAGGGTGCCGTCGGTGAGCACGGTGTCGGTGAACGAATGGCCCGATCCCGCGACGCGCACGGTCCGGCCCGCGGCGGCGGACTCGGCGACGATCTCGGCCAGTTCCTCGACGCCGCGCGGTGCGGCGACGACGGCGGGTGTGCAGCGCTGCTCGCCCGCCCAGTTCACCCAGGTGCTCTTGGTCATGCGTCCAACAGTAGAGGATCGACTGTGACGCGCGCTACTGCACGGGGGTGGAAGTACTGCTCAGCGGCGTCGGCCGAGGCAGCCCGCGGCCTTCGCCTGCTCGACTTCCTCGTCGGTCAACGGGTCGACGAGCAGGGGTCGACGCGGTACCGCGTCGGTGCGGACGCCGTTGAGCGTGATGGCCATATAGCGTTGCCAGACTTCGGAATTCACCGGCCCGGCGAACTCGGCGAACGCGTTGACCATGTGGATCAGCGCGAAGAAATCGGTGGTGGTGACATCGGGATGCACGGCGCCCGCGTCGCGTGCGCGGTCGACGATCGCCGCGACCGAAGGGCGGATCCGATCGCGCAGCTCGGCGAAGCGGGCCGGATCCTCCTCGAGCTCGAGCATCACTTCGCTGAAGCCCCGATTGGTGGCCAAGTGCTGGCAAGCGTCTTCGAAGAACTGGACAAGGCCCAGCCACGGGTCAGGATTGCGCATCGCCTCGTCGGCCGCGTCGGCGAAGTCGACCATGTGCTGGTCGAAGACCTCGGCGATGAGTTCCTTCTTGTTCGCGAAGCGGCGGTAGACGGTGCCGACGCCGACGCCCGCGCGCTCGGCGACGTCGTCGAGGGTGATCTCCAGGCCGTGATCGGCGAACAGTTCACGAGCGGCCGCGACGATACGTGCCTGGTTGCGGGCGGCATCGGCGCGCAGTCGGCGGGGTGGTGCGGCAGTCGTCGTGGCGTGATTCACAGGTACATCCTACCCATCGCTGGATTAAGTGGAGGTGGTTTCTCCGTTACTCTGGTAGCTTCGAATGAAGCGGAGGCGGTATCTCCGATTATGCCACTCACATCGAACCCAGCCGACTTACAAGGGGAGTTATGACCACCACACTCGAGACCGGGACGAAGAGTCCCGCGGCCGCGGATACCGGCCGCCGCGGGTCGCACGCCCTGCGCTGGTGGGTGCTTGCCGTGCTCGGCATCGCCCAGCTGATGGTCGTGCTGGACGCGACGATCGTGAACATCGCCCTGCCCGCGGCTCAGGCCGACCTCGGCTTCGGCGACGGTGACCGGCAGTGGGTCATCACCGGCTATGCCCTCGCCTTCGGCAGCCTGCTGCTGCTCGGCGGCAGGCTCAGCGACCTGTTCGGTCGCCGCAACACCTTCATCATCGGCCTGATCGGCTTCGCGGTGGCCTCCGCCATCGGCGGCGCGGCCACCACCTTCGAGATGCTCGTCGCCGCCCGCGTCGGCCAGGGCGTCTTCGGCGCGCTGCTCGCGCCCGCCGCGCTCTCGCTGCTGACGGTCACCTTCACCGAACCCGGTGAACGGGCCAAGGCCTTCGGCATCTTCGGCGCCGTCGCCGGTGCCGGTGGCGCGATCGGCCTGCTGCTCGGTGGCGCGCTCACCGAATGGGCGTCGTGGCGCTGGGCGATGTATGTCAACCTGATCTTCGCCGCCGTCGCGCTGGTCGGTGCCGTGCTGCTGCTGGCCAAGCACACCTCCAACGCGCGGCCCAAGCTGGACTGGCCGGGCACGATCACCGTCACCGCGGCCCTGTTCGGCATCGTCTACGGCTTCTCGCAGGCCGAGTCCGAAGGCTGGACCGCGCCCTCCACGCTGGCCTTCCTGATCGGCGGCACGGTGCTGCTCGCGGTGTTCGGGTGGCTCGAGACCCGGGTCGCGCACCCGCTGCTGCCGCTGCGCATCGTCTCCGATCGCACCCGCGGCGCGTCCTATCTGACCGTGTTCATCATGGGCATCGGGATGTTCGCGATCTTCCTGTTCCTCACCTACTACATGCAGCTGACCCTGCAGTACTCGCCGATCATGACCGGCGTCGCGTTCCTGCCGATGGTCGCGGGCATGGTGGCTTCCTCGACCACCGCGCCCTCCCTGCTGCTGCCCAAGGTCGGGCCCAAGGTCGTCATCAGCGGCGGCTTCCTCGTCGCCGCGGCGGGCATGCTCTGGCTGACCCGGATCGGCCTCGACACCGGCTACGCCACCCACATCCTGCCCGCGCTGGTGCTGCTCGGCCTCGGCCTCGGTGGTGCGATGTCGGTCGCGTTCCAGGGCTCGACCGCCGGTGTGGACCACGAGGATGCCGGCGTCGCCTCGGCGATGGTCAACACCAGCCAGCAGGTCGGCGGTTCCATCGGCACCGCGCTGCTGAGCACGATCGCCGCCTCGGCGATGACCGACTACGTCGCCGCGCATCAGCCGGGCCCGCTGACCATGGCGCAGGCCGCGATCGAGAGCTACACCACCAGCTTCTGGTGGGCGACAGCGACGTTCGTGCTCGGCGCGATCGTGATCGGCGTGCTCATGCCGAACACGGTGCCCGCTCCGGCCGAAGGCGAGCCGGTGCTGGCGCACTGACCCACCCGACGATGGCCCGGACCGACAATCGGTCCGGGCCATCGGCGTTCCTCGGCGTCTCGATACCATGAGCGACGACCACCGTCGGATCAGCAGGGGAGGGCAGCGCCATGACATCGCGGCCCCCGGCGCTCGATCCCGCCGTCCTCGCGGCGATCTCGGTGGGCGGCGGCCTCGGCGCGAGCGCCCGTTTCGCCGCCGGGCACTGGTGGCCGGTACATCCGGGGGAGTTCCCGTGGTCGACGCTGGCGGTCAATGTGTCCGGCTGCTTCGCGATCGGGGTGCTGATGGTGGCGGTCACCGAACTGTGGGCGGCGCCGAAACTGGTTCGCCCGTTCCTGGGAGTCGGTGTGCTGGGCGGGTTCACGACTTTCTCCACCTTCGCCCTCGAGCTTCGTACACTGATCGACACCGGTGCGGTGGGCACGGCGGTGGCCTATCTCGGCCTGTCGGTGCTCGCCGGACTGAGTGCCGTGGCCGTGGCCGTGATCGCGACCCGGTGGGTGGCAGGCGCCGGACGGCGGACCACGTGAATCCGAGGACGGAAGGGTGCCATCCGATGGTCGAGATGTGGGCTACCGCGCGGCGAGGCCGCCGATGACGGCGGCGCTCGTGCTGGCAGGCGGAATGCTCGGCGCCCCCGCTCGTTACCTGATCGATCGGGCGGTGTCCGCGCGCTTTCCGGCGGGGCTGCCATGGGGGACGCTAACCGTTAACATTGTCGGTTCGGCGTTGCTCGGTGGTCTGATCGGCGCGAGTGCGGGCAGTGCGCTGCTGGCGTTCGCGGCAACCGGCTTCTGTGGTGCGCTGACCACGTTCAGCACGTTCGGTTACGAGACGGTCCGTCTGGTGACCGAGGGCGCCTACGTGTACGCCGTGGGCAATGTCGTGATCAGCGTCGCGGCGAGCCTGGCCGCGGTGTACGCCGCCGCGTCCCTCACCCAGTGGTTGTGCGCATGATCCTCATGACCAGCCGCGCGCAGCCGACACGGAAGGGAACACCCACCATGGCCCACGATCGCGCCGGACGGCCAGCCCGCCCGACCGACCTGGTGGACATCGCCCACCTGGTCACCGCGTACTACAGCCGCGTGCCCGATCCGGCCGAACCGGGTCAGCAGGTCGTGTTCGGCACCTCCGGTCACCGCGGCTCCAGCGAGGATTGCGCGTTCAACGAGGCGCACATCATGGCGATCACCCAGGCCATCGTCGAATACCGCGCCACCCGAGGCATCACCGGTCCGGTCTATCTCGCGCGCGACACCCATGCCCTGTCCGAGCCCGCGTGGACCACCGCGCTCGAGGTGCTCGCGGGCAACGACGTCACCGCCGTGATCGACGCCCGCGACCGCTACACCCCGACCCCCGCGCTGAGTCACGCTGTGCTGCGCCACAATCGGGGCGGTACCAAGCATCAGGCCGACGGCATCGTGGTCACCCCGTCGCACAATCCGCCGCGCGACGGCGGCTTCAAATACAACCCGCCGCACGGCGGCCCGGCCGACACCAAGGCCACCGACGCCATCGCCGCCCGCGCCAACGAACTGCTGCGTGGCGGCCTTGCGGCGGTGAAGCGGGTGTCGCTGACGCAGGCGCTGAGCACTCACGTCCAGCGCTACGACTACCTCGACCACTACGTCGCCGACCTGCCGAACGCCTTGAACCTGGACGCGATTCGCGGCGCGGGCATCCGGATGGGCGCCGACCCGATGGGCGGGGCCAGCGTGGACTACTGGGAGGAGATCGGCCAGCGTTTCGATCTCGAACTGGAAGTGGTCAACCCGTTCGTCGACCCGACCTGGCGCTTCATGACCCTCGACAGCGACGGCCAGATCCGGATGGACCCGTCCTCCCGGCACGCCATGGCCGCCCTGGTCGGCATCAAGGACGACTACGACATCTCCACCGGCAACGACGCCGACGCCGACCGGCACGGCATCGTCACCCCCGACGGTGGCCTGATGAACCCCAACCACTTCCTGGCCGTCGCGATCGAATACCTGGTCGCGAACCGGATGTGGTGGGACGCGCTGACCAAGATCGGCAAGACGGTGGTCAGCTCGTCGATGATCGACCGGGTCGTCAACGTGCTCGGCCGCGATGTCTACGAGGTGCCGGTCGGGTTCAAGTGGTTCGTGCCCGGATTGTTCAGCGGCAGCCTGGCATTCGGCGGTGAGGAGAGCGCGGGCGCGTCGTTCCTGCGGATGGACGGCACCGTGTGGACCACCGACAAGGACGGCATCCTGCTGGCGCTGCTCGCCGCCGAGATCGCCGCCGTCACCGGTCAGACCCCGTCGGCCCGCTACGGCGAGCTGGAACGCCAGTACGGCAGCCCCGCCTACGCGCGCATCGACGCGGCGGCCACCAGCGCGCAGAAGGCCAAGCTCGCTGCGCTGACCCCCGACGCCGTCACCGGCACCGAGATCGCCGGCGAGGAGATCACCGGCATCCTCACCACCGCGCGCGGCAACGGCGCACCGCTGGGCGGTCTGAAGGTGACCACCGAGAACGCCTGGTTCGCCGCCCGCCCGTCGGGCACCGAGGACAAATACAAGATCTACGCCGAATCGTTCCTCGGCTCCGAGCATCTGACCCAGGTGCAGGCCGCCGCCGAGGAGATGGTGAATCAGGCGCTGGCCGAGTGAGCGCTCCGGCGAAGGTACGACTACCGGCCGAGATCTGGGTACTGATCGCGGCGGCCTTCGTCATCGCTCTCGGCTTCGGTCTGGTCGCGCCGGTCCTGCCGCAGTACGCGCGCGAATTCGGCGTCGGGATCGCGGCGGCCTCGGCGATCGTCAGCGCGTTCGCCCTGATGCGGTTGCTGTTCGCGCCCGCCAGTGGGCGGCTCGTGCAGAAGCTGGGCGAGCGGCGGGTGTATCTGGCGGGCATCCTGATCGTCGCGTTGTCGACCGGTGCGTGCGCGCTGGCGCAGACGTATTGGCAACTGCTGGTGCTGCGTTCGCTCGGCGGCGTCGGCTCGACGATGTTCACGGTGTCGTCGATGGCGCTGATCATCCGGGTGTCCCCGCCCGCCGCGCGCGGACGCGTCTCGGGGATCTACTCCACCAGCTTCCTGATCGGCTCGCTGCTCGGTCCGCTGGTCGGCGGCGGCCTGGCCGGTCTCGGGCTGCGCGCGCCGTTCCTCATCTACGCGGCCGCCCTGCTGATCGTGTGCGGCATCGTCTTCGTCGGCCTGCGCGAATCGCCGGTGCTCGCGATCGAGGAGGGCGCGGCCGCACCGGAATTCACCTTCCGGCACGCCTGGTCCGAACCCGCCTATCGCGCGGTCCTGCTGTCGAGTTTCGCCGGCGGCGCCGCGGTGTTCGGTGTGCGAATGGCTTTCGTCCCGCTGCTGGTCGTGGAGATTCTGGAGCAGGAATCGGGCATGGCCGGGGTGGCGCTGACCGTGTTCGCCGCGGGCAATGCCGCCGTGCTGTTCGTGTCCGGCCGGCTGTCGGACCGGTTCGGCCGCAAACCGTTCCTGATCGCGGGGTCGGCGATCTGCGCGGTCGGCACCGGCGTGCTCGGGTTCGCGCCCTCGCTGCCCTGGTTCCTGGCCGCCTCCTTCGTCGCCGGGGTGGGGTCGGGGATGTTCAGCCCGGCGCAGCAGGCGGCGCTGGCCGATGTCATCGGCGCTCGTGCGCGTGGCGGACCGGTGCTGGCGGCGTTCCAGATGGCGGCGGATCTGGGCACCGTGCTCGGACCGATCGGGATCGGCTGGGTGGCCGAGCACACCTCGTTCGGGGTCGGCATGGCGGTCACCGGTGGCGTGCTCGCGGTGTCGGCGGCGGTGTGGCTGGTGACGCCGGAACCGTCGCGGATCAAACATCCCGAGGACCCTGAGCACCCCGATCACGCCGGTGACGGCATCGACCCGCAGTGCACCTGCGACGGCTGCCCCGACGGCGTCCCCGTGGTGCGCACCGGCATGGTGTCGTCGCTGCGCCCGGTCGACTCTGACCAGCATAAACGGTAGATCCGCAGGTCAGTGAGGTATTTATCGGCCCCGGCGGCGAGCCTCCGGTGACTCGAGGCAAAGTGGACGGGTGAGCAGCGCCGGTTCCCAGCACAATCCCCGTCCCGTTTCCAGCAACACCACCTACGCCTTGGCCGCGGTGGCCCTCGTCGTGATCGGGCTCCTCGTGTTCGCCGCGTTCAAGTGGAACAAGACAGCGCCCACCGAAGTACGCAACGACGGCTACGGCGCCGTGCGCGAGCCCGCCGTGCTGGTCGCGATCCAGCCCGATGGCGTCATCCGCCTCGGCCGCCCCGACGCACCGAAGACCGTCGACATCTTCGAGGACCCGCTCTGCCCCGCCTGCGGCGTGATGGAAACGACCTTCGGCCAGGAACTCGCCCAGAAGATCGACGAGGGCAAGCTGGCCGTGAACTACCACTTCGTGGCGTTCCTCGACCCTCAGTCCAAGAGCAAGGACTACTCCACCCGCGCCATCGCCGCGAATCTCTGTGTCGCCCAGACCGGTTCGGGCCCCACCTACAGCAAGTTCCACGAGGCCCTGTTCACCACCAAGCAGCCCGACGAGGGCGGCGCCGACCTGAGTAACCCAGCCCTGGCCACCCTCGCCATCGAATCCGGCGCCCCCGAATCCGTCGGTCCGTGCATCACCAACGGCACCCAACTCGACGCCGCCCGCGCCGCCGCCAAGCAGAACCTCGACGACCTCGACGCCCGCACCGGCAACAAGGCCGCCACCCCCGCCATCTACGACGGCACCACCAAGATCGACTGGACCGACGAGAACTGGGTCCTGAACCTCGCCCCCTGACCCACCCGGCGTGAGGTTCGGCACATTCTACTCCGCCCCCACGCACCCCGCCTTCCACGCACGCCACACCAACCCCGCCCAAAACTCCACTTTTCTGCCTCCTACCAGCCGATTTGTTGTCCCTGATCGGCATGGTGTAACTTCATTCAGGCAGCAGCGAGAGCCGCTGAAACAAAAGAACACGGGGCTATGGCGCAGCTGGTAGCGCACCACACTGGCAGTGTGGGGGTCAGGGGTTCGAGTCCCCTTAGCTCCACCATAACAACAGGTCAGGCCGGGTTTCGAAGATTACTTCGAGCCCGGCCTGACCCGTTTCTCCCAACTAAGTCACAACAAATTCTGCGGACCGGCCAGCGCTCGGTTCAGGGCGTCCGCTGCGGCGCGGTGAGTGCGCCCCCGCGCCATGTAGTGACGCTGCGTCATCGCGGGGTCGGCGTGGCCGAGCACGTCGGCGGTGACCCGGGCCGACAAACCGGCGTCGTCGAGGATGGTGGCGACCGCCCCGCGGACACTGTGCGCGGTGATGTCGTCGGCGATTCCCAGCGCCTCTCGCACGCGTTGCCATTCGTGGCCGACGTTCTGCGGATCGCGCAACGTCCACCGTACCGATGGGAACACCAGGTCCGGTACCGCGACGGCGGGGTTGGGTGGGTCGATCACCCGGCGATCGGCGAGCACGGCCTGTCGGCGGGTCAGCATGGCCACCGCGAAATCCGCCAGGGCAATGGTTCCGCTGCGGTTCTTAGGGTCATCGCGTCTGACGACGCGCACCAGTCCCTGACCTCTGACCCGGACGACTTTGCCAGTGCATCGCAGGGTTCGAGCGGCCAGATCGATGTCTGGCCACATCAACCCGAGAACCTGGGAACGGCGCAGGCCAGTGGCGCTGAGCAAGGTCACCAGGTCGGCCAGGTCGGCGTTGTCGCAATAGTGGGCGACCGTCGGCGGGGGATAGGCCCTGATCGGTATCGACCGGTTCCGTTCGGCCCGTGAGAGTTTGCGCGGACAGGGCAGCGGGGAACTCCGGACCGCGGCGAGGATGAACCGCAGTTCGTCGACGGTGATCTCGCCGGCACCGCCGGTCCGTCCCTTGGGCTCGATGTTCCTCGGCGCCTGGGCTTCTCGGACCGGGTTGACGGTGAGTGCATCCTTTCGCACCGCGTAGCGGAACATGCCGGAGAGCACGGTGCGGCCGGTGCGGACACCCGACGGGCCCTTTGCCTGTCCGAGCTCGGTCAGGAACTCCTCGACCGACGATGTCGTCACCTCGAGTAGACGCCGGGCGCCGAAAGCGGCGGTGAAGAGCTCGGCCACCACGTCGTAGCGGATCAGGGTGCCCGGCGTGCGGTTCTGGGCGATGAGGTGTGCCCGGTAGATCAGCCACAGTTCCCGCACCGTCATCTCCGCTGAAAGCTCGCCCCCGAGATCGACCCGGATACCGGCTGCGGCGACAAGCACCGCGTTGAGGGCCCGTTGTCCAGTGCGGTCGGGGACCGATCGGCCCCGGGCGTCGAATCGGGGTGGTGACGTTCGGGTGAGGTCACGGCGTCGGCCCGACGCATCGCGGACCAGGACCCGGGCACGCCAGTGGCCTGGCAAGAGTTCGGTCAGCATCGGTTTGCCGGGTACCCCGAGCGGCCGGGCTGGGCGACCGCGTCTCACGACATGCCGCCGGTCATCAGCAGTCCTGGGCATCGAGCGCGGCGTCCAAGGCATCCAGGTCCCATCGCAGGTCCTTTCCAATCCGCCTCGGCCGAGGCAGCCATGGGTACTTGTCAGGTCGACGAGCCCACCGACGGAGGACCTCCGGGTGGACCTGGATGTGTGCGGCCGCAACTTTCGTGGTCGCCCATCGGCGCAGCGGTGGCTGGATTGGGGGTGCCGGTTCAGCAGACACCGCGACCAACTCGACGGGGGCCGACTACTTTGCGAGGCACAATCGGATCAGGTAGTGGTTCAGCGGTTCTGTCGCAACGCCGGTGTGATGGTTGGCCATCGCTCAACCAGGAATCGAGGGTGTCGACGCCGGTGGTCTGGTAGTGGCCGAGCAGATGCCCCCGGGCGAAGTGATTCCACACCGACCTCGGGGGAAACTCAGCGCGCCAGAGACTGCGAGCAGAACAATCTAGTACAACGAGCATCGGGCAACTCCTGCCCGATCAGCGGCTCTTCCACTTTTAAGGAAACACGAAGCACACCGGTTTCGCTAGAGCTGGATGCGTCGAAAATTCAGCAGATATGCTCGGGTTCGAGCTGGCGCGCAGACGTCGTAACTCACATCAAAGCCGGGCTCGCTGCGCTGAGCCGCAGCGACGCGGAGATTGGGTCTTCTTCCTAGGTGGACGACCGAACCACTCTGGAGATGACGGTTCACGCGATGGTGGCCAAGCGGCGGTGCAGTGAAAGGGGTTCGCATCGGTTTTCGTGTGGCTCACAGCCCGCGCCCGCCACCTCTCGCGCTCATAAAGTAGGCGCGCTGAGAATGCTGTGGGTGCGATGATCCGCTTATGCCAGCCGCTCGTACCAAGCTGCCCTGCAGGGTCATCAAGCTCGCAACCGAGATGTTCGCTCGAGACGCCGGGTTCAGCGGGCCTGAGCTTCACCGTCTCTTCGCCGACTTCACCGATGTGCTCGGCCCGTAAACGATGACTGGCGGTGGCCCTTACGTTGGCAGCTGTTCGAGAAGGGGCTGAACAGCCTTTCCAGGGATGACCAGCGGCGCTTCCTTCTCAACCTGTGCAGCTGCGACGGTTCGAGCAGGTATCCGATGCCCTCGGAGAAGGACATCGCGAAGCTGCGGGGCGTATTACCGCTCCACTGCGCGCGTGCAGTCGAGGCACGTCGTGGCGGTTGGAGAGATACGCAGCTGTCATGGGTCGATCGAGGGCTGTGCCGACGGGCCCTGTCGAGGCGTCCACACTGGCAGCGGCAGTGCCGGCAGTATCCTGGCGTTTGCGGATCGGCCCACAGCAAGTGGGTGGAGTTCGTTGCTGAGTGCGGACAGTGCCTCCGCTACCTCATGGATGCTGGCTCGAACGTAGGTCAGGGTCGCTCCGCCGGGGGTGTACTGGATGGCGTGGGCAGCGTAGGCGCGGGCAACTGCGTAGCCGAAGTTCCTCTCTACCCAGGTCAATACGGTGTGTCGGAGCCAATGCGTGCTGATCTGTTGGGTCGCGACCCACGGCAAGTGTCGGCCAGCCCGCATCCACAGGTGGTCGTAGCGGCGTCGGGTGATCGGGCGCCCGTACCGGTATCGGAGCAACTGTTCGTCAGGGGCGGCGCCGCGGGAGCAGTGGGCGGCAAGCATCGCCAGCAGAGCTGTTGAGATCGGCTGCCAATGGATGGTTCCGCCTTTGCCGCGGAGTTTGACCAGACGTTGGCTGGTATCGAGATCGTCTGGCCGGATCGCGAGGGCGCTGCCGGTCCGGCACGCGGTTTCCAGATGTAGGCGCAGCAGCAGTGTGTCGAGCTCGGTGTCGTCGCCGGTGGTGGTGATCACCTCGATGACGTCACGAAGCCGGTCGGTGGCGATCGCGCCGCGTGGGCTGGGGAGTCGGCGTGGCTTGGTCAACTCTGTTGCGGCGTTGGAGGTTCGGACGTAGCCGTCGCTTGCCGCGTAGCGATACAGGTATCGCAGTGCGCTGACCATGTGCTCGGCCGCGGATCTGCCGTCGCGAGAGTTGCGGCGATGAACGGCCGCAGCGCGGATACGCTCGACGAGTGCCTGCATTTCCAGGCTCGTCGGGTCGTCCAAGCGCCGTGATCCCCACTCGTCCTGAAGGCGTTGCCAGTACGGCCGGTAGGTCCGTAGCGTTCCGGCAGACACGGTTGAGATGATTCGGGGAATGTACTCCTCGAAGGTAGGTGCCGGGGCGGGGTCAGATCGCGGAACGAGGTCGTGCGCCTGAACACCTAGCTGTTCTAGCAGCTTTCGCGCGATCTCATGATTCGCGTCGGTCATCGCCGACTCCGCGCGGCATCGGCTCGATGGGGGCGCATCCGGACGGACTTGTCACCTCTCCGCGTCATGTCGAGCTTGCTCGATGACTCGAGGATGTAGACCGCCGCGTAGTTGTGAGGATGAGACGGCCAGACAGAAAGACAGCAGTTGTGAATACTCATCGGACACCTGTTTCCATGCCCGATCAGTGGCTCTTCCACTTCCCAGTAGACCTGATATCGCCGGTTTGCGCTACTAGTCGGGCGCGCCGAGCGGTGTGATGACCGCCGGTCGGCTTGGTTCGTCTACGGAGCCTCCTCCGTGAGCTCGACGGTGGTGTCGTCGAGGGCGACGATGGCTGAGTCGATGGCATCGTTGTCCAACGGAACGTCTGTCCGACACGCTTGGGCTTGGGAAGCCACGCGTACTCGTCGTGTCGACGGGCCCACCGCCGCAGCATCTCGGGATGGACGCCGAGTCGGGCGGCGGCGACCTTGGGCTCACCCACCTCCTCGGCACCGGGAGCGAGTCCTCAGCGGACACCGCAGTGTCCCCAGTGTCGGATGAGTGGGAGCCGTGATGGACGACAATCCTCGACAATTCTGTCAACTTTGCAGAAATGTCGACGACCCGGATCGCCACTCCCATCAGCTGGATGGTCTGGGTGCGGGATGCGAAAGCGGGCTGGATCGTGAAGTTTCATCGGGCGCCTGTTCTTGCCCAATCGGTGGCTCTTCCGATTCCAGAGAACCTGAAACGGGTGAATTCGCCACCAATTTCGCTCTGCTGTAGCGAAATTGCTACAGCGAAGTTCACCACCTGTGAACGGCATGCTACGGATACTCACGGACTCGACCGATGCGGAAACGCTGTCACCGCACCGGCCGACTCCGTGGGTCTAGCTGATATCAGACGGTCCGGTGTAGGGCTCAGGTGTCGCGGTGACGAGCTGGATGTGATGAGCGGGCAAGCCCTCGGTTAGTGCGAGCTGGTAGGAGACGAGGTTGCCTCGGGCATCACGGGCGTGCATCGGAGATCTCGCGTCTCGCCCTGTGGCGACAGCCAGGCTCGCTGCCCACAGTCGGCGAGCCCAGCGGCTGTCCTCCAGTCCGGTGACGAGCTCGCGGGCCTGCTCGGAGTCGCGATGCCGGCCCAGTGTGGCTTTCAAGATCGAGACCGACCAGGCGCCTTCGGCTTCGGGGTCGACGACCGCGTCGCGCTGGTCGCTGAACATCCACAGCGGAATCGACCAGCCGTCGTCGATGCCGGGAAGCGCGGCGGTGAACACGTCGTTGCAGGCCAGCACGTTACAGAACGGGTCGATGAACGCCGCCGGAACCGCACGGGCTTGGAACCGATCGAGGTTGAGCATCAAGGACTTCTCGGCCCGGACATATGCCCTAAGGGCGGTGGCCGGTGCGAGTGGGATCGCCCGCCCGGCGAGCTCTCGAAGATGTGCGGCCATCGCCTTGTTCACCCGGTATCCGCTGATGATCTGCTCGAGGGATTCCGGTGGCGGTTTGGACTTGCCGGTCTCGAATCGCCCCAAGTGGATTTCGCTGAACCCGATCTGCGAGGCTGCCTGGCGCTGGGTGAGCCTCAGGTCGTCGCGAATCCATCGTAGCGTGAGGGCCAGATTCGGGATCGAGACGTGGGGGCGGACGACGGCTCGGCGGCGGCTGTGCTTGGCGCCGGGGTTCGATGGTGCGGTTCCTTCGGTCAATTTTCTCTCCCCCCCGGGAGGTTTGTGTTGGATGTCACAGATCGGATGGTGTGAATCGAATATTGCAGTTCTGTGACGGAATCCGTGTGCCTGCTGTAGGGACGTTGAGGAGGGAGTGGGAGGTGTGCGGAGGGCGAAAGAGGGTGCGGGAGTTGCGGTGCGAGGCATGGCGGGAGGGAGGGGTGTACGGGTGGAGGGCGAGTTGCAGGGGACTGAGGTTGAGCTGGTGGGGTTGGACGTTCGAATGCGGTGCGTGTGGCCGCCGCGCCGGAGAGGACACCGGCAGCGGTCGAGGTAGACGTCGGAGCTGGGTGTGCTCATCGTGGACTCCCGGATTCGGTGGTCGTGGGTGAGGTGAGGCGTAGCGGCTGGGGCACCAGCACTGGCGGTGCCCCAGCCGACTACAGGATGGAGATAGGTCAGGCGGCCACGAGGCGACGCCCGCGGGGCGCGGGCACGTACAGGCCGAGGTAGACCCGGCAGGTCGTGCAGAACCCGTCGTCATGCACGGGCACGTATTTCGTGCACCCTTCGCATTTGCCGGGCCGCTGTCCGGGCGGCAGGATCCGCTCGCGGCGACGCTTCGACGGGACCGGTGCCGGTTCGGTCTCGGCGTCGATTTCGACCGGTGCCGGTGCGCCGGGCAGATCGGAGTGCGCGGCGAGGAACCGATCCACCACCGCGGTCAGCCACTCCGGGGCGCGGCGGCGAACCTCGCCGATCAACGCGCACGCCGAATCCAGGTAGTGCTCAGCGAAGTACGCGCAGTAGGCGGCGGCGAGATCGGCGCCGGTGAACCCGGGCGCGAGTGCGGGCAGGCCGGTGTGGCCGTCGCTGCGGCAGTAGTCGCAGAGCCCGTCGTCGCTGCGCAGCACACCGTCGCGGGCGTGGATGGGGCGCTGGTCGGAGGTGGGGCGTTCGACGAAGCACGACACGCACCGCCACCCCGCGATCGGGGTCATGGCGGTGCGGAAGTCGTCGAGACCGTTGCCCTGGAACAGGTATGCCTCGCGCCGATCGGCGCGCGAGCGCAGTCCGGTGCGTTCGGCCGCCCACGAGTGGGAGTGCTCCGGCGACTTCACCGATTCACCCGCCAGCGCACGCTCGTGGTCACGCTGATCGGCGACGTGGGCGCAGTACTGGTGATCCCAGATCGCCTCGGACAGATCAGCCGGCAGCGGCGGCCGTTCACCAGGGCGCCGCGGCGTCCAACCACGCGGTGCCGATCCGGTAGGAGTGATTCCGCGGGCGGCAAGTTCGGCCCAGCGTTGGCGCAGGCGTGCTTGGTCGGCGACCTCGGTGTCGACGAACAAGCTCTCCCGAACATAGGTCGTCACGACGGACGGTTCGACCTCGGCTGGCCGGCGGCGGCCGCGGGCGGCGACGCGGGCCCGGATCTGCTCGGGACTCAACCGAGACGCGTCGACGCGATTCGTCGGTGCCAGAGACAGGCGAGGTAGCGGGTTGTACCAGGTGCGAATGGACTGGCGAGGCAGTTCGGCGGCGGCGAGTTGGACTTCGAGCTTGGCCCGTTCGTCGTCGATGGTGGTGCCGTTGCGGCGAGCGCGGGTGGCGAGGATGTGGTTGAGGTCGTGGTCGCTGTGGGAGTGCAGCCCGGGATCGGTATCGGGCACCAACGCCAGCATCCGTTCACGCCCGAGCTCGTCGGCGTGGCGCCACAACGCGTCCAGACGCCGCAGCGCGGCCTCGCGCGGGTGCAGGGTGAACTGTTCGACCATGAAATCCAGCAGCCACCAGTCGGCGTCGGTCGCCAGCGCGAGTGCGGCGGGGAACGCCTTGAACGCCGCGCGTCGGTCGAGGTCGAGCTGGAGCTCGATCTGGAAGATCGCGTCGAGGAACGCCCGTGTTCCCGCGACCTGCGCCGGATCGACGATGGCAGGTTCGGTGACGGTGGGTTCGACGGTCGTTGCTTCGAGGAGCTCCAAGTGGTGGTGGGCGATTTCGGACACGGCTGTTCTCCTGACTGAGAGACGCGAGATAGCGGCGGCACCCGGGCGCGCTGGAACGCAACGCTTTTTACGACAAAAGAGGGTGCCGGGCTGGGGTGGGCCCAGCCGAGGGCGACCGACCAGGACAGCGGGCGACACGGCGGAGGGAACGCGCCATTGCGTGCGGCAACGAATTCCCCACGCCCATTAGGGGAGACGGGTGGGCGCGGCTGGTGGCGGCGTGGGGAATTCGTTTCCGCCGGGCGCGGGCCCGTAGCCGTGGCGCACGATGGCCTGGTAGCCCTCGATCGGCTGGGTCCACCCCAGACCGTCACCCGGAACCACCACCTATTCACCCGCTCCCCGACAGGCAGCCGCCGATATCGTCGACCGCATTCCCCGCACACCCCGGTCTTGACCGCGAGGACCCGACCCGCCACCTCCCGACCGGCTTACCAGCCGGAGCAGTCCGGCTACCTGGCCGTGCCGGGTGTCTGGCGGCCGGGATCCTTCCTGGACCAGGCGCGGTCGTCAGGTGTAGGTGCCGGTGATGGTGATGTGGTCGTGGGGCAGGGTGTCGGTGATCGCCGGGGGTGCGGTGATCTCGCAGTGGGTGTAGTCGAGCGGGCGGCGGGTCAGGTGGTAGGTCCCGGTGACTGGGTTGAGGTCGACCGGGTGCAGGATGAACCGCGGCTTGCTGACGGTGGTGAGGTCATCGGATCCGGATTCGGGATCGCGCAGGGACAGGGTTCCGTCGGCCGCGACGGCTATGACCCGGTGGTGGGCGCGTTCGACGAGCGCCATCAGCGAGTGATCACCGCTCTCGACGGGATCGGTACGAATGTCGAAGGCGGGCACGAGCATGCCCGCGGCGGGGTTGGTTGTTTCTCCCAGCACCAGGTGGCCGACGATCAGCGCGGTGCTGTTCTCGTCGCGGTCGACGCGTAGTTGGTCGGGGGTGTAGGTCGTGCCCGGTGTCGGTGTGGCGAGGCAGGCGGCGGTGTCGGCGGTGGCTGCCGACAGGTCGATCTGGTCGGCCAGACATGTCAGGATCTCGGCGAGGGTGAACGCGGGAGTGTCGTACGGACTGTAGGCGAGTCCGGCGATGACGACGGCGGCTTGAGGTTGATGGGTTGGCACGGCTTCGGGTTCGGGCCGGATCCGGGATGCCTGGGCCCAGTCGATGTCACCGCCGGCGGTGCGGGGCACGTTGATGGCGGGGTGGGTTTCGGCGACGGCGGCCACAGTGGCCCATCCGTGGGCGGAGTAGTGGCGGTTGAGCCAGAACTTCCGGTTGAGTGGGTGGCGTCGGTTGGCGTCGACCAGTTTCCAGACATCGGCGTAGGTGGGGCCGTCGACCCAGTTCATGATCATCGTGGTGTCCCTGTTGTCCCAGCTATCGCCCGGGCGCAGGCTCAACGCAGCGTCGGGCCACTGCCGTTGCAGTCGCCGACCGAACAGCTTGTAGTAGGCGTCGGTATCGGTGGGATCGTGCGGGGCCATCACGATGTCGGTCCAGCGGGGGCCGCTGTGGTGGACGGTGGCACCGAACAGATGGTGGTTCACGCGCTCCACTGATGTGTCGGCATACCGCTCCCTCACGGCCGCGTCGAACTGGTCCAGAACGGGCTCGACTGACAGACCGGTCGCGACAGGACGATCACCGATAAACAGGGTGTAGGTGGAATTCGTGGGCATTACAAGGCTCCTGGGTCGTATCGATGGCCCGGCTGTGGTGACGGCGCACCACTTGCAGGGCGGACGGGGTCGGTGCGATGGTCAGAACGGTGGTTCGCTGTCGGAACCGGCGGCGCCGACACCGGCCAGCGCAGGCGAGGCCCGACTGTCCGTGTCATGGGACGACGTGAAACCCTTTGCGGCCCACGGCTCGCGGTCACCGCTGCCTGCGGTGTCGACCTGCGTTGTGGCCGAGCTGGTGGTGTCGGGTCGGCTGAAGCCGTTGTCGGCGTTGCCGGTGCTGCGGCGACCGATCCGGGTCACCTTGGCTGTGGCGAAGCGCAGGCTGGGCCCGATCTCGTCGATCTCGACTTCGTAGACGGTGCGTTTGTCGCCGTCACGGGTTTCGTAGCTACGCTGCTTGAGCCTGCCCATCAATAGGATTCGCGCGCCCTTCGACAGCGACTCTGCGGCGTTCTCTGCGGCCTCACGCCAGATGTTGCAGCGTAGGAACAACGGGTCACCGTCGCGCCATTGTCCGGTATTGCGGTCGAAGACCCGCGGTGTGGAGGCGACGGTGAAATGAGCCACCGCGACACCGGAGGGTGTGAAGGTGAGCTCGATATCGGAGGCCAAGTTACCTACAAAGGGCAGTGTCGGCTCGACGGGCATAGTCGGACCTTTCTGATCGTCAGGATGGGTGGAGGATGTGGTGCAGTCCGCCCGGTATCGCAGCTCGATATGTGGTGAGTGAGTTCGGTTGCGCAGGCGTGGATACAGGCAGGCCCGGTGCTACTTCACGGTGTCGTCGTAGATGTCGTTGACGGTGGACGGGGCATAGGGCAGATGCGCCGAGACACCAGCAGGTATCTGGGCCGTTGCCATGTCGTGCTGGGGCAGATAGTGAGGTGCGAGCACGAGCTGGCGGGTCGGTTGGTGAAACCAGACCGGGACGAGTTCACCGATGAACCTCGTGATCGAGGCCGCGGGTGCCCGCAGTAATTCATCGGGGCTGGCCATCATTACGGGCCGCTGCCCGTAGGACAGGACCAACGCCACAGGCGTGTGGAAGGTGCCGAACCAATGGTGGAACTCGATTTCAGGGAACCGGGTGACCACCGCGCCCGGCAGGGCCTCGGAGTGGTGAGTCACCACGTAACCGACGATCAACAGGTCACGGGAAAACCGGCCACCGGTGGTGCGGGTGGCGAAGTCGTCAAGATTGTTCGGCATCGGGCTCCTCGCTATGCGCGGGCTGAATGGACGCGTCGTGCACAGCGGACAGGTCACACGCGTCGGGCAGATGACGCAGGACCTCGCCGAGAGTGAGCGAGATCAGTCGAGGCCTGCGGCACACGCGGTGACCGGCGACCGAGACGGCAGGGTCGAGTTCGACCGTTTCCGCGGCGTGCCAATCGATGTCGCCGGTCTCGGTACACGGCACTGTGACCGGCAACCAGGCCTCGACCAGAGCGGCGATGGCCTGCCATGCCCGCAGGGTGAGGATCCGTGTGAACTCGACGGATTCGAAGGGGCCGTCGGGGCCCTCGACGTGCAGGCAGTAGTCATCTACGGCCGCGTGGTCAGGGCCGTCGATCCAGCGGATCGACACCGATCCTGTGCCGGTCGGCATGACGGTGAACGCTGCGGCGGGCCAACGGCGCCGCAGCGCCGCGGCGAGCAGTTGGGTGTTGGCATCGGCGTCATTTGGATTGACGGGGAGGATCCGATACCAGGTGTAGAAGCCGCTCGACCCCTGGCTGGATGATTCGGATTGGACTCGGGTCCGCGCCCAGAACCGGTCGATCCCGACGGCCGGATCAGTGTTCGTGTGATCGGCGAGGATCTCCTCGAGCTTCGCGTGCACCTCGTCGACGGACAAATTGTCGGCGACGATGGTGCGCGCGTAGAGGTCCAGGATGCGGAATCGGTCATCGATGAGCAGACGAGGCATCGTTGTCCTTCTCGGAGTTTCGCTGACGACGGAAGCTGAGATGGTCGCGCTAGAGGTGTTTCATGGTGAGCAGCAAGGGCAATAGGCCCCGACGGCGCGGATCGAGCCGCTATCGATCCGCCAATTCCGACGTTGGTCGACTGCGGGTGGGCCAGTCTGCTGGCGCCGTGCACCGGGAGAGCAGATCGAGTCCCGTGCTCGCTGGGTCACCCGTTGTGCCGACGGCTCAGGCTGCGGCGGCGAGTTCGTCGTTCTTTCTCGCGTCGCTGGCCGAAGATGATGTCGGTGGACCGGTCGGGACGGAGTCGGCGCTCTGGTCGACACGCGCACCGGGTTGTGGACGCGCCGTCGTTTCGCTGAGGGGCTCAGTCGTCGCGAGTACCGTTGCGGGCGTGCAGAATAGAGCCGCACGCGCCGCTGCCCGGCGACAGGTCGCCGCCTATCATCAGGCCCGCCTCGCTGAGCTCGTGGCTACCCTCGGTGAAGCGATCGACCGCTTCCGTGCCGGTGAGGCCGATGCGTTCGAGACCGACGCGGCGATCCACCACTACACCCAGGCCGCCCGCAAGTTGTGGGTGTTCTGCGACCAGAGCGGATCCCAGGTCGAGGTCACCGCGGACCTGATCGACCAACTCGACGCCGAGGGCGAAGCCATCGACTGGTGGAACCAGCAGCACCGCTGACCATTCGAGCCGGCACGACATCGGTTCCGTACAGGCCGAGCAGAGTATCGCGCCGCGAATAACACAGCAGCAGAAGGGTGTTGCGCACGGCGGGCACGGCATCATCTCCGAACTCGACACCAGGCGCGCCCCCCAGCTCGCCTCTACCGACGAGCCGGGGACCGACCGCCTGGTCAGGCCGCGACCGGCAGGTCCTGATCCTCGTCGGCGGCGGGTTCGGTGGTCACCGGGTCGGCGTGGGGATTGTCGAGGTCGATGTCGAGGTAGTCGATGTCACCGGCGGTGGCGAGTTCGACATCGACGAGCCGAAAGTCCTCGGATCCGTTGGTCTTGGCGAGTTTGCGGGCGGCCTCGGCGAGGAAGTGCAGGTATCGGGCCGCGGCGCCGTTGGGACGCCGCCACGAGTCCTTGTCGAGGCGCGCTTCATGGGCTGCCAGCACCAGCGCGAACACGAGCACCCACGCCCGCCCGGGTGTCGCCGCAGTCGCTTTTGCGATCAGATCGTCGGCGGTGTCGGCGCCGACGAGGTCGCGGGCAAGATCCGCCGCTGGCCACCCCAGCAATCCTGGTTCACGGATCAGCGACACCGCGACCAACTCCGCGGCCCCGGCCGGGGCGGTCCGCGCCGAGAGCAACTGGGTCAGGAACTCGATGCGGCGGGCCTTGGCAGCGACGCCACGTTTGTTGAGCTCGACCACCCGGGCCCGCTCGGCCCGCTTCTGTTCCCGCTCGGCCTGCCGGCATCGGTGCCGGTGTCGGCACCGGCGTCCCTGCCAGCGACGGGATCAACCTGCTGCAGGCCGCTCACGGCGACGGCAGCGGCGGGCAGATAGTAGTTGGGCATCCACCCGTCGCGGGTGGTGACTCCGTGCGCGCTCCGCATCCCTGGTGCGGGTTCGGCGTCTGCGCCCAGATCGCGGGTGTCCCAGTCGACGGTGGCGGGATCGACGAGCTCGCCGGTGGTCTCGTCGAGGAGTTCGGCGTCGTCGACCAAGTCGAGGAACACCCGCCACCGCCTCGCGTCGGCATAGATCTCGGTTTCGCTGACCGGCAGCCCGTCACCGGTGAGAAGTTCACCGTCGGGGATCAGGTCGGTGCCGATGTCGGGCAGCTCGGTCAGCACCCCGAAACCGAACGCGGCATACGGCAGCGCTGCCCGCAGTCGGTCGCGGCGGGTCTGGCGGTCATCGGCGATGAGGCGGGCCTGGTAGTCGAACTGGTACCGCGTCACGCTGGTCAAAGTGTCGACGGCGTCGGTGTCGCCGAGGGTTTCGTATCCGGCGATGGTTTCGAGCTGGTCGAGGCTGAACTGGCCGTCGTCGAGCAACCGCCGCGCGGTGTCCGAACGCCCGATCGTCCCCGCCTTGCGGATCCGGGAACGATCCGAGGCTTGCAAGCCTTCGGCGATGCGGGTCACGCCGGCGCCGAGGTCGAGCATGAGCGTCACACCGGCGGCGCGGGCGGAGTCGGTCAACTCGATGCGGCGGTCGTTGAGGTTGATCTGGGTCAATACCCGCTCGATCTGACGTTCCCGGTCACCGATGCTCGAGTCGACCTCACTCACCCACACCGGCACCGTTTCCTGCCCGGTCGCGATCGCGGCCAGCGTGCGGACCTGGCCGTCGATAACGTGAACACTGCCGTCGGTTTCGCGGACGGCCAGGATCGGGTTACGCACCCCGAACTGGCGGATCGAGGCGACCTCTTTCGGATAGTCGGCCAGATCCGGTGCCGGGCGCACGTTGTTGCCGGTGATCACCAGAGTCGGCGGATCCAGATTCTGCGCGATCGCACCGGACGGCGGCGCCTGGGCGGGCTCGGCGCTCGACTCGACGACAGCGATGGGCGCGGGCTCGGCGACATCGAGGTCGCTGGAGTCGGTCACGACAGTGGTCAACAGAATTCCTTTCAACGGGGCGCTTGGGAGGGCAGAGCGTTGTAGAGAGACGAAGCAGGGCAAATGCGCTCAGCGGGTGGTGCGGGTGGCGCGGGCGATGTTGATCGGGAACAACCGCAGGGCGCCGTCGGTGTCGGGTCGGTAGGTCCAGTGCTTGCCGCGCCAGCTCGGGGCCTGGCTGCGCCAGCGGTCGATGACCGGATCCTCGCCGAGGTCGGCGATGGCACCGGCGGTGCCGAGGTGCTCGCGGAGGGCGAAGTCGGTGCGGGGCACCGATTCCACGACAACGTCGGCGGTCTGGTCGGGGACAACGGTGGGGGAGGCGGACATGGGGTGCTCCTGTTGTGGTGTCGGTGGTGGGTCTGGACAGGGGATGCCATGTATTGCGGGTGCTTCCGCGGTGGCCGCGCTGGTCGGGTTCGGCGAGGCTGATGGTGGGTTGCTTCGATGGCGTCGCGGCCGTGGCGGGCCGACGGTGTAGACGGCTTTCCCCGTGTTGACCGGTACACGCAGCGTTCGGGCCCGGGGCGCGGCACCGTCGCGGCAAGATCGCCGATCGAAGTAGCGATCCCGGCAGATCGGTGTCATCGCGTCAGTTCCGTGTCCGTGTCCGTGAGCACGGGGCAAGGCGGGCGAACGGTGTGGTCGCCCGGCGCGAACCTCAGCTGGGCGGCCCCGACCCATCGGGGTCATTCCGTTGAATCGAATACCCGACAGATCACTGAACGCGGCGGGGTGTTTGCCGATGCTGATCGGTGCCGCAGGTCAGGATGATCGCTCAATCAGGTTCGAACCAACCGCTATTCCAGTCCGGGAAGTTCGCGGGAGCCCGGCTCGCGTCGCCAGGGGAAGAAACAGATGGTCGCCGACCCATATGCGCGGCAGGGCGCTTTCGACGAGGACGGGGCCACCCGTGCGGTGTCGGCCGCTGTTGCCGACCAGGTGCTGTCAGGGGCGCAATCAGGACTGGCATCGCCGCGGCCGCTGGCTGGCCCGTCGCTGCTGCTGTCAGGATTGATGCTCGGCGTCGACGCTGTGTTGCTGCTACCGCTGGGGGAATGGATGCGCGACTACGGCATCGTGGTGGTGTCGGCGACTTACCTGCTTCACGTCCTCGGCTCGACCGCACTCGGCGTGTGGGCAGCCTCGCACCTGCGTGCGGCACCGTTGTAGGAGCGGTGCGCGGCGAGCTGTACGGGTCGCCCGTGAACGTCATCACGGGGCCCGTCATGCAACAAGTTCGACGGCCGCAACCTCGCAGTCATCGGTGACCCGTGACGGTCCGACGCCGACGCGTGCGCACCGACCGACTATCTGGCAGGAATGGAAACTATGAGCGACGACTACCCGATCTATCTCGACGCACCCGGCACCGGCCACGACTACCAGATGCTGCCCGATGGACGGGTTCCGTTGTGGGTGCTGCTCACCGTCGGCGGCGACGCGCACTGTGTCACGCCGTGGCACACACACGCGGCCCCGCTGGTCCTGTCAGCGGCCGTCATCGGCCGAGACTGCGATATCCCAGCGGGGGAAGTCATCGACCGCGAGTTCACCGCTGCCGGCGGCGAGGACGAGCCGCTGCACGACTTCCGGCTCGTGCACGATCCGCGCCTGTAGCAGGGCTGATGAGGAATGCTCCGGTGGGTACCGACCGGCGCGGTCTGCTTGCTGCTGGTCGAACCCGTCCACTTCCAGCGTGGCTTGGAATCGGTTCAGCGTGTCATCGGCAGTGCCGCCGAGCCAGGTTGGTCGAGGCACACCATGCTGTGAGACACGGAACGAGAATCGAAGTGAACCACTGCCGGTGGCCAGCTCAGGACTATGGCGGCGATCTCGAATCCGCATCGTCTCGCCCAGACGCGCGCAGTCCGGTGCGGCCGATGGAACACATCGCGTCTTCCCGGCTCGGGTGGACCGGCGGCCGACCGATGACTGCTTGCGAAAGCGCATCGCGGCTGTTCGGCATGGTCGGACCTGGGTAATATTTCAGCGGGTCAGTGATCCACACGGGTCGGGACCCATACCGCGGGGACGGGATGACAGTTCTTCCGGATCAGCGGTCCGGCGGTTGCCGGTGTCGGGGGTGTGAGGCCCTCAGGCAAGCTGGGGCCTGACAGCGAGTCGCTCCGGCAACCGTCGATCCACGTCGTTCCTGATCCGGCCTGAACGATCCCGCGTGTGAGGTAGTCGGGGCGGCGTTGGAGGGCGCGCTTTCCGAGACCGCCGGCGCGGGCATCACCGGAATGTGGAGCTCGGTCGACCGGACTTCTACGGTGCAGGCAGTCACAGATGAACTCTCGAGATGCCCGCATGGGCACAAGATCGGCGACCAATTCACAAGCGCATGCGTGAGAGGCGTCAGCAGGTGCTCGGCTCTGTTGCGGGCTCAGATCGTGTGGAATCCTTGAATGATGGGCACCGAATCAGTACCCGTGAACGAGGTTCGACTCGGGGACGTGATCGCCGATCCGCTCAGCGGTGGCAGTTGGCGGCGAGTGCGCGAGATCGCCTTCGACCTCGCGCCGAGTACCAGCGAGGCCGATGGTCGACTCGAGATGTATGCCTTCATCGGGCCGCTCGTGGAGCTGCCCGCCGGTACGACTCCGGCTGTGGGCGAAGGCCCGCAGGACCGGTTCTACTTTCGCGAGGACGAACAGGTCACCCGACGCACCAGCGACTAGGCGGGCCAGTCATGTGAACTCGGCGCACCAGATGGTCGTCGGCGGCGTCGAGAGCGCAGAGGCTTCGGCGGCGGGGATGCGGACTGAACCGACCGGGCGTCCACGGATCGTGGCCTCGATCAGGTAGTCACGGACTTCGCCGGATTCCCGGTCACAGCCGATGTCGATGATCTGGCCTTGCAGTTCGACCAGGATGTCCCAGTGGGAGCCATCGGTCCCACGGTGCAGCGTCGTCCAGCCGACTTCCTCTCCGAGTGCGAATTGCGGCATGGGCAACACGGTAGGGCCACAACATCACGCTGGGATGTATTCGCCGATCGACGTGGCGGTCTGGTCGCTAGTCGGCCAAGTCAGGGAACCGGCGGCGCAACGCCTTGATGAAGCCTTGCACGTGACGCAGGTCCGATAGTCGTGCGGCACGTTGTAGCGGCGACGTGGCCATCGCAGCATCGGTCTCGAGTCCCGCCGCCTGGGCGGTGAGCATCTCGAGGAATTCCCGAGCTTGAGCCACATCGGGATCGTCATGAGGGCCGCTCATGCGATTCGCCAGCTCGACCTGCGTAGGACCGGATCAGCGAACCAGTCGCCCTCGCGCGGGTTGCGCGCGCCGCTGGGGTCGGGTGACGACTTCACTGATGTGGTTGTCCTGTCCCGTTGTTGTTGTGGGCCGTGGTGGCGGCCGGCTCATATCGGCTGGCCCCGCGTGTGTCGATGATCTGGGCAGTATGGCAGTTGTGGGCCAGGCTTGCCTGGTTGCCGACAGACCCGGCCAGCGGCACCATATGCGGCCAGCATCCGTACTCGCCGCTACGAGGTCGGATGCTCGGGGTGTGGCCTTGGACCGTGGAAGTAGGGGCACACAGTCCAGGCTGAATGCGGTTGCAGCGGTCGGCGCAGGCGCGGATGGATCCGGGTATCGGTGGTGGCGTAGCCGCGCAGCACTTCTGTGATCCGTGCCGCGAGGTATTCGAGCTGGTCGGGCAGAAGGGGATTGCCGAACGCAGCGGTGTCGAGAAGCTGGCGGCGGACCATGGCCAGCGTCGCCGCTGTCGCAGCGGGGCGAGGCATCTCTGGCATAGGGGCACCCTACGTGTTATCGAACATATATTCGATCCATGTAGGTTCGCCGGTGTGTTCGAAAACTGGCCGGTGACCTTCACTCCCTCGCCATGGCGGATCATTGACCCGCCACAGAAGGTGATGGTCGCCGCCCATTTGGCGATCGCGACCAAGCCCAAACACTTCCGTCAGGACAAGTTGGCGATGCGGGTGAAGCTGGGCGGGCTCCGGCTCGCCGACAACGTTCCCGGATGGCTATATGCCTGGGTCTTGCTCGCCGATGGAACCTGGATGGGCCTGTGCACCTTCACCCTGGTGACCGGCAACGGGCACGGGCAACTCCAGCTACACCAGTGGTGCCCCGCGCACGCGCTCAGCCCGGCGGAGTAGCGGTTGGCCCGTGCGCTGCGGTACGGCGGGATGCGCGAGGCGGTCGGCAGCTCGGCTCACCGGGTATTTCTGTACGGCCGTACCGGTGTGGCAGCGTGGGCAATGTGGACGGGATCGAGGTCGAGCAGATCGATGGTGAGCACGCGGTGCTCCCGCGCTTGCTGGCATCCCTCGACGAGCTCCACCGGCTACGTGACAGTGTCTTCGCCGCACCGACGCGGGTGACCGGCATCGGTGAACCGGACTCGATCCGGCTGCTCGCCCACCGCGAAGGTCAGACTGAAGGGTTCCTCGCCGGCAACCCATATACCGGCCATCTCGCGTTGGTCGGACTCCTGCAACCTCGATGCGGTGTCGGGTCGGCACTTGTACACGGGTTCATCGAACGAGCCCAGGCGGCGGGTGCCGATGAGGTGACGGTGGTGCTCGACACCGATCCCCAGGGGCGGTGGGGCCGACGACGGTTCTTCGAAGCGCTCGGTTTCACTGCGGTGTCGGGCAGTGCGTTGCACTTTCACCGCCGGCCGTGAAGATGGTCCCGGTCGGCCGGGGCCTGACGGGGCGGGTTCGGCCGACCAGGACGTGTGCGGAGCATGCATCCCGACAGAGGCCTGCACGTCGGCGATGTCGAATCCCGCCCTGACCGGCTCATCCGGATCCGACGAGTCGGGAATCTACTCCGCCGCAGCTGGATTCGCCGCGCGACCGCCGGAGCTGTTTGTATCGATTCGGACGCGCTGGAGGACAATCGGTCCAATGGTGAGGCGGCCAAGCTGAACTACGACGCCGTAGAAGCCGTCCGGATACACGGACACGGTCAGGATGGCACCGAGAGCGGCGTGGTGGCCGAGCACCAAGAGTTGCCTGATGATGACTGGGGCAGGTGACGAACCGCTGGCTGCCGGTCTGCGCTCGAGGACGAGCCCGCGACAGGTGTGTCCTAGAGCTGGCTGGATTCCAGGCGGGCCACGTATTCTTCCTCCTTGGTGGGGGATGTGTTCGAGAGGCCGATCCCAGTGCAGGCATCTGTGCGGTTCGCGGTGCGCCGATGGCTGTGTCGGGTCCGTTGCACGATCACGATCACCGATGCGCCTGCCGGTCTGGACCGGATCCGCCCGATCCTCGGGTCACGCGGATAGACCTGGCTTCGACGGGTCCCGCTGGAATCCGGTGTGGCAGAGGAACTGTATGCCCGTACGATCCGGGTCATCCCGTGGAGTCGCTGATCAAGTGGGCGGTGCATCCGGCAGATCTGCCGGATGGAGGTCGCCCTCGCCCGCAGCTGCTCCGAGGCCCTCATCGCCATGGTCTGTCTGGAATGGCCCCGGTTGCAGCCTGACGATCCACGGCCGGCAGAGGTTCTTCGCGGTTAGGCCCCGCGAAGGCGGCGTCCGTCGTTGACCGGCGTGAATCGGCCGGTGCTGCGCGTGTCGCCACCGTGCAGGAAGCCGAGACGACTGCCACATCTGAAGCGGTGGGCCCGTCGGGTGGCTATCGGTCCAATGATGGAGCGGCTGAGCTGAACTCGATGCCGTAGAAGCCGTCTGGATACACGGACACGATGAGGATGCCGCCGACAGCGGCGTGGTGGCGGATCATGTCGATCAACGTGGTGCCTTCGTGGTCTTCGGTGAGGGAGATGTATTCGGCGAAGTCGTCGCCGCCGACCGCGGTGGCGGAGAAGTCGAAGTAGCTGTCGTAGCCGGCCGCGTACACCACCTGTGAGGAGCCTTCGGGGTCGGCGGGGTCGGCCAGCAGGCGTGGCCCGCCGTTGGACAGTAGGTAGGTGCCCTGGTCCTTGGCCCACACCAACGCCGGCGGAACCGGGTCGGATTTGTCGCTGGCCCAGTCGGGCCAGGAATGCTCGGTCGCGGCCATCGCGTGCTCGGCGATCACGCTGACCTGCCCCAGCGGGAAGAACAGCTCGAAACTGCCCATCCGTACGCTCATCGGTCGATCCCTTTCTGTCGGTGACGGATTCAGTGCTCGGCCGCGAGTGCGGCCCGCAGTTGCCTGGTGTCGGTGGCCAGGCGGGCGCGTCCGTCGTCGACCATGGCCGCGCAACCGGTCCACGCGGGGGCGGTCGGTGTCGGGGTCGGGAGGGTGAACACGGGTCGGTCGAGTCGGTGGGCCCGGCTGACGGCGTTGAGGGTGCCGCTGCGGATCCCGGCCTCGGGCACCACCATCCCCGCCCGACCGAGGGCGGCGATGACCCTGTGTTGCGGTGCAGAAACCGATCACGGGTCGGACAGTCGAACGGCGGGTATTCCGAGACCAGCAGCCCTCGCCGGGTGGCCTGCTCGAACAGGTCGCGATTGGTGGCGGGATAGGCGTGACTCAAGCCGCTGGCGGTGACCGCGACCGCAGACCCGTCCACGGCGAGGGTGGCCTCGAGCGCTGTGGTGTCGATGCCGTAGGCGCCGCCGGTCACGATCGTCCACCCCTGCCCGGCCGCGGTGGTGGTGAGCTCGCAGGTGGCGGCGTATCCGTGCTCGGTACAGGCCCGCGCCCCGACGACCGCCACGCTGCGCTCACCGACGGTGTTGAGGCATCCGGCTCCGCGCGCCCACAACGCCACCGGCCCGAAGCGATCGGTGTCGGGGTCGTCGAACTCGGTGAGTCGGCGGGGCCACTCGGGGTCCTCGGGGGTGACCAACCTGGACCGATCCTGTTCGCGTCGCAGACGTCGGCTCCGGCACGCACCGTCAGACCGGGTGTGGCGTGGGCGAGGATGTCGGCGGCGCCGACGGGTCCATGGGCCGCGAGCAGCACCGCCACCGTGCCGCGGTGGGTGAGGGCGGCGCGGGCCAGGATCGCCCACGCCAACCGTCGGGCGCGCTCGGCGGCGGAACTGTACGGATCCATGGTCGATGGAGTCCTCTCCAGGTCGGGACCGAGGCTGCGGCTGCATGGCACGCTCAGGCTGTGTGACGGCCTCTGTTGTGGTTGTCCACAGCCGTATCCACAACATGTGGATACGGTGAGCACGCGTCACTACGGGCGCTCGTGTCGAGCAAAGGGTGCGGCATTCGGTGATGCGGGAACACCGGAGTGGTCGGCAGTCAGGGGTTGGCTTCGGAGTCGTCGGTGGAGTCGAGGGTTTCCCACAGCTTTCGGGCGGCGATGAACGCGGCGAGTAAGTCCATCGGCTGGGAATCGTCGGAGTTCGGTGCCGGGTCGCGGACCTTGCGCAGCCGCAGGAACGGCACCCCGCGAAGCGCGATGCCGGTGGCCGCGGGCCCGGACTCGTCGGCCGGGACGGTGAAGACGTCGTAGTCGTCGAGCCGGAGCCATGCCTCGTACCAGGCTTCGGCTGGTTTGCCCTCCCGACCCGGCACGGCGTCCTCGGTCGGCGCCCAGAACCGGCACCGACACAGCGGATCGTTACACCGGTTGAGTGGGGTGTTGCCGGCGGGGTTGTAGCGGTCGACGTGCCCGGCCAGCATCACACACGCGCGACGGCTGTACCAGGCACACTCGGGGTGCAAACCGGGCTCGACCGCGACGCCGCGCAGGTAGTCCGACGGGCGGATCATCAATACCAGCGTCTGGTCGAGCGGTTCCCCGCACACCTGACATCGTTTGTGGTGCAGCACTTCGCCGAGGCGGTGCGGGTCGATGCTGCCCCACACCGGACGGGTCCGGTCCCGGTGGGCGAGGGTGATGTGGGGGACTACGAGTCCGGCCGAGACCGGCGCGTGCGCCAGGCGCGCGGGGATCGGAACACGCTCGGCCGCGCCCGGCCGGGATGCGGGGGAGTGGGGTGTGACATGCAAATGGTCCTCGAATCTGCGGGCTCGGCACCGGGTTCGGTGTCAGCGGGGCAGGGGTGGGCGACCAGGACCACGGTGGTGGTCCGGTCCGGGGTGGATGGGGTCTGCACGCGCAGGTGGATCAGCGTCACCAGCGAGGTGACAGTCGGGGTGCCGCTGTTCCACGGCAGATACCGGGACTCGTCGAGAGCAGGCATCTGCGCGCGCAGCCAGGCATTGAGTTGCTTGGCGTCGGCGATCACGAAGTCGCGATCCATTCGTCGCCGGTGTGCGGGTTGTGTCCGTACACCCGCACCAGCGGTGGCGGGGACAGGGCCGCGTCGACGACGGTGGCGGGCAGGACGGCGTCGTGGCCGCTGTAGGTCCACGCGCCACCGGCGATCACCCAGCTCTCCCCGTCGGGCTCGGCCGGCATCACCCGCCACGAGACCGCGTCGAGCCCGGTCCTGAACGGGTCGGGCACCCACTGCGGAATCGCGATACCGTCGCGCATCGTGTGGGTGAGGGCGGCGTGTTCGACGCGCACCAACCCCATCACCGGGCGGCGCCCGAAGTCGATGCCCATGGTTTCGGGGAAGACGGCGAACTTCGTGCCAGCGGCAGGTGGGCTGGCGAAGGCACTGTGCCAGCCCACGATCACGACCTCGGTCGCGGCCAGCACCGGATGCACGCGTGCGGTCCAACGGCTCGGGTCGGGGCGGTCGTCGGCGGCGAGGCTCGTCGGCATGGTCACGCCGGTCCCTCGCTCACCGCGCGCGAGTGGCGTTGGACGGATTCGATGAACCGCAGCGGCAGGATTACCCGGCCACCGGGTTCGGTGGTCAGCACCGTGTACCGAGAACCCAGGGTGGTGACCGTCGCGGTGGGCAGCGTGTGGCCGCCGCGGGTGCGCACGGTGATGCGGTCGCCGTGGCGGCGCGCGGCGTGCAGTTCGGCAGTGATCACTGTCGGCACCGCGAGTGCCGGGCTGGCCGGTATGGTTGCGGGGGTGCGGAGTTGGGCGATCGCGGCACGGAGCCGGTAGCGCAGCGGCGGGATAGTCAGCGGTTGGGTCATGCGCGGTGGATCCTCCTGAGAAATCGCAGCAACGTGAGCTGGCGGGCCGGTCGCGGATGATGGCGGGTAGCCAGAGCGGCGGCGAGCAGGTCGGCTTCGGTGCGGTCGAGATCGATGAGCTGGCAGCGGGTTTGACCGTCGAGGGTGTCGTGGAGGTGGAGGCGGACCCAGTAGCCGTCGGTGCTGACGTGCACGCGGGCACCGTCGCGATCGGAGAGCCGGATGAGCGGAACGGGAAGGTGCGCCCGTGGTGGGTGGTTCATGCTGTTTCGAGTTCGGTGTCGAGGAAGTCGGCGTAGCGCTCGGAATCGTCCAGGCAGGCGCAGCTGCACCGCGGGAAGGTGTGTAGGCATTGCACGCAATAGCCGCAGTACAGGCAGTGCGATCCGTCGGGGTTGTCGAAGTCGGCTCCGCAGTTCTCGCAGTAGCCGTCGTCGAACCCGAGGACTTCGCCGAAGGTGGTATAGGCGCCCTGGGGGAATCGGCCCAGTTCGTAGGTGTGATTGGAATACCACGACCCGTCGCGCCAGTGCCCGGCCTGTTCGTTGAAGATGTAGGCAGGTTGCTTGTAGGCGGGATCGACGGTGAGGATGACGGCCTTGTCGGTGCCTAGCCAGCGCTCGAACCGCGACCGTCCGATCCACGAATCCAGTGACCCGAACGGCGTCCGGGGCAGGAAGTCCTCGGCCGCGATGCGGGTATCGGAGCGCTCATCGCCCCGCAGCGGGTGGACGTGGTCGGGCAGGATCCCGTTGTGGGCCAGCACACTGCGCTTGTCCGCGCCGATCGCGAACGGGTGACAGTTCGCGGTGGTCCGGTCGCCGTGGGTGGCGAATCGGGAGTGGAACAGGGCCGGTCCGTTCGGGAACTCGGTTCGGGCGTGGGCGAATTCGGTGATGGTGTCGCGCGGGTCCAGTCCGTGTCCGACGATCAGTCGGTCGTCGGCGTGGATGGCCCAGCCGTGCCCGTGTGGGTTGGCGACCGCACCGGCGGCGAGGGCGTCGTAGTCGGGGGTGATGGCGGGTTTGATGAAGGTCAGGATGCACACGGGTAGGCCTGTTCGGTGTCGGTGAAGGCGCCGGTCGTGGTGAGTGCGGTCAGTTCGGCGGTCAGCGGCGCGTACTCGGGTCGTGCGGAGACCCAGGCGGTGAAGGTGGACCAGTCCCAGCCGCCGCGGGTGACGTCGCGGGCGCGCAGGCCGCGGGTGTATTCGACCGAGGCGTGGGCGAAGGCGAGCGCGGCCTGGACCTGTTGGGGTTTGAGCGAGCTGGCGAACACGCGCAGCTCGAAGGTGTCGGCGGGGCGGGCGTTGACGGCGTGGTAGCGGCCCCACCCGTGATCGCCGTGGGCTAGTTGCTTGGCCATGGCGCGGATGTCGGGGTCGAAACTGGCCCACTGGGTGTGTCGGCGTCGCGCGAGCGCGGTGACGGCGGGCTCGTTGCGGTAGATGAGTTTGAGCCAGCGGTAGATGTGGGTGGGGGAGTCGAACCCGGCGCGCGAGAGGTGGATGTGGATGCCGGCGGACTCGTCGGTGTAGCAGCCCAGCAGCCGCAGCCGTGACAGCAGCGACCACGGAAAGTTGGCCATCGCGTAGTCGAAACTCATCGGATGAGTGACCATCTCGAACCCGCAGCTGATCGACCCGTCCTGCTTGAGGTAGCCGAGCTCACCGAGCTGGGGATCCGCGGTTTCCACCGACTGCCGGAATCCTCGTGTTTCGCAGTAGAGTTCGAGTTCCAGGCCCAGGAACAACGGGCCGTCGCCGTGGAAGTCCGGGTCGGGTTTGTAGTCGCAGTCGTAGACCCAGTCGTGCTCGGGGCGTAGGCAGTCGTCGCAGTAGTCCTCGTCGCTGGGGATGAGGGTTTCGCACAGGTCGCATTCGCGATAGGTGCTGCGGCAGTCCGAGCACACGTCGCGCCAGTTGTTGATCGTGTACGGGTCGTTGGTGCGTAGGCCGCAGTCCTCGCACCGGGAGTAGTCGAGCGAACAAGCCGAACAGACGTCGCCGCCGGAGATGATCGCGACGATGTAGGCGCTGTAGCGGTCGCAGTCCTCGCATTTGCTCCACCCCTGCAAGCAGTCCCCACACAGGAGGGTGTCGGAGGTGGTCGGCGCGGTATCGGCGGCGGGCCGGTCGCAGCCCTGGCACAGTTCGAGCTCGGTGACACACACCGTGCACAACATCGTGTCTTCGGCGGTGGCGACCAGCTCGATGGGATCGTGCCGGGCAGAACAGGACCCGCACTCGACGAGATCAGCCGAGGAGTCCAGAACGGCGGTGGGCATCGGTTTCCTTCCTTGGAAACGACGAAAGCCCGCACCCAGACGGTGCAGGCTCAGATGAACGGGCGACGGCCGGTGGGAGTCGCGCTAGGGGCTCGGTGGCCGCGGCGCGGGCAGGGCCAGCTGCCGGGTAGCCGCGCGTCGGCGGGTGCTGCGGGTCCGGTTGGGGCGGCATTCGCAGTGCGGGAACCGGACCTCGCAGGCGAAGCACCACCCGCAGGTGCGGCAGTAGCGGCCTACCCGGTGCAGGTCGATGTCGTCGCAGCCGTCGCAGACGTACCGCTCGCGGGTGGAATAGCGCTGAGACGCGGGCAGGTACTTGGTGTTGGAGTACCAGATCCCGTTGTCCCACTGCCCTTTCGATTCCCCGAACAGATACACCTGCTGGTCGTAGGCGGGGTCGACGGTCAAGATCAGCAGTTTCGACGAGCCGAGCCAGGATTCCAGGCCGCGGGCGCCGCGGCGGGTATCGAGGGACCCGAACGGCATCCCGGGGAGGTAGTCCTCGGCGGCGATGCGGGTATCGGAGCGCCAGTCATAGGCGCCGGGATGGACGCGTTTGGGCAGGATCCCGTTGTGCGCCAGCACCGTCCGATGATCGCCGCCGAGCCGGAATGGGTGACAGTTGTCGACAGTGCGTGTGCCGTGAGTGGCGTAGCGGGAGTGAAACAACGCCGGCCCGGCCGGATGGGCGGCGCGGACACGTGCGAAGGTGTCGATCAACTCCTCGGCGTTCATGCCGTGCCCGGTGACGACCCGGTTGCCAGTGATCAGTGCGAATCCGTGCCCGTGTGGGTTGGCTTCGGCACCGCGGCTCAGGGCCCGCGGGTCCGGGGAGACCGAGGCGGGGAGGAAGGTCAGGAGGCACACAGCACGACCTCTTCCGGATCGTGGGCCAGATCGGCGAGTTCGGCGAGCAGAGGCGAGTATTCGAGGCGTCGGCTCGCCCAGCTGGTGAACCGGTCCCAGTCCCAGCCACCAGCGCGGATTTCGGGGATGGTGAGGTCGGCGGTGTAGCGGATCGAGGCATCGGTGAACGCCAACGCCGCCTGCACCTGCTGAGTCTCGAGGGAGCTGGCGAAGACCCGCAGCTCCAAGGTGTCGCGCGGATGGGGGTTGATCGCCTGGTTGCGCGGCAACCCGAGGGCGTGGCGCGCGCCCTTGGCCAGGTCCTTAGCTCGGGCGCGGGTCCCGGGCTCGAACGGGGCATAGCGGCGGCTGGTGCGCCGCGCCAATGCAGTGACCTCGGCGTGGTTGCGGTAGACCAGCTTCATCCACCGGTAGACGTGCGCGGGCCCGGTGAACCCGGCGCGGGAAGCGTGCACGTGCAGGCCGACGCTGGTGTTGGTCCGGCAACCCATCACGGTGAGGTCGTCGAGCAGCTGCCACGGGAACCCGGTCAGGGCGTACTGGTAGGTCATCGGGTGGCACACGATCTCGAATCCCGCCGGCTGGATGGAAGAGTCGCGTTTGAGGTAGCCGAGCGGGCCGAGCGCATCGACCGCGATCGCGACCATGTCGTCGTAGCGGTCCACGGGGACGACGACTTCGAGTTCCATACCGAGGAACAAGGGCCCGTCACCGTGGAAGATCGGATCCGGCCGGTAGAAGTAGTTCCACACCTTGTACGGATCCGCGCAGCGATCACACTGCCCGCGGCCCCGGATCAAAGTGCCGCAGTCACGGCAGGCCCGCAGCGCGCTGGCACACTCGGCGCAGGCGCGCTGGTTACCGACGACGTAGCGGCTGTGTCGGGTGAAGCGCTCGCACTGGAAGCACTGGTCGAACAGGCGCGCACAGAGCTCGCACACCACGCCACCGGTATCGACCCGCTGCACGGCCGACGTGACATCAGCGCACACCACACACGGATTGAGCCGGGACATACATTCCGAACACAGCCGTCCCGCGCAGTTGGTATCGGTGAGGGTGATCGCGCGGGCGCCGCACCGATAGCACTGCGGACACCGGTACACGCAGTCCTCGCAGACGCTCCCACCGTCGATGCTGTAGCGGGTGCCAGGATCGCGGGTTCGACACACCCTGCACGGGTCGGGCAGTTCCACATCAGGCATGGCGATTGAAATCCCTTCGTAGAAACGACGAACGCCGCCCCCGATGGCCGGGTGCGGCGTGAAAGACGAGAACGAGAAACGGCAGTGGGGAAGTCGCGGGGTTGGGTCAGGCGGCGCGTGCGCAGGCCAGGCGGCAGGCGACGGGTTCGCCGTGATGGCGGCCGTCGCAGAGGGTCAACGCCATCACCCTGTCCGGCACCGCGAGCTTGCGGCGCGCGAGCGCTTCGAACTCGTCGATACCGCTCGCGGCGATGGCCTCGTAGTGCTCATCGAAACCTTTGACCGGCTCACCGAGGTCGGGCAGTCCGGCTTGTCGCGACATCCGCAGGTAGAGGCCGAACGCCGTGGTGTTCAACGGTGTCGCGAGACTGACCTGCATCAACGACAGCGCGACCTCGACCGCAGTCCCAGGCTTCGTCGACAGCCCGGCCGCGACCCGGTCGAGCAGTTCGCCTGCGTGGGCACGGTAGACGAACTCGGCGCTCATCCGTTCGTGGGTCGCGGTCAACAGCGAAAACCCGTGATACAGAACATCAGCGACATCCCGGTGACGATCCTGAGCGTGGGTGATCTCGTCTTCGGCCCAATCCAGTTGGGCGAAAGTAGTTGTGAGGGTTTTGGTGAACTTCGCGCCAAGGAGAGTGCGCAGAAGGGGTTCGATCGTGGTGAGTGTGTCGGTCATTCGGGTCGTCTTTCGGCAATGATGCTGTGGTAGGCAAGAGTTGGAAGGCACACACTGCGACGGGCCGATCCCTGCGGCGCCGAAGTGCGCTGTGGCGGGTGTGATCGGCCTTGAAGCGCTAGCTGGCGGTGTTGGCAGCGGGGCGTATCCTCGTGGGTGGAAGAGCCGCTGGTCGGGTCGATCTCAGGAGTTTGAGATGCCTGCTAGCAAGCCACGTCGTTCCAAGCGAGATCCCGAACTTGTTCGGCGTTTGGACGAGGTCCGTCAGGTGATGAAGGTCCGGCGCACCGAGGCGCAACGCCGCGCGACCGCGACGATGGACGCGGTCGAGACCTACCTGCACGCCGCGGGAGTCATCCGCAAAAGCCTTGCGGTGCGTGATCAGCGCATCGGTGAACTGCGCCAACAGATCGAAAAGCTAGAACGCGAGCACGAAGCCGAGGCCGCTCGGTGGCGTGCCCGCCAAGCGAGCGCGATCGAAGCGATACGCGACCAGGGGGAGTCCGATGACAGCATCGGCCAACTACTCGAACTGACCGGCAGGCAAGTGCGACAACTCATGGCTGCCGCGGCGCGCGCGGCCGAGCAAAAAGTGGGTAGTCCCGCCCAACCGGGAATGGGCGCTGGTCCCGGTAGCCCGGTGGACGTCATACGAGCAGAGTTTCAGAACGGCTCGCAGGCCGATCGGACCGTGATTGGGCCGATTGGTCAGAGTTTCGCGTAGCCGCCGACGTTCCAGACGTACCACCGGAACTCACCTGGGGGCACACCGACTCGGCTCGGGATACCCGGGTGCATCGACTGCGGCCAGAAGGCGAGGCCGCAACGGTGACAGTAGTACGCACCTTGCCAGACGCTGTGGGCGCGCGCGCGACCAGATGCGACCCTGCCGTTGCGTCGGGCTCGTTTGACCGCAGCGGCCAGCAGGGCGACTACCGGAATCGACCAGACGATGGGGATGGCGAACATGCCTGCCAAGGACGCGAGGACCCGGACGGGATTGCCTTCCGGTGGGTCGGTGTGGAACCCAAGAGCTGCTGCCGCGAAGAACATGGCGGTGGGCAGCATGAGCAGGATCGCGAAGGCCGTCAGGCGGCCCGGGGTTGGAAGTACAGGTGCCAACGCCAAGCTTCTCGCGAGCGCGGAACTATGGCTGACCTCGCGACTGGACGTGCCGATGACTGGAACGAGCCCACCCTGACCGATGCCCACCCCAGTGTGGACGCCGGTACTGTAGCCGCTGTGTGTGCCCTCGGACACGGCGGCGGGAACGCTCTGAACCCAGTCGGTGCGGTCGCAATGCGGGCAGGAAAGGTCGAGGCTCACTGGTCCCCCAAGAAGGTGGTTTCGCTGGTGTGGTGGGCGAGAAGCTGAATCTTGGTGACAAACCGTGGATTAATCGAACACTGGATGACTGTCAGTGTCGATGTGTTCAGTGGCACATCGACAAAGGTTCGGGCGGCATCCACTAGGGCCGAAACATCGTCGGCCTCAATCTGTCTGCGACAGGTTCGCCTGCGTACGGCCGATCTCGGCCCGTGCACATCCGACAAGGGTCTCCTCTGCGTGCGCACGTCCGACGTCTAGGTCCGAACTATCGCGGTCAGCATGCGCACGGTCTCGAAGCAGACGAACACCGGGGTGCGCACGTTCTGTGGTTCCGTGCGCACGTAGGCGTTCGGCGTCGCGCAGGATCCGGCTGACCGCAGAGCGGCTGCACCCGACCTCGCGCGCGATTCGGCTGGCGCTCCACTCGTCGACATGGCGGAGCGTGAGGATCGAGGTCACGGTGGCCGGGTCGCGTCGCCCGCCTGGATCCTGGTCACAGATCATCTTGGCCAGCTCCGTCAGATCGAGAGTCGGTGCGGCAGGGTCAGCGCGGGAATGATCCGGGGGCTCGGCGGCCGGGGCCGGTGGATCGGCGTGGGTGTCGGGTGTTGTGTGCGCCCGTGGCTGGGGCAGAGGGTCAGGCTCGGAGATGTAAGGGTTCGGATTGACGCCGGGTCGGTGTGTATGTGCCAGGGTCAGCAGAGCGATCGTGGATTGGGTCATGCTGCCTTCCACAATGAGCGGCCACAGCCATGCTTCGGCCACGGGGACGCCAGCGGTGATCGCCAGCGCGCGCAACGCCGTGAACGACATCCAGAACGCCGCACCGGCGATGACCACGGTGAGCGCGGTCGCGGTGCGGCGGGCGGTCGATGACACGGGGTGCGCCCGCGTGAGAAGCGCGACGCCGTGGACCGAGGCCAGCAGCGCGAGCGGCGGGATCACGGCGACCGCGGCCGCGACCGCAGGTAAGAAGGTGGTGTGCAGGACGGCTTGAGTCGCGTTGCCCAGGATGCTGACTCCGGCGGCGGCGCACAGTTCGGTCCAGAAGAAGGCATGCGCACCGCCCGCACGCGCGCCTTCTGTGCTGGCCGCGGCAGTCGTACCTACTCGCAGAGGCACAGACATATCGCTCCATTCGGATCGGATGGTGTCGGCCGCTCGGCGAGGCGGCGTCGGTTCAGGTTCGGACGCTGCGATATCGCGTGCGTCGATGCAGATAGCTCACGTGAATCGCGCGTGCGCCAGACCTCCATCACCGAGTTCCGGTGCGTGCAGCGTCGATCGCGAGCAACTCCGGTGTTGGAGGTTGGGTACCCCGGGCGAGGGGATGAGGTTCGCCGGTAAGGACCGCGAGCGCGGCGGCGACCTCGTGCAGCTGGGACTTGACGTAGGAATCGGTTGTGCCCGAGCGCTTGCCGCGGTGTCCGGCGAATGATTGGGCCACCGCATAGCTGAAGGTTCTTTCGACCCAGGTCAGCGTGGTGTGGCGTAGCCAGTGCGTGGTGACACCTTGGGTGGCGACCCAGGGCAGTGACTGCCCGATTCGATTCCAGATGTAGTCGTATCGGCGCCTGGTGATCGGGCGTCCGTGGTGGTACCGCAGTAGCTGGCCGGTGAAGGGCGCGCTGCGATCGGCGGCGTGGTCGTGCAGGTGGCGCATCAGTGTCGGTGACACCGGCTGCCAGCGGTCTGTCCCGCCTTTCTCTCGCAGGTACACCAGGCATTGGTCGCGATCGAGGTCCTGCGGGCGAAGGGCGAGAGCGCCGCCACGTCGGCACGCGGTCTCGAGATGGAACCGCAGGATCAGCGCGTCCAGTTCGGGGTCGTCACCGGAAGTTGCAGCCACCTGGCAGATTTCGGCGACCTGGCCGGACGGGATCGCGTAGCGATGTGATGCCTGCCGGGCGGGGATGGCGATTTGTCGTGCCGGATTGTCCTGCGGCCGAATCCAGCCCGCTTCTTCTGCGTAGCGGTAGACGTGGCGCACTGCGGACACGTAGTGCTCGACCGCGCTGTTGCCGCCCCGAGATGCCCGGTTCGTGCGGGCGTTCGCTTTGACCGCCCGGGCGAGGTCTTCGAGCTCGTGTCGGGTCGGCTCGTTCAACGGCCTGTCCGGCCACATGGACTCGAGGAGGTCCAGATGCGTTCCGTAGGTGCGTGCGGTGCCGGCGCTCAGGCGGGCGCGCACATGCGGAATCACCTCGGCAAAGGTCGGTGCGACGGGAGTGGCGCCGATGAGATCTGTTGCGGAGATGCCCATCTGGGTCAGCAGCAGCCTCGCGGCGGCCAACGTTTCTGCGGTGACCGCGGGCTGGCTGGTGCTCGGGATCGTCACAATGGTCCTTCCAGGATTCGCCGGCTCTGGCTCATCAGCCCGTCGAGCACGGCCGGGGGATGGATCAGCAGTCGCCTGTGCCCGCGGTGCGCCACGAGCAGCACCCGGTCACCTTCCAGCAGTCCGACGCGGCGGCGTTTGCGGAACGGAACTCGGAAGAATCCGCCGGCATTCATCTCGACCGAGCCGTCCGGTGAGGCGCGCATGAGGATCAGGCGATCCTCCGGGCACGACACCGTCAGCCTGGTGCCCGGCGACCAGCCCAACGCCGAGAACACGGCGTGGTCGGCGACGCGACCGGCATGGTTGACGACAGCGATGCCGTAGACGATTTCAGGGTCGGCGGTGCGTGGGATGACACTCACCGGCAGCGGGCCGTGGAGGCGTTCCTGCAGTGAGGACTGGGGTGGGATGACCGGTTCGATCACCGCTCACCACTGGTCACTCGCGGGAGGGTGCAAGGCCCCTTGTCTGGCCGAAAAGTGACTAGGAGGTCACCCGGAAAGTAGCAACTGTGCAGGTCAGGGGCGTGCACTGCCCAACTCCTTCGTGTGCGAGTGCACTCGAACACACAGAAGCCGAAATCTGACCTGCTAGTCACCAATCTGTGCGCGAGAGGGGACTTGAACCCCTACGTCCGTGGACACCAGAACCTAAATCTGGCGCGTCTGCCAATTTCGCCACTCGCGCTGGATGTGTACGACCGTCCAAACTCTACCGGGCAAAACCGGCTACGCGAAGCGTTGGGGCGGCATGTCGTACTCGTCGGTAACACGACCTGGGGTTATAACGATTTGGTAACCCTCAATGTGAGGGCCACTCATGTTTGCGAAGCGAAGTAACAGGTCCCACCTGCGCGTTCAAACATGAGGCGGGGTCACGTTTCAGATAATTCTGGTACGGGCGTGCAGAAATACTCGGCGGTAGCTGTCGTGTGGGCGAGAAACGTGAGGCTTTCCTCATGATTTTGTGCGATCGTGGCTTTCAACAGGCCCGAGGGGCTGCCGGATACGTGTGCGTGCCGTCGGTGGGCGGAGCGCCAGGAGAAGGAAGTCGAGCGTCTTGACGATCAACGAGAGCACCGAGATGGGCATGGAGTCGACCGCGAAAGCTGGTGGTCGTGGCCAGGCATCGGGTGTCCGCGCGGCGCTGGTTGAGCAGCTGCGCAACGGGGCCGGGTATGCGTTGGCGTTCGGTGGGCAGGGTGCGCAGTGGCTGAGCGAGCTCGAGGAGATCGGTCGCGACAGCGCGCTCGAGCCCGAGCTGACCGCACTGGTGCACGAGGCCGCGGCGCTGATCGAGCCGGTTGCGGCACAGTTGCTGGTGGTGCGTCCCGGTGGCTTCGACCCGATGGGCTGGATGCTCGAGAGTGAGCTGGACGAGCCGGAGGAGCCCTCGTCGGTGCCCGCGGACTCGGTGCTCCGCTCGGCCGCCGTGTCGATGCCCGGCGTGCTGCTCGCCCAGCTCGCGGCCACCAGGGCGTTGCGTCTGCAGGGTCTCGACACGGCCGAGCACCCGCCGGTCGCGATCGTCGGGCATTCGCAGGGTCTGTTCGCCGCCACCGCGGTGGAGGCGGGCGGCGCGCGTGACGCGGAGCTGCTGGCCATTGCCCAGCTCGTCGGCGCCGCCGCCGGGCTCGTCGCGCGCAGGCGCGGGCTGATGCCGGTGGGCGAGCGTTCGCCGATGGTCGCGGTGTCCAATGTCGATCCCGAGCAGCTGCGGGCGATCGTCGCCGAGGTCGCCGAAGGTGTCGACCCCGCGCTCGCCGCGGTGGTGTCGATCCGCAACGGCCGCAGGCGGGTCGTGCTGTCGGGCGCCCCCGCCCAGCTCGATCGGGTGCGGGCCAAGTGCGCGCAGCTGCACGACGAGCAGACGCGCGAGCGCGAGAGCAAGATTCGCGGCGGTGCGGTGTTCGCGCCGGTGTTCGAGGACGTCGCCGTCGACATCGCCTTCCACCACCCGGCCCTGGCCGAGACCGTCGACCTGGTCGCTGGCTGGGCCCGCCAGTGCGACCTCGACGCCGAGCTCGCCGCCTCGCTCACCCAGCAGATCCTGGTCGACTCGATCGACTGGGTCGCCACCGTCGACGCCGTCGTCGAGGCGGGCGCGGAGTGGATCCTGGATCTCGGCCCCGGCGACCTGCTCTCGCGGGTCACCGGCGGTTCGCTCAAGGGCACCGGCGTCGGCGTGGTCGCCGCCGCCACCCGTCCCGGCCAGCGCAGCCTGCTCACCCCTGGCGCGGCCCCCGAAGCCGCCACCCCGTGGTCGGCGTTCGCGCCCAAGCCGGTGCGGCTGCCCAACGGCCGCATCGTCGTGGAGACCGCGTTCACCAAGCTCACCGGCCGCTCGCCGATCCTGCTCGCCGGCATGACCCCGACCACCGTCGACGCGAAGATCGTCGCGGCCGCGGCCAACGCGGGCCACTGGGCCGAGCTGGCCGGTGGCGGTCAGGTCACCGAGCAGATCTTCGCCGACCGGATGACCGAGCTGCGCCAGCTGCTGCAGCCGGGCCGCGCGGTGCAGTTCAACTCGCTGTTCCTCGACCCCTACCTGTGGAAGCTGCAGCTGGGCGGCAAGCGCCTGGTGCAGAAGGCACGCGCGGCGGGCGCGCCGCTGGACGGCGTGATCGTCACCGCGGGCATTCCCGAGCTCGACGAGGCCGTCGCGCTGATCGAGGAGCTGACCGAGGCCGGCATCAGCCACGTCGCGTTCAAGCCGGGCACCGTCGCCCAGATCCGCGCGGTGCTGCGCATCGCCGACGCTGTGCCGGACTACCCGGTGATCATGCACATCGAGGGCGGCAAGGCCGGTGGGCACCACTCCTGGGAAGACCTGGACGACCTGCTGCTGGACACCTACGCCGAGCTGCGCAACCGCGCCAACGTGGTGGTCTGCGTCGGCGGCGGCATCGGCACCCCCGAGCGGGCCACCGACTACCTGACCGGCACCTGGGCCACCAACCACGGCTACCCGATGATGCCGCTGGACGGCGTGCTCGTCGGCACCGCCGCCATGGCGACCCTCGAGGCGACCACCGCCCCCGAGGTCAAGCAGCTGCTCGTCGACACCCCCGGCACCCCCGACTGGGTCGGCGCCGGCACCGCCTCCGGTGGCATGGCCTCGGGCCGCAGCCAGCTGGGCGCCGACATCCACGAGATCGACAACGCCGCCTCGCGCACGGGCCGCCTGCTCGACGAGGTCGCCGGTGACGCCGAGGCCGTCGCCGCCCGGCGCGAGGAGATCATCGCGGCCCTCGACGCCACCGCCAAGCCCTACTTCGGCGACGTCGCCACCATGACCTACCAGCAGTGGCTGGAACGCTATGTCTCGCTCGCGGTCTCGAGCGAGGTCCCGATCTCGTTCGACTGCGGCAGCGACATCGGCGACGCGATCCGCGACGCCACCCGCTCGGACTGGCTCGACATCAGCTGGCGCGACCGGTTCGCGGAGATGATGCGGCGCACCGAAGCCCGGCTGCACCCCGCCGACAGCGGCGAGATCGAGACGCTGTTCGCCGACGACGAGGCCTTCGAGCACCCGGTGCAGGCGCTGTGCGCGCTGAAGAAGGAGTACCCCAGCGTCGCCGAGACCGTGCTGCACCCGGCCGACGTGCCGTTCTTCGTCTCGCTGTGCAAGACGCCGGGCAAGCCGGTGAACTTCGTGCCCGTCGTCGACGCCGACGTGCGTCGCTGGTGGCGCTCGGATTCGCTGTGGCAGGCCCATGATCCGCGCTACTCGGCCGATCAGGTGTGTGTCATCCCCGGCACCGTCGCGGTCGCGGGCATCACCCGGGTCGACGAGCCGGTGGGCGAGCTGCTCGACCGCTTCGAGCAGGACACCGCCTACAGCCTGGTCCGGGCGGGCGTCGTACCCGCCCCGGTCGACGCGCGCCGCGTCGCCGGTGTGGTGACCGGCCCGATCGACACCGTGCTCGCCGCCCCCGACGTGCAGTGGGCGGGCCGCACCACCGTCAACCCGGTGCACCGCCTCGGCGCCGTCGGCGAGTGGGTCGTGGAGCAGGGGAGCGCGGTGCATCAGGGCACCGGCGCGACGCTGACCGAGATCTCCGGTCCCGAAGCCGATTTCGGCTACGTCGAGCTGGCCGTGCCGCTGCTGGGCCGGGACGCGGTGAAGATCCGCATCACCGTGCCGGTGAGCATCTACTCCGGTGGCGCGCCGGTGATCACCGAAGCCGATGCCGAGACCGCCATGTCGGCGCTGCTCGGCGTGGCCGCCGGTCAGTCGCTGCCCGAGGTGAAAGCCGGTGTGGCGCATCTCAACCTGGCCTGGATGCCCGACCTGGTCGCCGACCACGCCGGTGTCACCGGTTCGGGTCTGCCCACCACGCTGAGCACTCTCGGCCGCACCGCGCCCGACGTGCTCGTCGGCGCCTGCTGGCCCGCGGTGTTCGCGGTGCTCGGCGCGGCGCGTACCGCACACAACGGTTCGGTGATCGAGGGCATGCTGGATCTGGTCCACCTGGACCATCAGATCGAGCTGCTGAACGAATTGCCCACGGAGACCGGCATTCTCGTGGTCCGTGCCGAGAGCGGCGCGGTCGTCGACACCGATATGGGCCGGGTCGTCGAGGTGGCCGTCACCGTCGGCCTGATCCTCGATCAGGGGCTCGAGGCGGCACCGCTGGCCCGGCTGGTCGAGCGGTTCGCCATCCGCGGCCGCAACGGCGCGGGCGAGCTCACCGATCCGCCGCGCGCGGCCGGTGCGGTGTCCGACGACGCCGCCGACACCCCGCGCCGCCGTCGCCGCGACGTCACCATGGCCGCCCCGCGCGCCATGCACGCCTTCGCCGCCGTCTCCGGCGACCACAACCCGATCCACACCTCCGATGCCGCGGCCAAGCTGGCCGGACTGGGCAGCCCGATCGTGCACGGCATGTGGCTCTCGGCCGCCGCCCAGCATGCGGTGGTCGCGGTGGATCCCGAAAGCTCCGTTCCCGCACGCACTCTCACGGCATGGACCACCCGGTTCCTGGGCATGGTGCGCCCCGGCGCGACCGTGGACGTGCGGGTGGAGCGGATCGCGGTGGACGCGGGCAGCGAGATCGTCGAGGTCTCCTGCCGCGTCGACGGTGACCTGGTCATGACCGCGACCGGGCGCACCGCCGCCCCGAAGACCGTCTACGCCTTCCCGGGCCAGGGCATCCAGCGCAAGGGGATGGGTCTGGACGCGCTGACCCGCTCGAAGGCGGCCAAGCAGGTGTGGGAGCGTGCCGACGCGCACACCCGCGAAGCCCTCGGTTTCTCGATCCTGGCGGTGGTGCGCGACAACCCGACCTACCTCAAGGCGCGCGGTGTCGAACACCGCCACCCGGACGGCGTGCTGCACCTGACCCAGTTCACCCAGGTCGCCATGGCGACCCTCGGCGTCGCCCAGGTCGCCGAGCTGCGCGAGGCGGGCGCCTTCGTCGAGGGCGCGATGCTGGCGGGTCACTCGGTCGGTGAGTACAACGCGCTCGCCGCCGTCGCCGGAGTGCTGCCGCTGGAGGCCGTGCTCGAGGTGGTGTTCCAGCGTGGCTCGGCCATGCACGAGCTGGTCCCGCGCGACGCGCAGGGCCGCAGCGACTACCGGATGGCCGCCATCCGCCCGTCGCAGATCGGGCTGCCGGATGCCGAGGTCATCGACTTCGTCGACGGCATCGGCGCGGCCACCGGCGAGTTCCTCGAGGTCGTGAACCTGAACCTGCGTGGCTCGCAGTACGCCATCGCGGGCACGGTCGCCGGGCTCGAGGCGCTCGAGACCGAGATCGACCGGCGCCGTGCGGAATTCGGTGGCAAGCGGGCGTTCATCCTGGTGCCCGGCATCGACGTGCCGTTCCACTCCTCGGTGCTGCGCGACGGTGTCCCGGAGTTCCGGCACAAGCTCGAGCAGCTGCTGCCGACCGAGGTGCGCCCGGAGGTGCTCGTCGGCCGCTACATCCCGAACCTGGTGCCGCGCCCGTTCTCGCTGGAACGTGAGTTCCTCACCGAGATCGCCGAACTCGTGCCGTCCGAGCCGCTGGCCGCGGTGCTGGCCGACTTCGACAGCTGGGCGGCGCGCGAGGCCGAACTGTGCCGCGTGGTGCTGATCGAGCTGCTGGCCTGGCAGTTCGCCAGCCCGGTGCGCTGGATCGAGACCCAGGACCTGCTGTTCACCGATCCCGCGCACGGCGGCCTCGGCGTGGAGCGGTTCGTCGAGATCGGCCTCGGCGCTACCCCGACGGTGGCCAACCTGGCCTCGCAGACGCTGAAGCTGCCCGCGTTCGGCGGGGCGACGGTCGAGGTGGTCAATGTCGAGCGCGACGCCGCGGTCGTCTACGCCACCGACACCGATCCCGCCCCGGTCGACGACGACATCGAGGAGACCCCGGCCGAGGCGCCGGCGGCAGCCCCTGCCGCCGCACCGGTTGCCGCGGCACCGGTCGCCACCGGTGGCCCGCGTCCCGACGACATCTCCTTCTCCGCCGCCGACGCCACCCGCGTGCTCATCGCGCTGTGGACCAAGCTGCGGCTCGACCAGATCGGCCCGGTCGACACGATCGAAGGCCTCTGCGACGGCGTGTCGTCGCGCCGCAACCAGCTGCTGGTCGACCTCGGCTCCGAGCTCTCGCTCGGCGCCATCGACGGCGCCGCCGACGCCGACATGGGCGCCCTGTCGGCCACCGTCGAGCGCCTGGCGCGCACCTACAAGCCGTTCGGCACCGTGCTCACCGATGCCATCGGCGACCACCTGCGCAAGGTCTTCGGCCCCTCCGGCAAGCGGCCCGCCGCCATCGCCGACCGGGTCAAGAAGGTCTGGGAACTGGGCGACGGCTGGGCCAGCCACGTCACCGCCGAGGTCTCGCTCGGCACCCGCGAAGGCGCCAGCGTGCGCGGCGGTGACCTCGGCGGGCTCGTCGGCGGTGCGCTGAGCGACGCGGCCTCGGTCGACGCGGCCATCGACGCCGCCGTGCAGGCGGTGGCGGCGCGACGCGGTGTCGCGGTCTCGCTGCCCTCGGCGGGTGGCGCGTCCGGCGGCACCGTCGACGCGGCGGCGCTGGGCGAGTTCACCGAGCAGATCACCGGCCGGGACGGCGTGCTCGCCACCGCGGCCAGGGTCATCCTCGAGCAGCTCGGCCTCAGCGAGCAGGTCAGCGCACCCGAGGCCACCGAGGACACCCTCGTCGACCTGGTCTCGGCCGAACTCGGCACGGACTGGCCGCGGCTGGTCGCCCCGGCGTTCGACGCCCGCAAGGCCGTCCTGATCGACGACCGCTGGGCCACCGCCCGCGAGGACCTGGCCACCATGTGGCTCGGCGACGACGCCGCCACCGCCGAGCAGCCGATCGCCGGCTACGTCGGCGCGGGCGAAGCCGTTGCCGCGCAGGCGAACTGGTGGCGTCAGCGGGCCATGCACGAGGCCCGCTCGGTGCTGGCCGGCGTGTACGCCCAGATCGCGGAGGCCGCGCTCGACACCACCGATGCCGGTCTGTGGTCCGACGACGTCGCCGTGATCACCGGCGCCAGCAAGGGTTCCATCGCGGCCGCGGTCACCGGCAAGCTGCTCTCCGGCGGTGCCACGGTGGTCGTCACCACCTCCCGCCTGAACGACGAGCGGCTGCGGTTCTACCGTTCGCTGTACCGTGACAACGCCCGCCACGGCGCGGCGCTGTGGGTGGTGCCGGCGAACATGGCCTCCTACCAGGACCTGGACGCGCTGATCGACTGGGTCGGCACCGAGCAGGTCGACAACGCGGGCGGCGCCAAGATCAAGGTCAAGGACGCCATGACCCCGACGCTGCTGGTGCCGTTCGCGGCACCGCGCGTCGCCGGTGATCTCGCCGACGCGGGCGCGCGCGCCGAGATGGAGATGCGGGTCCTGCTCTGGTCGGTCGAGCGGCTGATCGGCGGCCTGTCCGCCCTCGGCGCCGACCACGACGTCGACGCGAAACTGCATGTGGTGCTGCCGGGTTCGCCCAACCGTGGCCTCTTCGGTGGCGACGGCGCCTACGGCGAGTCCAAGGCCGCGCTCGACGCGGTGGTCACCCGGTGGCGGGCCGAGAAGTCGTGGTCGGCGCGGGTCACCATGGTGCACGCGCTGATCGGCTGGGTGCGCGGCACCGGGCTGATGGGCCACAACGACCCGATGGTCGAGGCCGTGGAGAAGGCGGGCGTGCACACCTGGTCGACCACCGAGATGGCCGACGAGCTGCTCAAGTGGTGCACCTCGCGGGCCCGTCAGGTGACCGAGACCGGGCCGCAGCAGATCGACCTCACCGGTGGTCTGGCGCGCGCCAAGCTCGACCTGCCCGCGCTGGCCAAGCAGGCCCAGGAGGCCGCGGCCGCGAGCGAGGAGGAAGCGGCCACCGCCGCGACCATCGCCGCGCTGCCCGCGCCGCCCACCCTGAGTTCGGCACTGCCCGTGCCGGAATGGGGTGCGGTGACCGCCGACCTCAGCGACATGGTCGTCATCGTCGGCGCCGCCGAACTCGGCCCGTACGGTTCCTCGCGCACCCGCTTCGAGATGGAGGTCGAAGACAAGCTCTCCGCCGCCGGTGTGCTCGAGCTGGCCTGGACCACCGGTCTGATCCGCTGGGAGAACGACCCGAAGCCGGGCTGGTACGACACCGAATCCGGGGACTTCGTGCCGGAGGGTGAGCTGGCCGAGCGCTACCACGACACCGTCGTCGAGCGCTGCGGCGTGCGCCGCTACGAGGACGACGGCGCGATGCTCGACAACGCGGCACCGCTGCTGACCTCGGTGTTCCTCGACCAGGACCTGACCTTCACGGTCGCGGGCGAGGCCGAGGCGCGTGCCTTCCACACCGCCGATCCCGAGCACACGGTGATCAGCCCGGTCGCGGAGTCGGGCGACTGGACCGTCACCCGTCAGGCGGGCACCGAGATCCGGGTGCCGCGCAAGGCGAAGCTCTCGCGCGTCGTCGGTGGTCAGATCCCGACCGGCTGGGACCCCACGATCTGGGGCGTGTCCGCCGATATGGCCGCCTCGATCGACCGGGTCGCGCTGTGGAACATCGTCTGCACCGTCGACGCGTTCGTCAGTGCGGGCTTCAGCCCCGACGAGCTGATGAGCTGGGTGCACCCGAGCCTGGTGGCCAACACCCAGGGCACCGGCATGGGCGGCATGTCCTCGATGCGCTCGCTCTACGTCGACAACCTGCTCGGCGAGCCGCGCCCGAACGACATCCTGCAGGAGGCACTGCCCAACGTCGCGCTGGCGCACGTCGTGCAGTCCTACGTCGGCAGCTACGGCGCCATGGTGCACCCGGTCGCGGCGTGCGCCACGGCGGCGGTGTCGGTGGAGGAAGCCGTCGACAAGATCCGGCTCGGCAAGGCCGAGGTCGTGGTCGCCGGTGGTTACGACGATCTCGGCATCGAGGGCATCGTCGGCTTCGGTGACATGTCGGCCACCGCGGACTCGGCGGCCATGCGCGCCAAGGGCATCAGCGACCGCTACTTCTCCCGCGCCAACGACCGCCGTCGCGGCGGGTTCGTGGAATCGCAGGGTGGTGGCACCGTGCTGCTGGCCCGCGGTGACGTGGCCGTGGAGATGGGTCTGCCGGTGCTCGGTGTGCTCGCCTTCGCGCAGTCCTTCGCCGACGGCGTGCACACCTCCATCCCCGCGCCGGGTCTCGGTGCGCTGGGTGCGGGCCGCGGTGGTAGCGGCTCGCGCCTGGCCGCCGAACTGCGCAAGCTCGGTGTCACGCCCGACGACATCGCGGTGATCTCCAAGCACGACACCTCCACCGCGGCCAACGACCCCAACGAGTCGGAGCTGCACGAGCGGCTCGCCGGCGCGCTGGGTCGGACCGACGGCGCTCCCCTGTTCGTGGTCTCGCAGAAGAGCCTCACCGGCCACGCCAAGGGCGGCGCGGCGGCCTTCCAGCTCATCGGCCTGTGCCAGGTGCTGGAAAACGGTGTGGTGCCGCCGAACCGGAGCCTGGACTGTGTCGACGAGAAGATGGCTGCCTACCCGCACCTGGTGTGGGCGCGCGAGCCGCTGCGCTTCGGTGACAAGTTCGCGCTGAAGGCGGGTCTGGTGACCTCGCTCGGCTTCGGCCACGTGTCCGGTCTGCTCGCGGTGGTTCATCCGCAGGCGTTCCTCGCCGCGATCGAGCCTGCTGCCAGGGCCGAGTACCAGGAGCGGGCGCAGGCGCGTCAGCTCGCGGGCAGGCAGCGCTTCGCCGAGGCCATGTGCGGCGGCGCGGCGCTGTACGAGAAGCCTGCGGATCGCCGCCTCGGCGCCGACGGCACCCCGGCCAAGCAGATCCGTCAGCTCGAGGCCGACATGCTGCTCTCGCCGGAGGCAAGGCTCGACAGCGAGGGCGTGTACCGGACGAACGGATGGGGTTGCGGCGCAGGACAGCTCGGTTCTGCTCCGCAGCCGACCGAAGCGTCGTAGGCTGCCGCTTCGTGACGATTCTCGGTATCGGTTTGGACTTGGTGACCATCTCCGAGTTCGCCGAGCAGCTGCAACGGTCGGGGACGACGATGCTCAGGGAGAGCTTCACCGCTGGTGAACGCCGCTACTGCCAGAGCAAGCAGACGGACCCGGCCCGCAGCTTCGCCGCACGCTGGGCCGCGAAGGAGGCGGTGCTCAAGGCTTGGGCATCGTCTCGCTTCGCGCGCAGCCCGCAGATCGGGGACAACCCGTATCCGCTGATCGAGGTCGTCAACGACGCGTGGGGCAGGCCGAGCATCAAACTGCACGGCCTGGCCGCGGAGTTCCTGCCCCGCGCGCGAGTCCACCTGTCGCTGACCCACGACGGCGACACGGCAGCCGCCATGGTGGTGCTGGAAGACCCGGGCGAACTCGCCGACCTCATCGAGGGTCGACTCGGGCCCAGCTAAGCAACAACTGGTTTCGCAAGTACATGGGTAACTCGGCGGGAACGCCCAGAAAGTGACCCGATACCTAACGCAGGCCCGGTCGCCGACCCGCGTCACTGCTCACTACCGGCAGAAGTCGCGGGGAGGCGGGCGGACCGTTCAGTCTTGGGCGGTCCGCGATTCTTTTTCCGCGACCAAGAGATACGCCACCATCAGCCGCTTCAGCTCGGCGACCGCGTCGGCGTTGGACTGCTCGTCCTGCACGGAGAAGTTCAGCATCGAGTAGACGACGTGCACGAGCACCTCGGCCATCATCGTGCGCCGGGCGCGCGGGGTGCGCGGGGTCAGTGGCCGCAGCATCTGCGAGACCACCTCGGCGAATTCCTTCTCGTGCAGCGCGCCCGTCGCCCGGGTGGACGGGGTCGACTGCATGGCCAGCCACACCTCGCGCCGCGAGGGATCGGTGGTCCACAGATTCGCCAGATGATCGACGAACTGGTTCATGTGCCGCAACCAGTCCAGCGAGGGGATCTCGCCGTGGAAGTCGGCCAGCTCACGGGAAACCGCAACCAGGTCTTGCCGATTGAGCTCGCAGACGATCACGTACTTGTTGGCGAAGAACTGGTAGAGCGTGCCGATCGGCACCTCGGCGCGCTGCGCGACCTCTTCACAGGTGAACGATTCGAAGCCGACCTCGACGAGCAGTTCCCGCGACGACTGCAGCAGCGCGTCGAACTTGCGCTTGCTGCGCTCCTGGGTCGGCCGCTTACGCGGCATCAGCTCCTGCGGGTCGTCCTGCAACTCCAGCGCAGGGTCCGGACGGCTCTGCTTGGACCGGGCCTGCGCGTGTACTTCCACCCATCCAGGCTAGCGGTATACACACATCTGCGACACGCGTCTACCGACAGCGTGTCAACAACTGGGAGATTTTCCTCCCATCCGGGCCCGGGCTGGTGACGAATCATCAGATGAGCGTGCGTGCATCCGCACGCTAATTCGCGGTGATCTCTCGCCGCAACCGATCTACCGCGAAGTTATCTGCCCCCGTGGGAAGGCAAGACTTGTGGCTGCAGGATCTGTGATCACTCTCGGCGTCAGCACCGAGCGAGGCGCCGTGCACGCGGTGGCCTTCGCGGAGGCGGGCGACACGCTCACCGACCGGATGCTGCTGCGGCGCACCGTGCGTGCGGGCGGGGACAGCAAGGCGGAGATCGCCGCGGCGGTGCAGGTGGCACTGGACACGATGGCCGCCGAACTAGACGACGAGTACGAGATCGCCGGGGTGGCAGTGAGTTACCGCGATGCAATCGAGCGGCGCGCGATCGTCACCCGGCTCGCGGCCACGCAATGGCACACGGCCTCACTGGTCTCGGCCAAGTCGGCGCACCTGTTCGTCGCGGGCGCGATGACCTGGCTCGACGAGTTCGACAACCTGCTGGTCTACGAGGCGGTGCCCGGCTACCAGGCGATGACACTTCTCGACCCCGGCAGACACCGGGTGCTCGCCGCCTACGCGCAGACCGGCGCGCCTACCCCCGACGCGCTGCGCACGGGGGTGTCGGCGGCCTGGGATCAGTTCGAGGCGGCCTCGGTGCGGCCGGGCGCGGTGGTGCTCGTCGGCTCGTCCGCCGACGCGCCCGCGGTGCGCGAGGCGGCCGCCGGATTCGGTGTGCCGGTGCTGCCCTGTCGGCTGGCGCCGTTCGCCCCGGCCGCCGGTGCCGCGCTGGTCGCGCTCGGTGACGCCGCCGACGTGCCGGTCGCGGTCGCGGCGCACTCCACGCGGGGCGCGGCGATGGTCGTCGCGGCCGCGAGCCTGCTGGCGGGTGGTCTGGTCGCGGGCGGTGCGTACGCGGTGATGAACGACGGGACGCAGGGGGTCGACAACACCGCGGTGTCGTCGGAGCCGGGTGCGAGCCCCGCCGGTTCGATCGCGCCGCGGGTCCCCGACATGCACGAGACCGCCGACACCGGTCCGGCGGAGACCGGCTCGGCCGGCGGTATCGGCTCCGGCAGCGGGCTGGAGGTGAGTCCGGCGACCGAGCCGACGGACACCTCGCCGTACGAGACGGTGTCGCCCAACCCGCAGCTGATCGACCCGAGCCAGTTCCCGCTCGGTTACCCCACCCAGCTGTACGGCGATGCGCCGCAGGATGACCCGCTGCCCCTGGAACCGGCGGCCCCGGTCGTCCCGCAGACTCCCGCCGCGGCGCCGACCCTGCCGGGCACGGGAATCCCGATGGGGATGCAGCCCGCCCAGGCGCCGATGCCGGAGGGCCCGCGCACGGAATCGGCCGACTGACACCCGCATCCGGCAACGGCCGAACGAGTCAGCGCCCGCGAGGGGCCGCGCGATACAC